>JAJYWC010000015.1 GCA_021791695.1 archaeon | reverse complement strand
GTCGAAGCGATTCGCGACAAGGCCGAAACCCGGCGCCTATTCGCTGGCTGACGGATATTCGCTCGGCGTTGCCCTCCGCGACGTATTAGGCCTGGTGCAGAACGCGAGGGAGGTCAACAGCGTCCTCTCGGGATCTCAGATCCTTGTCGACGGAGTGCCGAGGCGGGACGCGGCTTTCTCGGTCGGACTGTTCAACGTGATACAGGTGCCCAGGGAGGGACTCGCTTACAGACTGATACCGTCACCTGACGGTCTCACGGCGAAGAAGGTAGCAAAGGAACAGGCGGGGCTCAAGCTCTGCAGGATAAAGTCTAAGTCGAAGACCAAGGGCGGCCACATCCAGTACGGGCTGCACGACGGCCGTTCCATGGTGAACGACGCGCTGGGACTCTCCCCGGGAGATTCGGTGGTGATCAAGGTCCCCGAGCAGAGCGTCGTGTCTTCCGTCAAGCTCACAAAGGGTTCCGTAGGCCTCGTACTGTCGGGAGACAGGGCCGGACAGATAGGCAAGATATCTGACGTCAAGAAGGGGACGGTCTCTCGAGAGAGGATGATCACGCTGTCTCTTCCGGGCGGCGAGACAGAGCTCCCTGCGAGGCTGGTGTTCCCTGTCGGTTCAGACAGTCCCGCCATAGAGGTGCAAGCATAGGTTGAGTCAGACCCAGGTCGTCGAAAATCCGATGCGGAAGATTGCAATCAGCAAGGTAGTGATCAACATAGGCGTAGGCAAGTCTGGAGAGGCGGTGCAGAGGGCCAGGAAGGTCCTCGACCAGATCACAGGCCAGAAGCCCGCCGAGCGCAAGGCAAAGGAGTCGATAAGGGACTTCGGCACTCACAGGGGGGAGCCCATCGGACTCGTCGTGACGGTGAGGGGCGAGACGACGAAGGACCTTATCGCCAGGCTGCTGGCCGCGCGTGAGAAGAAGATGAACGACTCTTCGTTCGACTCCCGGGGGAGTGTTTCGTTCGGCCTCAAGGAGCACATCGAGATCCCAGGAATTAGGTACGACCCAGAGATAGGGATCTGGGGGATGAACGTCTCGGTCTTCCTGCAAAGACCCGGCGGGAGAGTCTCGAGACGTCTGCACAAGCCGGCCAAGGTAGGCAAGAACCACGTCGTCGCCAAGGGAGACGCGATGGAGTTCTTCAAGAACGAGTTCGGGGTGACGATTCAATGAAGGAAAGACATCCAAAGCAGCGCAAGTATGGCAAGTCCACTCGCTACTGCCGCAGGTGCGGGCAATACGGGGCGGTCATCAGGAGCTACGACCTGGTCCTCTGTAGACAGTGCTTCAGGGAAGTCGCTGAGAAGCTCGGCTTCAGGAAATACGACTAGAGGTAGAATGGCATGACAGTAAACAATATCCTCGCAAACCTCTTCGCATCGTTGCAGAACGCGGAGATGAGGAGGAAGAAAGAGTGCATAGTCATCCCTGCCTCGAACCTCGCGAGCGAGGTCATGCGCGTCCTCCAGAAGAGGAGGTACATCGGGGAGTTCGAGTTCATAGACGACGGTGTCTCGGGCAAGCTCAGAGTACAACTCCTCGGCCGGATAAACAAGTGCGGAGCCATAATCCCGCGGTATCCTATCAAGGCGAAGGAGTACACCGAGTGGGAGAGCCGCTATCTGCCCGCGGTGGGGGTCGGGATGCTAATCGTGTCCACGCCGAGCGGAGTCCTGTCGCACACCGAGGCCCAGGAAAAGAACATTGGAGGGAGACTCTTAGGCTATGTCTACTGAGACCGTTACCGTCCACGCAGTCGAACTGGGCGAGGGCGTTACCGCATCTGTCAGCGGTAGGAGCATCACGGTCAAGGGTCCGCTCGGCACCGTCACCAAGAGGTTCGACAGGATCCACGTCAACATCGCCGTGAAGGACGGCAAGGTGGAGATCACGCCGTTCACAGAGGGCAAGAAGGACGTAGTCTCTTCAAACACCATGTCCTCTCTCGTCAGGAACATGGTCACGGGCGTCACCAAGGGCTACACATACAAGCTCAAGGTCGTCTTTGCCCACTTCCCGGTCACGGTGAAGGTGAAGGGCAAGACCGTGGCAGTAGAGAACTTCGTCGGCGAGAGGTCGGCGAGGGTCACCGACATCGTCGGAGACTGCAAGGTGTCTGTCGAGGGCGACGATATTATTATTAAGGGAGTTTCGCTCGAGGACGTTGGACAGACTTCTGCTAATCTAGAACAGGCCACCAAGATCAAACGAAAGGACCAGAGAATATTCTTGGACGGCATCTACGTCTACGAGAAGAAGAAAGGCTGGTAAAGAATGCCAAAGAAACACTCGAAAGAAAACGATTCAGAGGCTCCTCGGCTCGAGCGACTCCTCAAGGTAAGGAAGGAGGTAGCGGAGCACAGGCCAGAGTTCGTGAGACCCGAGAGCTGGCGATACGACCGTCTCCACCCCGAATGGAGGAAACCAAAGGGGCTCGACAACAAGGTCAGGAAGTCCATCAAGGGCTGGCCGAGGAGGGTCAAGGTCGGATACAGGGGTCCAGCGCAGGTCCGCGGGTACCATTCGAGCGGTCACATCGAGGTCCTGGTCTACAACGCCGAGGACCTTTCCAAGGTGGTCCCGGGCAAGGAGGTAGTCAGAATGGGAGGCACCGTGGGCGCGAGGAAGCGGGCAGAGATCATGAGGAGGGCCTCAGAGCTCGGTCTGAGGGTGCTGAATCCACAGGGGTTGCGAGTCATTGAACCTAAGAAATAAGCGCAGGTTAGCGGCCGACACCCTCGGCGTCGGCGAGGACCGGATAATATTCGACCCGGAGGCGCAGGACCTCATTCAGGATGCTATCACGAGGAGCACTATCAGGGGCCTCGCTGGGATGGGCGGCATCAAGGTCGCACCCGTAAAGGGCGTCTCTCGTGGACGCGCGCGGGTAAAGCACGCCAAGGGCAAGTCGCGCAAGCAGGGCTCGTTCAGCGGCGCCCTCACTTCGAGGCGCCCCAGGAAGGAGGCGTGGATGATCAAGGTCAGGGCCCTAAGGTGGAGGCTCAAGGTCGCACGCGAGAGGAACGAGATAGGCAAGGACCAGTACAGGAAGCTATACCGGCAGGTGAAGGGCGGACAGATTCGCGATGTCAAGCACCTGATGGAACTGATGAAGGAGGTCAGGCGGTAGACATGGCCGACTACATTCCGATGTACAGGCGCAGAAGGAGTGGCGCCACCGACTACAAGGCGAGGCGCAGGGCCATCCTATCGAGGGGTACCCTTCTCGCAGTGCGCATCTCTGGCAAGAACGTGAGCGCGCAGTTCCTCAAGCCGACCGTGAAGGGGGACCTCGTGGTTGCGTCGGCGCACTCGCACGCCCTGAAGAAGCTCGGATGGAAGGGTTCGCTAAAGTCGATTCCGGCCTGCTATCTCCTGGGTCTGTGGGCTGGCAAGGAAGCTAAGAAGAAGGGTGTCGAGAGGGCATACCTCTACAACGGTCCGGTCCCGTTCGTGAAGGGGACCAGGATACCAGCGTTCGTCAAGGGCGTCGCTGACGCCGGGGTGGAGATTCCCTTCTCCGAGGAGGTCGTACCTCCGGAGGCCATCCTGAAGGGAGACGCGATAGCGAAGTACGCGAACGACCTCGCCGCGCAGGACAGGCAGCTATACGAGAGGCGGTTCTCTGCGCTGCTGAAGCAGGGCTTCAAGCCAGAGTCTTACGCTCAGGACTATGCAAAGGTCAAGCAAGCGATAATGGGGGCTAACTAATGTCACAGCAGCGAGAAAGACGAAGAGACGATAGAGAAGAGCCGCCCTGGGTGCCCAGAACGAAACTGGGCAAGATGGTGCAGGAAGGCAAGATCACCTCGCTCGACGAGATTTTCCAGCTGGGACTAAAGCTACGCGAGCCTGAGATAGTGAAGACGCTGGTGCCCGACCTCAAGTCCGAGGTCGTGAGCGTTGGCATCGTCCAGAAGCAGACCGACGCTGGGGAGCTCACGAGGTTCGCCGCCGTTGTGGCGGTCGGCAACGGCAACGGATTCTTCGGCGTGGGGAAGGGCAAGGCGGCCCAGATGAAGTCTGCTATAGACAAGGCGACGAATGACGCTCTCCTCAACGTGATACCAGTCCAGCTAGGATGCGGCAGCTGGGAATGCAGGTGCGGCACGAAGCACTCAGTCCCGTACAGGATCGTCGGGAAGGCAGGAAGTGTGCGCGTGGAGCTCCTCCCGGCACCGAGATCCCTCGGAACGGTGGCGGGACCAGCCCTTACGAACCTTCTCGCGCTCGCCGGAGTGAAGGACGTCTGGGTCAGGACCTTCGGCTCGACTGACACGCTGTCGTCTCTCGCCAACGCGACATACGACGCATTCTCCAAGTCGCGAGGACTGAACGTATAGGGTGAAGATGGATGACCAGCATTCTCGCCGTTAATCTTCACGGTCTGATCAACACGCCCGCGCCTGTCCGGACGACCCTGGTGGAGCTCGGCATTGGGAAACGGTTTGCCGCGACGGTGGTAAAGGACGACGCGACCACGATGGGCGCACTCAAGCTCTGCAAGGACTATGTCGCCTGGTGCCCCGTCGACGAGGCGCTGCTCATCTCGCTGCTCGAGCACCGAGGTAAGCTAAGCACTGTCAAGAGGCTTGACGCCACCGCCCTTAAGGCGATGGGATACAAGGACCACGCGGACCTCGCGGCCAAGATGCTGAAGAACGGACTGACCCTCTCCTCGCTGTCCGGCGTGAAACCATACTTCGGTCTTTCTCCACCCCGGGGAGGGCTCAAGCGCTCATCCAGGAGGCAGTTCAGGGAGGGCGGCGTGCTCGGAGAGAACCCCAGCCTGCCCGACATCGTCAAGAGAATGATTTAGACCATGCCCACAAGAATCAGGAAGGTCAGGAAACTCCGGGGCTCGAGGACCCATGGCTACGGACAGATAGGCCAGCACAGGCACTCTGGAAAGCAGGGCGGCCACGGGAACGCCGGCCTCCACAAGCACAAGTGGTCCTGGATGGTCATCAATGACCCCGACCACTTCAGCAAGGACCAGTACGACGTCCACAACAGGAACAGGATATCCCGGTGGCTAAACGTGGGCGAGCTGGATGGGATGCAGACCAAGACCTCCGAGGGTGCGATATCGGTCGACCTCACATCGATGGGCGTGGAGAAGCTGCTCGGCTCCGGTGACGTAAAGCGGGCCTACAACATCAAGGTCGAGTCTTTCACTGAGAGAGCTAAGACAAAAGTTGAAGAAGCCGGTGGCAAGATAGTCGAATAGGCGCGGAGTTTAGCAAGCTTGGCTTCCTTCAGAGATGTCGTCAAGAGCGCGGCGACGATTCTCCCTGAGGTTCCGAAGCCCAAGCAGAAGCTGAACCTTTCTGAGAAGTTCATCTGGACAGGCCTGGCCCTCGTCCTCTACATGACTATGGCGATCACGCCCCTCTACGACTACGGCAACAAGACCGACCAGTTCGCTTTCCTCAGGATAATCTTCGCCTCGAGCCAGGGGACCCTTATGGAGCTCGGCATCGGCCCGATAGTGACCGCTGGCCTGATTCTGCAGCTGCTGCAGGGCAGCGACCTGCTGAAGCTGGACCTGGGAAACCCCGACGACAGGGCCATCTTCGGGTCGTCCACCAAGATCCTCACCTTCGTGGTGATAGCCGTCGAAGCCGGGGCGTACATCATTGGCGGCGCCCTAGGGACCCTTGCGAGCGGCCAGGCGATAGTGATATTCTTCCAGCTCTTCCTGGCGAGCGTGGTCGTCCTCCTGCTGGACGAAATGATCCAGAAGGGGTGGGGAATCGGGAGCGGCATCAGTCTGTTCATCTTGGGAGGCGTAGCCCAGACCTTCATGTGGTACACGTTCTCGCCCGAGCTGGTCAGCACGACGACCACGAGTTCTGGTCCGACCGTGATCTTCGGGTTCGTTCCCGCCTTCATCAGTGCCGCGTTAAGTAACAGCCTGAGCAGTATCGTGCTCCGGCCCAACCAGTACCCCGACCTGGTGACCTTCGTGCTCAGTGTAGCGGTTATCCTCTTCATCATCTACATCGAGGGGATGAGGGTGGAGGTTCCCATCACCTCGGTGAAGTTCAAGGGATTCCAGGGCGTCTATCCCATCAAGCTTCTCTACGTCTCGAACATCCCCGTAATCCTCGTCTCGGCTCTCGCGGCGAACGTCTCGTTCATCGCCCGTCTCATCTGGGACCGTGAGAGCGGCGCGCCGTGGCTCAAGTATATCATCGCGGGCTACGACGCGAACAACAACCCGACCGGAGGCCTCGTCTACTATCTCACGGCTCCTCAGGGGCTCGCTCAGACGGCAGCGGACCCGGTCCGCGCCGTGATCTTCGTCGCGTTTCTCACCACGTTCGCGGTGATGTTCGCGCGGATATGGGTCGAGATAGGAGGCCTATCCTCGAGGGCAGTCGCCAAGAACCTGATGAATGCTGATGTGCAGGTGCCGGGTTTCAGGCGTTCAGGCCTCTCGCTCGAACAGGTGCTCAACAGGTACATACCTCCGATAACCATAATCGGGGGCCTCATCATCGGCCTCGTCGCCTCCATTTCCGACCTATTCGGAGTATTCGGGACGGGCATCGGTCTGCTCCTGATGGTCGACATCATCCTTCAGTACTATCAGATGCTTGTGAAGGAACAGCTGGAAGAGTTCTCGCCGCGTCTTGCGGGAGTCCTCGGACAGACGTGAGAGCATGGGTCTGCGCATAGTCGTCGTCGGCATAGCGGGTGTTGGAAAGAGCACGGTCGTCAGCAAGTCGGTCGAGGCGATCAAGGGCTCTTCCGTCGCGGTCTTCGGGACGGAGATGTTCGAGGCGGCGAAAAAGCTCAAGTGGGTCAAGCACAGGGACGAGATGCGAAAGCTCCCCGTGGAGAACCAGAAGCGGCTGCAAAGGATAGCGGCCCAGAAGATAAGCCGGAGCAGGGGTGGAGTGGTCTTCGTAGACACGCATCTCTTCATAAGGACTCCTGAGGGATTCTGGCCCGGGCTGCCCTACAGCGTAATCGAAGCGCTGAAGCCGACCCATCTGGTCCTGATCGAGGCAGACCCCGAAGAGATACTCTCGAGAAGAAAGAACGATACCACCAGGTACAGAGATATCCTCACGACTGAGGAGGTGCAGACGGAGCTGACGCTCGCCAGGACGTTCCTTTCAGCGGCTTCGCTCGTCAGCGGAGCGCCGATCTCCTTCATACACAACCGCGAGGGCAAAGCTGATGAGGCGGCCAGAGTGATCCTGAATATGGTGGCGAACGCGGCGAAATGACCAGCAGCATAATGATACCCGAGTCGACCGTCATAGTCACGCTGACTGCGTTGGGCCTGGCGGTCCTCTCGAACATAGCCGTCAGGCTGCTCGTCGACCTGAAGAAGGAGAGGCGTATCAGAAAGGAGGTCTCGGCTTTCGATAAGGAACTCCGGCAGGCGATAACCAAGAAGGACAAGGCGAAGGAAGAGAAGCTCAAGAAACTGAAGCCTCAGTACGACAAGATGAGGCTGACGATGTCGACGGGGAGGCTGAAGGCGACCGTCGTGACCTACATCCCGTTCCTGGTGGTCTACTATCTGATGGCGGATATCCTGCTGGGCGGCATCAGCACGCAGGTCGCCGTGTCCCCAATTCCGATCCCATACCTGGTCTCCTCAACCGGAGGCATGGCGCTCTTCTGGTGGTACTCCCTGTCCTCGTTCTCATTCTCCTTCGTGCTCCAGAAGCTCCTCGGAACCTCGATAACCACGTGACCCTCCCTTGCAAGCCATCATAATGTGCGGGATGCCCGCAGTCGGGAAGACGACCGTCGCGAGGCTGATAGCCGAGGAGCTGGGTCTTCCTCTCGTCGGCGGGGGCGACATACTGAAGGAGATAGCCCAGGAGGAAGGGTACAACGCTACCGGAGACGACTGGTGGGACACGGCTGACGGGATGAAGTTCCTCCAGGAGAGGCGCGGCTCCTCCAAGTTCGACAAGGAAGTCGACTCCCGGCTCCTCAAGAAGGCCGCCAGGGGCGGTGTCGTGATAACCAGCTACACGCTGCCGTGGCTCTCCAAGAAAGGGCTAAAGGTCTGGCTCGCTGCCACGCCGAACAGTAGGGCCGTGAGGATGGCCAAGCGCGACGCTTCGACTCCGGAGGAGTGCATGAAGATCATCGCGAAGAGGGACAAGGAGAACTTCAGCTTGTACAAGAAACTCTACGATATAGAATTCGGCAGGGACCTTTCCCCGTTCCAGCTGGTCGTGGGAACCGACGACATCCCCGCCAAGAAGGTCGCGAAGGAGGTCCTCGGGTACATCTCAGCGATGACCTCTTGACCTCCGAGGACCTCGTCGTCATCGCAGAGGAGACCTCTGACCCGAGACACGGATGCGAGCCCGAAAAACGGCCCATCAAGGCCTACCTGAACTACGGTCTCATACCCCTGGACAAGACCCGGGGTCCTACCAGTCACGAAGAGGTTGCGTGGGTGCGCAGACTCCTCGGGGTCGCAAACGCGGGGCACAGCGGGACCCTGGACCCCGGGGTCTCCGGTCTCCTGCCCATCGGACTGGGCAGGGCGACGAAAGCGATCTCGCTCCTGCTTCTCTTCCCGAAGGAGTACGTAGCGGTCATGAGGATACACTCGTCAGTGCCGAGGGAGCAGGTCGACCGCGTCGTGCGCGAGTTCACCGACGAGATCTTCCAGAAGCCTCCCCAGCGGTCTTCGGTGAAGCGGCAGGTCAGGAGCAGGACCATCTACGAGATGGATATACTGGAGCAGGAGGGGAACCTCTTCCTCCTCCGCTGCCTCTGTGAGTCGGGCACCTATATCCGTAAGCTGATCTATGACATGGGAGAGGTGCTAGGCGTTGGCGCCACGATGGTCGAGCTACGCCGGACCAAGGTCGGCCCTCTGAGCGAGAGTCAGGGACTCGTGACTCTCCACGACCTGAACGACGCCGTTTTCCGTATGAAGAACGGAGACGAGACAAGGATAAGGGCCGTCGTCAGGCCCATCGAGAGCTGTCTAGAAGGCATCAAGAAGGTCGTGGTCAAGGACGCCGCAATCGACGCCGTCTGCCACGGCGCGATGCTGGCCGTGCCCGGGGTGGTCTCCCTCTCGTCACACATTTCGAAGGACGAGACGGTGGTCCTACTATCCGGCAAGGGCGAGCTCGTTGGATTGGGCAAAGCGGCGATGACCACGGAGGAGGTCGTCAACAGCAAAAAGGGGATAGCGTTCCCGGTGAACCGGGTAATCATGGAGCAGGGTACCTATCCGAAGCTCTGGAAGACCGCCGGGAGAGAGCCGAAGGAAGGGACGGAGTCTACGCCCGCATCCCGGTGAAACCCTTCAGGACGAGGTTCGCTAACCTGTACGAGTTGAGCTTGAGAATCAGCGCGCCGAGCACGATGAGTGAGCCCAGCTCTAGGAAAGCAAATTGAAGAGAGAGACCTACTGTGAAGAAGGTCGGGAGGAATAGCTGTCTGCTCAGTCCGACAGAGACCAGAAGGAAAGAGAGGCTTGAGATGAACCTTCTGTACCTCATGAGAACGAGGTCCTTCCACTCGTCGACTTGCTTCATGGCGGTCGAGGTTTTGATTCGCACCAGAGAAGGTAGCACCAATCTAGTATTTTAGCGCCACAGGTTCTACGCCTGCACGCGGCTGCCCTGCAAGAGCAGAACGCGCAACCACGGCGGAAGGCGCCGGCGGCAAGATTTGAACTTGCAAGCCCTTTCGGACGGCAGCTTTCCAGGCTGCTGGGTTACCAGGTTACCCATACGCCGGCCGAAAACAGTCCACGAAAGCCAGCGCATATATGACTTGCTGGATTACCGCCGATTTGGAGCAACGCTCATCTAAGCCTGGGCGCAGCGGACTACATGGCCAGCTGCGAGACCTTGGCCGGTCCACCTGCACTCGGCCCGGTCCTTGACGCCACCGCCCCCGTTGAGACGGGAAGGACGGGGCTCCTTCGCAGCCTCCTGGACCTCCTCAAAGCCCATCCGGTGATATGCCTGCTGCTTCTCATCCCGGGCATACCCGAGTATCTCTCCAGCTCGAGCCCTCTCGAGATGGTCGTGCTGAACCCCGGACAGTTCCTCTTCCAGCTCGCTGCGAACCTGGGACTCTACGGGCCCGGAGTCCTCCTCGTCAGGGAGGCCGCGGTACGCTGGAACAAGGGATAGGCTACCGTCCTCGTCCTCGGCGCTGCCTACGGAATCGTCGAGGAGGGCTTGGCGATGACCCTGCTCATCCCGCCGGCGGTCGACTTCGTGCTCGTCCTTCTCGTCCAGGCACTCTTCCTGGCAGTCGTGCTCAGGGTGGGCGGCTCGACCAACAACGAACAGCAGCTGATAGCGCTGGCGTTCGGGCTCATCCTGCCGATCGCCGCCATAGGCCTCATCGCGACGGTCGGCTCACCATTGGTTCTAGTGGTCGACCTCGCCATGACGCTCTTCTTCCGTAAGCTCTGGAGGATGTATCGCGTACCCGTCGGGCACCCCACTGAGCCAGCGATTTCGACCCCGAGCGGCAAAGGTTTATCCCAAATCGGGTGACACTTCTCCTGAATGCCTGTGACAATCGACGCCCACGTACATCTCTCCGAGAACCCTCAGGACCAGCTCATCCCATACGCCACCCTCAACGGTCTCAGGTACGACTTGGAAGAGCTTCTCGGGCTGATGGAATCCAACGCCATCTCGAGGGGCCTTCTCCTAAGCCCTCCTCTTCGCGGCGGGATACCGCTTCCGAACGAGAAGGTGCTCGAGCTGTGTCGCCGGAGCGAGGGGGTCCTTTCCCCCATCTTTACGGTCGAACCCAACGCACAGGACGTCGGTAGAGCGGTGGAGCTGGCTAGGAGGAGCTCCGAAGTGCGAGGCTTCAAGGTAAGGCTGGGCTACCTTAGGGTCTTCGCGGACGACGGGGTCCTGGACCCGCTCTACAGCTACGCGGAGGCGGAGGACCTGCCGGTCATGTTCCACACCGGTGACACCGCCACCCCGAACGGGAGCCTGGAACACGCCCACCCACTCACGATAGACAGGCTCGCGAACGTTAGGCCGGGACTGAGAATAGTTATCTGCCACTTCGGCAATCCGTGGATACAGGACGTCGGCGAGCTGGTCTACAAGCATCCGAACGTCTACGCTGATATCTCGGGCCTTGTCGTCGGTGGGAGCAAGTACCTTGAGGGTTACATGGACTCTCTCGCAGACCAGCTTACGAGGGCGATCTATTACGCCGGCGGCGCCGAGAAGGTGGTCTTCGGGACGGACTATCCAGTCTCCACGCCGAAGCTGTCCCTCGAGCTGGTCCGGAGACTCAGGGTCGATGAGGCCGACAGGTCGGCAATCCTCTCCGGCAACGCCAAGAGGGTGTTCAATCTCTGAGCGAAGCCGACCTGGCCGAGATAAGGGATGTTCCCCGGTCCGAGAGAGCTGCGCTGGACGGCGTGCTCCAGGAGAGCTTCACGGGAGTCTACCTCAGACACGCGGTGAGGACGGTGGGCGACGTGCAGACGGTTAGGGCCGCGTACATCGGCGGCGAGCCGATCGGTCTCTCGATGCTCAAGACCATGGAGAAGGGGGCGGGCTACGTCTACTATGTAGCCGTCGCGTCGGCTCACCGCCGCAGGGGCGTAGGCTCACGGCTCCTTCGCGACGCGGTATCGTACCTCAGGTCGGTGGGCGCGAACGAAGTTTACGCGAGCGTCGGAGAGGACAACGCTGAGTCCAACGCCCTCTTCAGGGGCCACGGGTTCAGGAAGACGAGCTTCGGGGAGGTCTCCCGGAAGTACGGGATGATCAGGGGGGTGAGCATGTACAGGTCCATGTTCGTTGTCCCCGGGGAGGTGCTTCTGGTCCTCGACGGGCCGTCCATCCCGGACTTTCCCGCTGGCGAGCCTAAGAGCTAGACTGCCTTGAGGCCTTCTTGGCGATCTCCGACAGCAGCAGGTTGCCGTCCTCGTACTTCAGGTTGAACCTCCATGCGTCTATCGACCACTTCCCAGCCGTCTTGGAAAGGTGGAAGTCGTAGGTGCCGACGAACGTGTGCACGTTCTGGCCCGAAGGGTTGGGGAAGTAGTGTGTGGCCGTCGCATAACAGAAAGCAGCCGCCTCTGTCCCTTCGATGCTCACCAGCATGTTCCCGACTTGGTGGTGGCTCGCTGCCAGTCCCTTCACCCCTGACTCCCATATCTCGGCGATGCGCTTCGGACTCGTCCTCGAAGGCTTGCCACCTCCGGATGAAGACATGTCAAGAAGGACCTTCGGAGAGAAGCAAGCGACCACGTCCTTCCACCTCCTTTCGTCCCCGCTCACGAAAAGCCTCTTCACGAGGTCCGAGACCTCCTCCCGGTCCGACGATTCCCTTTCTTCACCCATGCAGGGCAGCCCCGACGGCACTTCGATAAACTTTGGCCCGCGGTCGGACGCTGGCCCTGCACTGTCGCTCGATGAAATGTGAGACTGCTTGAAATTTAGAGCGTGGGAACTAGAGGAGTAAACTGCCTCGTCGGGAAGAGACACCACCGATGGCATGCTGGTGGTGTAGTTGCCGGACGCGATAAAGCACGCCGTGCCTCAAGTTCTGTATCATCGCAGAGGACTATTTAGTTAGGGCTCGTCGCGGAGGCCTGTCTTTCGAGCGCTGCGTTCATCTTCTCGAAGTACGGGAATCCTTCGGAGCCCGTCTGCTCCCTGATACCATCGAGGAAGGGTTTCATCTTCTTCCAACCCGTCTGTGGCAGGAACATGTCGTCGACGGTCCGCAGGGTGATTATGCCTCTGTCCAGGAGGACGCCGATGGATTCGAAGAGCGACGCTATCTGATAGAAGGAGACCTGGTCTTCGTTCGGGAGCCTATTGAATTCATCGAAAGAGTTGACAGTCGAGCTAAGGACTGTCAGCCACGACATCTGGACTTCGCGCGTGTTCGCGAACTCGTAGAGTCTCATGATGATGTCCATGTCGGCTATCTCGATGTTCTGCTTCGTCTGCTGGGCGCTGGCGTCCGCCTGGATCGCGGCTGCCTTCGCCTGCTCGGTTGCCGCTTCGATCATCTTCTTGTTGTCCCTTATCTCGAGCACGACGAAGATCGCTCCGAGTATGATTGCCATGGAGCTCAGGAACGCGATCGCCGAATCGACCTCCCCGAAGTTTATGGCGACCATAATCCCAGCATTAGTCCCTGCCCTGCGTTCCTTAAGAGGGTGCTGTCGTCAGTGATGGTGGTGCTCGGCCCCTTCCTCAAGCCCAGCGTGCATTAGCATGTGGTGATACTGCTCGGGTGGATAGAGCGCTGTGAACGCGCGCTCGACCACCTCGCTCAGGGCCGGATGGATGTGCATCGCCTTGCTCACCGTTTCTCCGCTCTCGCCCGGCGAGTACATCACGTTGACGACCTCCTGGATCAGTACGGACGCGTGCGGGCCAACGATGTGCGCGCCCAGGATCTTCATGGTGCTCCCCTGCAGGATGACCTTGACGAAATAATCTCTGGCGTCCATCGCCTCACCCTTGGCTGTGTTCTGGTACTGGTAGAACCCGATGAGTATGTCCTCGGGGTCGTACGACTCCAGCGCTTCTCTCTCCCTCATCCCGACGGCAGCGACCTCAGGATACGTGAATACGGCGTGGGGAACGGCGTGGTAGTCTGCCTTCACGTTCTGCTTCAGGACAGCATTGTAATAGACCACCTGCGACTCGTAGTTGGCGACGTGCTTGAAGAGGTGCTTCCCGTTCGCATCGCCGAACGCCCACACGTTCGGCTGCGTCGTCTGGAGGTACTCGTTGACCGAAATCCACCCGCCGTCCTCCGTCTGGATTCCAGCTCTCTCGGGGTGAAGAATGTCGGACGTAGCTTCCCTCCCCGACGCGTACATTATGAACTGGGCTTCCATCGTCATGCTCTTTCCTGTAGCCCTGTCGCGGGCAGTGACTATCTTCTTCGTCCCTGAGTCGACGACCTCAGTGACTTCACAGTCGGTGATTATCCTCATGTGCTTCTCGAGTCCTTTCCTCACGACCTTCGAGACCTCCGGTTCCTCGTCCGGGAGGAACTGGGGGTTCCTCCCGAGTATGGTAACCTTCGTGCCCATTGCCGCGAAGAAGTGCCCGTACTCCGCCGCGATGTATCCTCCCCCCACGATGAGAAGACTCTCGGGCAGTGCCGTGAGCGCGAGCACCGTGTCGCTGGTCAGGTAGCTGCACTTCTCCAACCCTTTGACATCGGGGAGGGCCGGTCTCGAACCAGTGCAAAGGAAGAACATCTTACCGTGAATCTCGTCGCCGCTGACCCTCATCGTATAGGGCGAGACGAACTCCGCCGTCGAGTGATAGTAGTCGATGTTCGCGGAACTGGACAGGCCGTCGCGGATGGAGTTGATATCAGCCCCTATCAACCGCCGCATCCTCTGCATTATGAACGGAAAGTCTACCGCGATGCTGGCGGATACGCCTAGTTCCTTTCCGTCCTCGAGCGACCTGACAAGCTCGGCAGGATACAGAAGAAGCTTCGAGGGGATGCACCCCCTGGTGAGGCAGATGCCCCCCGGCTCGTCCTTGTCTATCACAGCGATCCTGATGTCCGGGTTTCCCCGTATCATCGGGTCTACTAGGTTCATCGCCGAGCCGGTCCCGACTACGACCAGGTCGTACTCTTTCATGACGCCGCCGTCGGCCGAGCGAAAGATAAGCCTATACCGGCGCGGCCTAAACTGACCTCATTTGCTTGACGAGGCTCGAGCGCGTCTTCGCGAAGACCGTAAAGCCGCAGTTCGAGCACCTCGGCGAAGGAAGGGGGTCCAGCTCCTTATGGCCGGCCCAGACCCCACACCTGACGCAGGTGTACCCGGCGTCCTGGAAGACCCTCGTCTCCTCTGTCTGGCTTATATCAGCCCACCGTCGTGCTGCTCCTAATCGCCTGCTCCAGCTTCTCCCTGTACGTTGTCGCCGGTACCGCGCCGATGACGGCGTCAGACACCTTCCCCTTTGCGAAGAAGACGACCGTAGGAATGCTCATGATACCGAACTGCGACGCCAGTTCCGCCTCTTCGTCTACGTTGACCTTCACGAAGCTGACCTTTCCTCGGTATTCCTCGGATAGGCCCTCAAGGATAGGAGAGACCATCTTGCACGGCGGGCACCAATCTGCGTAGAAGTCCACCACCACGGGTTCGGGGGCTCCAAAGACGCTCCTCTGGAAGTCATCCCCGCTGATTTTCTTTATCGTTTCTGCCTGCATCTTTCTCGTCTAAAGCGACGCCGCTCAGCAATATAAACGTAGTAGTCTTTCCATACTGTCTAAGTCTCTCCCGCGCTACTGGCCGGTAAAGCGAGCTTGACCAGATATCCTCAGGATTATCTACTTAGTAGTTGCCGACTACCTGGTATATTAACCTGCGCCGCACGACAATGTTCGTTATGGTCTTGAGGCAAGAGGCAAGAGAGTCCCTGCTCACTGAGAAGGAAGCCTCCTTTCTTTGCCGAGGCGGGCTAGGCAGGCTGGCCACCGCGTCCCCCGACGGCCAGCCGCACATAGTCCCCGTTGTGTACGAGTTCGACGGCCGGTTTCTGTACTTCAGCGGACGGAACCTAGCAAGCAGCCTGAAGTGGAGGCACATGCTCTCAAGCCGGAAGGTAGCTTTCGTGGTAGACGACGTGGTCTCGGTCTCTCCGTGGCGGGCGAGAGGAGTGGAGGTGCGTGGCGTCGCCGAGCTGCTCCACGAACGTGGGCGTCCCTACGTCAGGATAACGCCGGTCACAAAGGCAAGCTGGGGCCTGTAAAGGAAGGGGAGCAACGTGGGACAACTTCTCGAACCTCTCTTGCCCTACCTGCCGTACCTCTCCCTCGTCCTCAGGGTCGCTGTTGGGGCCAGTCTGATGGTCCATGGATATCCAAAGCTGAGCGGAGATGGCAAGAAGGGAGCGGTAGAGTTCATGAAGAGCCAGGGTGTGCCCGGGACCGCTGCGGTGCTTTCCGGTCTCCTCGAGTTCTTCGGTGGCTCGTTCCTTGTACTGGGACTGCTCGTACCTGTCGTCTCATTCTTCTTCATCCTGCAGTTCGGCTCGATAATATTGCTCAAGGGCCGCAAGATGAAGATGAAGTACATAGCGCCGGGCAAGCCGAACTACGAGATCGACGTAACCTACCTGCTGCTCTGCCTCGTGCTGCTGGTGGTCGGAGCCGGCGCCTTCTCGCTGGACGGCCTGGTAGGACTCTAGCCCCGGCCGCGCGCTGCACGCACCCGGAAATTGCATCGTCCGTGTCGCATAGAGTTAAATCCCGACAGGCATACCTCGGGGTATGTGCGCAATCTCTGCATAGTCGGACTCCAGTGGGGAGACGAGGGGAAGGGCAAGATTGTCGACTACTACGCTGACAGGTTCGAAGCGGTCGTGCGCTACAACGGCGGCAGCAACGCCGGTCACACCATCGTCATCGGCGGGAGGACCTTCGTCTTTCACCTTCTGCCGTCAGGTTCACTCAAGAAGAAGAAGCTGTTGATAGGTCCGGGCGTCGCGCTCGACCCGCTCACCCTGAGGGACGAGCTGGACCTGATTGCGAAGGAGGGTGGGCAAGCGGACCTGCTCATCGACTCGCGCTGCACGGTCGTCACCCCGCTCGAGAAGGAGATGGACGCTTTCATCGAGGGGCTCAGGGGAGACAACCCGATTGGAACGACCAAGCGGGGCATAGGCCCTTCGTACGCCATGCGCGCCCTAAGGCTGGTCCCCCGAGCCGGCGACCTGGACAACGGCACCTTCGATATGAGCTCAGCCGTCGCCTTCTACCGCTCGTTCATGAAGACGCTACCCGACCTCGAATCCTGGACCTCGGCGTCGAGACGTATCCTCGAGGGCCGGACCGGAGACGTAGGCGGCACCGTGATGGACCTGAACGAGAAGGGGCACTCGGTGATGTTCGAGGGCGCCCAGGGAGTGCTCCTCGACCTCGTCTATGGCACCTACCCCTACGTGACGGGCGCCCACACCATCGCCACATACGTGCCAGCGGGGCTCGGGATACCCAACTCTGCGCTGGGCGATGTCATGGGAGTGGCGAAGGCCTACACGACCCGGGTAGGCGGAGGGCCCTTCCCCACGGAGATGTTCGACGAGACTGGGGACAAGATAAGGAGGGAGGGGAAAGAGTACGGCGCGACCACGGGGCGTCCGCGGAGGATAGGCTGGCTCGACCTGGTCGCCCTGAAGTACGCGGTGAGGCTGAACGGCGTGTCCGAGCTCGCCCTTACCAAGCTCGACATCCTTACCAAGGTCCGCGAGATGAAAGTGTGCACCGCCTACTCCGTGGACGGTCGCGAGACCTCGGATTTCTCGAAGGCGCTTCCCAGGCTGGCCTCCGTCAGACCTGTCTACAAGGAACTTCCGTCCTTCTCGGGTGCGGACCTCAAGGACGAGCAGCTGCCGAGGGTCGTCGAGGACTTCGTAGGATACCTCGAGGACGAGCTCAGGGTCAAGGTGACTCTGGTCTCCACCGGAGAGGAGCGCTCGGCGACCATCCGCAGGTCGATTTAGCAAAGTTTCTTAACGTAGAGCTCGCAACCTTCTTCGATGGCATCGGCACAGGTTACCGTTCAGAAAGGTAAGCGGCTCGTAGGACAGTCTCTGAAGAGGACCGAGGACCCCAAGTTCATAACCGGTTCCGGGATGTATCTCGACGACCTGCGGCTGCCAGAAATGCTCTACGCGGCCTTCGTCCGCAGCCCGCACGCCCACGCGAAGATCCTCAAGGTCGACGTCTCGCCCGCCCTCCGGCTGCCCGGGGTTGCGGCGGCGCTCTCGGGGAAGGACTTGGACGGCAAGGTGAAGAACATGCCGACGGTCGACACGGCAGGAGGAGAGGGAGGGGGCTCGGCCGACACCCACGGCAAGAAGGCGACGGTCAGGAAGGCTCTCGCGATGGGCGAGGTCAATTTCGTCGGCGAAGCCGTCGCGGTGGTGTTTGCGGAGAGCATGTACGCGGCCGTTGACGCTGCGGAGGCGGTCGAGGTCGAGTACGAACCTCTCGACGCGGTGGTCGACGTCGAGGCCGCCCTGAAGCCCGACTCCCCCCGTGTCCATCCCGGCTTCTCGGACAACATTGCGCATCACTACGTGCACAGGGTCGGCGATATCGACGCGGCCTTCCGCAAGGCTGACGTCGTAGTCAAGGTCTCGCTCCTCAACCAGCGCGTCCATCCTGTCTCCCTGGAGCCGAGGGGGGTAGCTGCGTCGTACAGCGAGGGTGAGGGCCTGCTCACGGTCTGGCTCTCCACACAGGACCCGCACAACCTCAGGAACAGCATCGCCGGACTGCTCGGGATGGAGGACTCTAGCATCAGGCTGATCGCCCCCGACACGGGAGGCGGCTTTGGAGGAAAGGCGGCCCCGTATCCCGAAGACGTCGTGATTGCCTTCGCTGCGAAGCTCCTACGCCGCCCGATAAAGTGGGAGGAGACGCGGCGCGAGCACATGATGACCATGACCCACGGAAGAGGTCAGAAGCAGTGGGCGGAGCTCGCCGTACAGAAGAACGGGAAGATTCTCGGCTACAAGATCAAGATTCTCTCAGACGGCGGCGCCTACTCCGACGGGACGACGACCTTCCTCCCTGAACTCACGGACAAGATGGGGACCGGCGTCTACGACATCCCCGCCTACGAGGCGGACATCTACTCGATATTCACGAACAAGGTCCCGCACGGCGCGTACAGGGGTGCCGGCCGACCCGAGGCCGCCTACCTCATCGAGCGTGCGATGAACGTGCTTGCCTCGAAGCTCAAGCTCGACCCGGTCAGGGTGAGGCAGGCTAACTACATCAGCAAGGAGAAGTTTCCGTTCAAGACACCCGGAGGCTACACCTACGACTCCGCTGACTACGAGCTCAATCTCGCCAAGGCCCTCCAGGTCTCAGGCTACCAGAAACTGAGGCAGCAGCAGAGGGAAGCCAAGGCCGCGGGCCGTCTTTTCGGGATTGGGATATGCACCTGGACAGAGATATGCGGATTCGCGCCGGGGACGCCTCAGACCGCAGCCGTGACCGTCCTCAACGACGGAGGCGTCGTACTGACGATCGGCGGGCATCCCCACGGGCAGGGACACGCCATATCCATGATCCAGCTCGCGGCCGACGAGCTCGGTCTCGACCCCAACCACTTCGTCGTCCGCCACGGAGACACCGACATGCTCCCGTGGAGCACGATGACGGCCGGGAGCAGGTCCGCGGCGCTCACGGGGGCCGCCGTACTCATCTCCTCCCGCAAGATCAAGGAGAAGATGGCCAAGATAGCCGCACACGCGCTCAACGTCTCCACGTCCACCAGGATGGTCTTCGACGACGGCAAGATCTACCCAGAGGGAGGGCGGAGCAGGGCACTGACCTTCAAGGAAGTGACAGAGCTCGCCTACAATCCCGAGAAGATACCGCAGGGGATGGAGTCCACCCTCTTCGAGTATACCGCATACGCTCCACCCAACTTCACGTTCCCGTTCGGTACGCACCTCGCTGTGGTGGAGGTCGACAGGGAGACGGGCGTGGTCAAGCTCCTGAAGTACTTCGCAATAGATGACTGTGGGAAGGTCCTGAACCCGATGCTGGTCGAGGGACAGGTCCACGGGGGGGTGGCGCAGGGGCTGGGCCAGGCCATGCTCGAGGAACTGCTCTACGACGAGAACGGCCAGCTACTGACGTCGACCCTCGCCGACTATCTACTGCCATCGGCGGACACGATTCCGGAGATGGTCTGGGAGAGGACCGAGACCCCGGCCTACTCCAACCCCATGGGGGTCAAGGGAATCGGCGAGGCGGGAGCGATCGCTGCAACGCCTGTCCTCGTCAATGCGGTCGAGGACGCGCTGTCAGAGTATGGCGTCGTAGTCGAGAAGATGCCCCTCAGGCCTGACTACATCAGGTCCCTGATCAAGGGCGCGAAGAAGGGCTAAGAGAGCTTCTTCTCGAGCGAACCGATGATCTGCTTCACGTACTTGTCGGCCTGCGAGTCGATGAGCCTGGAGCCGACGCTCGCCATCATACCGCTGATCTTTGCGTCCGCCGCCCACTTCACATGAGTCCCGCCGTTCGGTCCGTCCTCTAGCGTGAAGCTGCTCTCGAGGTCGACCACGCTGTTCAGGCCTGTCCCTCTCGCCTTGAGCTTCGAGAAGGTAGGCTTCTTCTTCTCTACGATGGTGAGCTTGACGTCCATCGTCCCCTTGATGAACGACATGCCGACCTTCGCCTTGAGCTGGAAGTTGTCCTCGTCGATGACCCTGACGCTCTGGACGTCCGGAAATATCGTCGTGACCTTCTTCGGGTCGTTGACGAACTCGTAGACCTTCTCCTTCGAACCCGCAACGTCGAAGGCGCCCTCGTAGTGCATCCTCAGGTCCTCCTCCTTTCTAGCACCTGCTTGTTGACGAGGTTGGGTGGCACTTCGCCCTTCAGACCAGCGACCAGGTTCTGCGCCGCGAGGACCGCCATCGCAGTCCTGCTCTCGATCGAACCGCTCGCCAGGTGCGGTTCGACGACCACGTTCTTCATCTTCAGCAGTGGGTTATCCACGTCAACCGGCTCCCTCTCAAAGACGTCGAGCCCTGCGCCCGCTATCCTGCCCGTCCTGAGCGCCTCGATGAGAGCCTTCTCGTCAACGACCCCTCCCCTTGCGGTGTTGATCAGGTAGGCGGTGGGCTTCATCATCTCCAACTCCTTCGTGCTGATGCTGTTCCTGGTCTCCGGCAGAAGGGGCACGTGGACAGACAGGTAGTCGCTCTCGCGGATGACCTCCTCCTTCGACCTGAACTCGATCCCCAGGCTCTTCTCCGCGTCCGCGTTCCGGAACGCGTCGTAGTAGACGATCCTCATGCCGAATCCCTTCGCCCTCTTCGCGACGGCGATGCCAATCCTGCCGAGGCCGTATATCCCAAGCGTCTTGGAATACACGTCCCTCCCGACCATCAGCATAGGGCTCCACTTGAGCTTCCAGGAGCCGTCCCTCACATAGCGGTCTCCCTCGACGAGTCTTCGCGAGACCGCCAGCATCAGACCGAGCGTCTCGTCTGCCACCGCCTCGGTCAGGACGCCGGGGGTGTGCGTCGCGAGGATTCCCAGCTTCGTGGCCGCGTCGAGGTCGATGTGGTCAAAGCCCACGGACATACTAGCCACGATCTTCAGCTTCTTTGCCGCATCCAGGAGGGGCGCGTCCACCTTCTCTGTTATATTGCAGAATAGTCCGTCGATGTCGGTCACCTCCTTCAGGAGCGTCTCCTTCGAGGGCGTGCCGTAGGCTGGGTTTATCCTGACTTCGGCCACCTTCCTGACCATCTCCAGCGCCGTCTCGGGGACCTCGTTGCTCGTTACGTAAACGCGGAAGACCATTGCAAGATTCTCAGACGGATTTGCGAGGCCACTATTTTAACTCCGCAGGGCTCCTGCGCCGCTCACTTTTTGTCTTGGGCGCCCGCGACCTTTAGCTGCCTGCCGCTCCGCAGCCTCGGCACCTTCACTACGATGATACCGTTTCGGAACCTGGCGCTCCCCCGGTCAGGGTCCACAAGGACAGGCAGGGCGACCCTCTCCGAGTACTTCACGTACTCGACCGAGCTGACCCTGCCTGCCTGACCTGCAGACCCGGAGTGCTTTCTCCCCTCCGCCTCGATGCTCACAAAGTCCTGCGTGCACACAACCGAGACTCCCTCCTTGGAGACTCCCGGGAGGTCGAAGGTCACGGTGACCGATTCGTTGTCCACCACGACCCTCGACAGGGGTCTGAGACTGGCCGAGAACGGTCCGAAAAGCGAAGTCCCCATCGCGGAGAACGCCTCGGTGAACATCCTGCCCAAGTCTCCCGTGGACTGCTCGATGTCGTCGTCTTCGCCCGGCATCATATCACCTATCTGTAGGCCGAGCCCCCGCTCGTCGCCCCGGGTTGCTGTTGTGCCTGCTGGGTCTGCTGCATCAGCTCTCTCGTCCTGAGCCTTATCCCCTCGGCCTCCTGCACGAGAGGCTTGGTGTCGACCTTCAGTGAAAGCAGCTTGTTGAGCGAGTCGATTATCGAGACGGCGGCGCCGGGGTCGGGGAACTGAGCCAGCGACTCGGCCAGCAGCACGACCGCGGACTGCTGGTCGCGGGTGCAGTACTTCATGAGACTCGCGTAGAAACCCGATATCACCCCGTCTTCGAAGGGAAGCGCACCGCTGGCCTTCACCGCCTCGATCGATTCTTGGTCGTTACCCACCCCGACCACAGCCGACTTGCCGTCTCCCTGCGTCTGCTCCCTCTCGTTCGACGGGGCGCCCGAGATACCGACCACGCGGTCTGCCTTGAGCGACTTTGCCCAGGCAGCCACCTCCTTCGAGACCTCGACGGCCAGCCTCCCAACGAGAGGAACCTCGGAGAGGACCACGATAAGGTTGCCCTTCCCGAAGATGTGGAGCGGGTATCTCACCACCGAACTGTGTACCACCATCACCGGCGGCATCAGGTCAGAATCGATGAACCCCCTCTCCTCGAGCTTCAGCTGTTCCACAAGATAGGACGACGCGATCGTCCCGACCAGTCCCGCCTCGGGTACTCCCACGATGACGGTGGGTTTGTTGCCCTTTGGCCCGGTATCTACTATCTGCACGCGCTGGGGCGCCGATGGCATACGAGACGCTGGCGTGCGGCGGAATTAATTCTTTTACTTCTTACCGAAGACCCATTTTAGGTCCGGCGGGTCCGTCCTCATCGTCACCCGTTCGCTCATTGCTTGCGTTATGAGCGGAAGGGCGATCGTCGCATCGCAATAGACCACGCTCCTCGTTGAATCCGGAGCAATCTTTCCCCAGCTTATCGCCTCCTCGAGAGTGCATCCAGAGAGCCCTCCCCACTGTGGGCTGTCGGTGGTAATCTGGATGGCATACTCGTGAGGCGTCGCCTCCTCCCCTCCCTCGGAGAGGGACTTGATTATCGTGGCTAGCTGGATGGTATCCTTCGGGACTCCCCCGCCCACGTAGACCACACCAGTCTTCTTCGTCTTCTCGGCGATCTGACCTAGTTCTTCCATGTCCTTCGTCTGGTCGAGCCGGATGAGTTTGCCTTCTTCCCTCTTCAGCAGGCTGAGCGCCACGCCGTATCCGCTGTCGATGAGCCCGGGAGAGTAGACCGGCACTCCGTACTTCCATGCGGTCGCCGTGATGCTCTTCACCCCCTTCTTCCACTGGTACTCTCCGAACATGTTCAGGAACTCCCTGGTCGAGTACACCCCCTTGGGGTCGAGCGTGCTCGCGAATTTCCTTATCAGCCCCTCGAGCTCTCTGTACTCGTATTCGTCCGCATAGATGTCATAGAACCTGTCGATCTTTGCTTCGAGCAGCTCTTCGTCGTTCGCGAGCCACGTACCCTGGTAGTACTTGTTGCCCATGGCCTCCATGATGTCCTCCGAGATATTGGCGCCGGTGCTCACAAGCACGTCGATGAAGCGGTTCTCGATTAGCCACCTGACCAGCTTCCACTGGCCCGTCGTGCTGAGCGACCCAGAGTAGCCCATGAAGATCGTCAGGTCCTTCTGCTGGACCATCTCGCTCCATATTCTTGCGGCTTCGCCAAGCCTCTTGCCCTGGAACCCTGTCTCCGCCATGTCCTCCAGCAGCTTCGATACGCTCTTCTTCCCAACCTCTATCGCCTTCTCTGGGTTGGACAGGAACCTCTTGCGGTCTTGCACAACCACCCTTCCCCTGAACGATATTAATCCCTTAGCGGCCGCATGCTACTGCCGGGCGCTCTCGCGTCTCACGCGCGCCAGCCCTGTTCCGGGCCCCGCCGCGATTGTCACGCAGGTTCCGGTCGCGAACGCTGCGAGCCTCCCCTTGCCGTCCAGGACCCTGCAGGCGACGAGGCCGGTCGTACGCCCTTTCTTGATGAGCTTCGCCCTTGCGAAGAGGGGGCCCGTCCAGACCGGGCGCAGGAAGTTCACCTTGAGCTCCATGGTCGTGAAGGACTCTCCGGCTTCGAGGGTGGTGACGTAGGCTATTCCCATCGCGGCGTCGGCGATGTCGCAGATGACGCCTCCGTGGAGGGTACCCATTGGGTTCGCGTGCTGTGGGCCGGCCTCCATCTCCACCGTGGCTGTCCCCTTTCCCGCCCGAGTGAGCCTGAATCCTATGAGCTTGGCTATGGGAGGGTTCCATCCCTCGTCCATCCGCCGTCTGATGAGGTCCAGCCCGGCTTGCCCGTGCTCCTTCACGACCTTGCTCGTCATCGCGCCCATCCGTCCCTACCTTACGGTCACCGACTTTGCGAGGTTGCGAGGATAGTCGGGGTCATTCTTCAGCTCGGTGGCCATGAAGTAGGCCAGTAGCTGCAGCGGAATGACCTCGAGTATGGGCACGACACTGTCGGCGGCCTGTGGCACACGTATGAAGTGCTTGAAGACCGGGTCCTCCTTGTCGGAAATGCCGATTATCTCGGCTCCGCGCGCCTGAAGTTCCATCGCGTTGGAGATGGTGTTGCTGAAACCGTCTCTGCTGTGGGCTATGACCACCACCGGCGTCCCTTTCTCGATGAGTGCGAGCGTGCCGTGCTTCAGTTCGCTCGCGGGCATCCCCTCGGCGTGTACGTACGCGAGCTCCTTGAGCTTCAGCGCTCCTTCCTGAGCGACCGCATAGCGCGAGCCGCGCGCAATGAAGTAGAAATCGGTCCTTCCGCTCAGCTCCTCCGCGACCTTGCGTATCGCTTTCTCCGATTCCAGGGCCTGACTGACCTGGGCGGCTACCTTCCTGGCGTCTCCGACGGTATCGCGACCGACCACCGCGTCTGCTATCAGGTTGCCCACCATCACCTGGGATGTGAAACTCTTGGTCGCCGCGACCCCCACCTCCGGCCCGCAGTTGAGCAGCAGGACTCCGTCGCTCTCTCTGGCGAGCGATGAACCAGCGGCGTTCACGACCGCGAGTACCTTCGCCCCTGACCGCCTCCCCGCCTTTACGGCGTTGAGCAGGTCTGCTGTCTCGCCGCTCTGGCTGAAGACCACCATCACCGTGTCCTTGTCGACGAAGTGCTCGTGCTCGTCGAACTCCCCGGCCAGGACCGCATCGCACCTGATCTTCGCATCCTTGCTGAGCCTACTCCTTAGCAACAGTGCCGCGTGGTAGCTGGAACCAGACGCTGTCAGTATCACCGAACCAGCGTCCCGTATGGCCTCGGCGAAGGCGGCGAGGCTTTCCGGCCGCTGCACCATCGCCCGTGCAACCGTCTCCGGCTGCTCGTGAATCTCCTTGAGGGTGTAGTGCGCATAGTCGAGCTTGGATACGTCGGACAGCTCCCATGCGAGCTGTATGACTTTCTTCTTTACCTCGGCCCCTCGCGTGTTGAAGACCTTGTATCCGCGGTGAGTAAGCTCCGCGACCTCCTTGTTCTCCAGAAACACGGCAAGGTCGGTCCTCGAAATGAACGCCAAGACGTCGCTGGCCAGGAACAGTTCTTTCTTGCCGACCCCGATTATGAGCGGGGCGTCGTTGCGCGCCCCGACCAGGGTCCCGGGATGGTCCCTGAACATGACCACCAGGGCGTACTGGCCGACGAGCGGCTTGATCGCCTTCAGCGTCGCCTCGAGCGGGTCCTTGGACTGGCCGTAGGCCTCCTCGAGGAGGTGAGCGATTACCTCCGTGTCCGTCTCGCTCGTGAACACGTGGCCCTTCTTTGCTAGCCTCTGCTTCAGCTCAAGGTAGTTCTCGATGATCCCATTGTGGATGACGGCCACCTCTCCGTGACACGAGACGTGCGGATGAGCATTCTCCTTGGTCACGCCTCCGTGGGTCGCCCACCTCGTGTGGGCCATCCCCACCTCTCCCTGCATCTCGGAGACCTTTTGCAGCCTCTCGAGGTCGCCAACCCTGCCCACGTCCTTCCTCAATTCGATGACGCCATCGTGGATGGTAGCAACTCCGGCAGAGTCGTACCCCCTGTACTCTACCCTCTTGAGTCCCTCGATGAGCGTGGGGGCTATCTCCTCGGCTGAGACGCCGGCGATTATTCCGCACATTGAGCCTGCGAGTCCCCGGGCTGATAATAAGCTCCGCCACGGCGCGTTCACGCAATGCAAACCTGAGTTTGCATGGTCGACCCCTTCGCCGAGGTCGTCTGCGCAAACGGGAGACTACCATGCATAATCGTTTAATAATGGTAGTCCCCCGCTGAGAACCATGCGACGTGAAAGGGTCTTGCTGGACCCCGAGCGCTCGAAAGCCAAGAGGGTCATGACCTCGGAGCATCCGGACGCGTTCTTCCCGGCGGCGACCGGTGTCGGGGACAGGATAATCGGTGCCCTGGCCGACGGTCCCGACTATCCGTCTCACATCGCACGCGAGCTCAGAGTCTATCATCAGACGGTCTACTATCACATCCGGAAGCTGGAAAGGGCGGGCCTCGTCACCAAGACCGGGCGCAAGGTCGTCCGCGGAGGAGCGGCCGACCTGTACGCCCTTGCGACCGATGGTTACGCCGTCGAGTTCGACGTACCCGCCGAACCTTTCGAGGGGCCGCATTCCGCGACGAGGTCGAGGTCTCTCGCAAGGTTCCTCTCCGAATTCATCTCGGGCGGAGAGCTGGACGGGTGGCTCGTCGTCGGCTCTCCGGAGCCTCACGGCCCCAACAGGACCCAGGGCCGTGACGCACACTACGCGGTCCAGCTCGGGTTCGCTCTGGGTCAGTTCGTGAAGCTTCCCGCCAGGTTCCCGGTCAAGCTCGACGTGGACCTGAAGAACGAGAGACTGGAGCGTTCCAACCTGCTCGTGGTAGGCGGCCCGAGGACGAACATGGTGGCCTCCGAGCTCAACTCTCACCTGCCGGTCAGGTTCTCGGACAAGAACTTCTGGGGGTCGATCGAGGATGACAGGGGGAGGAGATATCTCTCTGAATGGGAGGCCACCGTAATCAAGGTCAGGAATCCGTGGAACGAGCAGCGCGCCTGCATCCTGGCCGCCGGGCTCAGCGGTGCCGCCACAAAGGCGGCTGTAATAGGCATGACCAACTTCGCCGAGCAGGTCTTCGAAGGTTATGACCACGGTGACTTCGCAGCCGTCATCAGGGGGACGGACATCGACGGCGACGGTAAGGTGGACAGCATCGAGGTGCTCCACCGTATGCAGCAGCAATAGGATAATTCTTATAATCTGACGGTCTGGGGCTCTTCAAGCACATTCGTTTTGTCGTCGGAGTTCAGGTATCTGGTAAGAATCAGGGGCAAGGACCTAGAGGGTAGGAAGAAGCTCGTCCCGGCGCTGGCCGACCTGAGGGGGGTCGGGGACAACTTCGCACAGTCCATCGTCAGCAGCCTGGGCCTGGACCCGAAGATGAGGCTCGGGACGTTGAGCGATTCACAACTGAAGGAGCTGGAGAGGGTGCTCATCGACGGCTCCTCGCTGAAGGTGCCGCAGTGGGCGTTGAACAGGCGAAGGGACCCTGAGACCGGAGAGACCAAGCAGCTCGTCGGCACCGACCTCGACTTTGCGCTCAAGTCGGACATCGACAGGGAGAAGACGGTGCAGAGCTGGAGGGGCATCAGATATTCGCTGGGCCTGAAGGTGAGGGGTCAGAGGACGAGGACGACCGGCAGGAAGGGCAGGACCGTGGGCGTGAGAAAGTCCGCCCTGCAGGCAGCGGCTGCCGCGAAGGGCAAGGAAGAGGAGAAGAAGTAGGCGTAGCCAATGGGAGACCCTCGCAGACCACGCAGGACCTACTCAAAGCCCAGGAGCCCCTGGAGGAGCGACCAGCTCGCGCAGGAGCTGTATCTTCTCGGCAACTATGGCCTGAGGAACAAGCGCGAGCTCTGGAAGGCCCAGACGGCCCTGAGCTCGATACGCAAGCAGGCCCGCCACCTTCTCGCCGCGTCGGCGGTGGTCCGCGGCCGCGAAGAGAAGAAGCTTCTCGACAGTCTTCAGCGGAAGGGACTGGTGGCCGAGGGCGTCATACTCGACGACGTGCTCAACCTGAGCATCGAGGACATGCTCAGCCGCAGGCTGCAGACTATCGTCTACAAGAGAGGCAGCGCGGTATCGCCTCTCCAGGCCAGACAGCTCATAGTACACAGGCACGTGAAGATCGGTGACCGCGTGGTCACGGTACCAGGTTACCAGGTGACGTCTGACGAGGAGAAGCACATCCAGCTCACCGGCGGCATAGGCACCCCCAAGGCGCCCGAACCGAAGCAACCGGCGCCCGCCGAGCAGGCAGCACCCGATCAGGCGCCAGAGGCGCCGCAGGCCCAGTGATTTGTGATTGTCTGAAGAAGAGTCTCTTAAGGACAAGTGGGCGGTCGTGCACGTCTATTCCTCCTACAACAACACCATCGTCCACATCACCGACCTGACTGGCGCCGAGACGATCGCCTTCTCCTCGGGAGGAAGACACGTCAAGGCTGACCGGTTCGAGGCCTCGCCTTATGCGGCTATGCGCTCTGCTTCGGCGGCTTCGGACGTGGCCAAGACCAAGGGCATAACCGCGGTCCACATCAAGGTCAGAGCCGTCGGAGGGACGGGACCTAGGACTCCCGGGCCGGGCGCACAGGCCGCGATAAGGGCCATCGCTAGGTCAGGCTTTAGGATCGGCCGCATCGAGGACGCCACCCCCATCCCGCACGACACCACGAGGAAGAAGGGCGGACGCAGAGGAAGAAGGGCGTAACCCTCAGCAAGCCGCCACAGCCGTACACGTTCACAGGCCGGGCGCGACAGGTGCTGGCTGCGGAGCCTCGGCTGGCGCGCTTTCCTGCATCGAGAAGAAAGCCACGGCGAGGAGTATCTGCGCTACGAGCAGGAGCAAGAATCCCACAAGAATTATTGTGGTCGCGGCTCCCACAAGGTAGAGCAGGCCGGCCGTTCTGAACATCGGGATTTTGAGGTCGGCGCTTATCTCGTTGTAGCTCCTTCGTACGAAGACCGCGGACGCCAACAACATCGCCCAGACCAGCACCAGTCCGGCCAATATCCCGCCGACGAGGCCGACCCAGTCGCCGGAGGGTACAGTCGACGGGTTGAACGTGTAGTCGTTTCCTGCGATGCTCATGAAGTTCATCCCCATGAATCTGAAGGTGCTCCCGACTATCACGACGGTCCCGGTGATTACACCGGCAATCGCCAGTACCACGCCGATGAGCATGTCGTTGACGATGGCCCTGTCCGAGAAGGCTTGCGCTATGTTGTTTATCGCTACGAGGATCAGGACGAACCCTGCGATTCCGAGGATTCATCCCACAGCCGGAACCAGGACAAGAAGCGTAAGAACGGATCCGATGGCCCCCAGGGTCTTTGCCTGTGAGAGTGAGCCCAATTCGATCGGCCTTTGCTCGGCGGACGACCTCATAAGCATGGGAGACGATTCCCATTGTTGAGAACCCTGAGGCTCGGTCTTTCTGAGCGTGAATGCTTTTAAACCCCACAACAACCCTCGTCAAACCTTAGTCCGCCGGAGTCGTTGTTAATTTTGGTCGCACCTAAGGTCAAAGTGCTCGAGGAGAGCGATGAGAAAGTTACGTTACAACTAGAGGGTGTGGACCGCAGTTACGCGAACGCGATCCGGCGCTTCTGCATCTCCGAGGTTCCCGCGATGGCAATCGACGACATTGTGATCCTTGAGAACTCGTCCGTGCTGTACGACGAGATACTGGCGCACAGGCTGGGCATGATCCCTCTGAAGACGGACCTTGAGAGATACGTCCTCCCTGAGAAGTGCGACTGCGGCAACCCGCTGGGCTGCCAGAAGTGCAGGGTCCTCATCGTTCTCGACGCAGCGGTCCACGACAAGCCGCGGACGGTCGTCTCGGGCGACCTGGTCTCCGAGGACAGGGACATCAGACCGGTGAGCGCGAACATCCCGATAGTCAAACTGGCGGCGGGCCAGTCTGTCAAGCTGGAGGCGTACGCCCGGCTCGGAAGGGCCAAGGAGCACGCCAAGTGGCAGCCGGCGACGATCTCGGTGCTTACGGACGGTAGGAGCGAGGGCCAGCTCATCCTCAAGGTCGAGAGCTCGGGTTCCATGCCCGCCAAGGAGATAGTCACCAGGGCGATTGAGAAGATCGAAGAGAAGTTCCAAGAACTTCACAAGGAGATAGAGGCAAAGACGGCATGAAGTCCAACAAAGTCATACGCAGCCAGGCAGTAATGCTGGAGAGGAAGGCGAGGAAGGAAGGCCTCGCGATCTGGAGGGACGCAGCACAGGCGCTCAGCGCGCCCAAGTCCACGGAGACGATAGTCAACATCTCACGTCTCGCGCGCATAGGCGATGGAAAGAGCCCAATGTTCGTCCCCGGCAAGGTGCTCGGGACCGGTCCTCTCGACAGGAAGCTGATAGTCGGAGCGTTCTCGTTCTCCGAGTCAGCCAGGAACAAGATAGAGTCAGCGGGAGGAGAAGCGCTGGAGATACAGGAGTTTGTCGACAGGTATCCGAAGGGGAGTGGAGTACTGCTTGTCAAGTGAAGATAAGACGGTTTACGTCGACGCCTCCGAGGCGATAGCCGGGCGTCTGTGCTCGATAGTGGCAAAGGAGCTTCTCTCCGGCAAGAGGATAGTCGTGCTGAACGCCGAGAAAGCCCTGGTCTCCGGCAGGAGCGACAGCGTCTTCAGGCAGTGGCAGGCCAGGCTCGAGGTCTACAGTCACGTCAACCCGATTTACGGCCCGATACACCCGCGCAGGCCCGACAACATCCTGAGGAGGATGGTCCGCGGCATGGTACCCAAGACCAAGAGCAAGGGCAAGGACGCCATGGGCAGGCTGAGAGTGTACATGGGTGTCCCCGAGAAGTACGCCGACGTGAAGGCGAGCACCTTCGAGGACGCCAAGGCCCGAAGGCCCGTCCCGCAGTACACGACGATCGCAGAGATCTCGAAGAACATAGGTTGGAGCGGTTAGAGATGGTATCCCAGTCAAAACAGCGCGGCAAGCCGAAGCTCTATCCGGGCGCACGCAAGACGTCAAGGGCCACTGCCGCCATCCACGCAGGTCAGGGCAGGATAAGGGTCAACGGCATCCCACTCGAGATATGGGAGCCCGAAGTGGCGAGACTACACATGCTCTCTCCCGTCGCAATAGTCGGTGACCTGCGCGAAAAGTACGACGTCGATGTCAGCGTCGCCGGGGGTGGTTTCATGAGCCAGGCGGACGCCGTGGCCATGTCACTCGCGAGGGCCTACGTCGACCAGGTGAAGGGCGCGGAGCTCAGAGACAAGATAACTGCGTTCAGCAAGTACCTCCTATCCGGAGACCCGAGGCAGACCGAGCCAAAGAAGTTCGGCGGTCCTGGCGCGAGAAGAAGGAGACAGAAGAGTTACCGGTGAGTTGATTGCTAGTCCCAGTAAGATGCTTCACGTGCGGTAAGCTCATCGGCGACAAGTTCGAGGAGTTCAAGGCCAAGGTCCAGAGCGGGGAAGACCCGGCGAAGGCGCTCGACGACCTGCAGGTCACCAGGTACTGCTGCAGAAGGATGATGATAACCTCAGTCGACCTCATCGACCAGGTCCTACCATACTACTCTCAGAAGAACCCAGGAACCTGACGTCAGCTTGCGGATCGAAGACGTGCGGCTCAGGGTCTGCCTGAATGGGCGCGGCGACCCCGGGATAGAGGCCGACGTCTACGTCGAAGGCAGGATGGGCAGGGCTCTCTCTCCGTCGGGGGCGAGCAGGGGTTCCAACGAGGCGCAGCCTTTCGTTTCCGACAGCCCAGAGAAGACCCTCTCGCAGTTCAAGGATTTCAAGCACAGGATTATCGGCCACGACGCTTCTGACATCGACGGGCTCGCCCACCTACTGAGGGAAATAGACGGCACGCCCAACTATTCGCGCATCGGAGGCTCGCTCGCATACGCCGTCAGCGTGGCCTCGGCCGAGGCGGAGGGCGCGGCGAGGGGCATCCCTCTCTGCAGGGTCCTTGACCCTCGCGCCTCCGTCCTGCCTTTCCCGCTCGGCAACGTAGTGGGGGGCGGCAAGCACGCCAGCGACCTCTCGCCGGCCATCCAGGAGATACTCGTCGTGCCTGTGGGAGCGAAGACCCCTGCTGAGGCGGTCCAGCTGAACCTCGCCGTCCACAAGACGGTCGGCAGCAAGCTCTCGACGACCCTCTCATACCCTCTCGGCAAGGGGGATGAAGGAGGATGGGCCCCCGGCATCACGGACGAGCAGGCACTGCAGGTCGTATCAGAATCCGTGGCCCAGGTCCAGGACGAGAAGGGCAAGAAGATCAGGTTCGGGGTTGACGTGGCGGCGGACAGCCTCTACGACGACAAGAAGCCCGGTTACTACTACCGGTCGACGAAGAAGACTCTGTCGCGCGAAGAGCAGATTTCGTTCATCTCAGACCTGAGGGACCGCTTCGACCTGGTCTACATCGAGGACCCGCTGCGGGAGGACGACTTCGACGGGTACGCGTCGCTCCATGCGTCCCTCAAGGGGACCCTCATCGTAGGGGACGACCTCTACACCACCGACGTGGCGCTCCTCAAGAAGGGAATCGAGAAGAAGAGCACCAACGCCGTGATCATGAAGGTCAACCAGATAGGTACCCTCGGCGAGGCTAGGAGCTTCTCCAGGATGGCGGTGGATGACGGACAGGTCGTCGCCGCGTCGCACCGTTCGGGCGACAATGAAGGAGCACAGCTGGCGCACTTCGCGGTAGGCTTCGGATGCGCCATGATCAAGTGCGGCGTGGTGGGAGGGGAGCGGACCGCGAAACTGAACGAGCTGATACGGCTCTCGGAGACTCTCGACGGGACGCTGGACCCCTCCTGGCTGGCAAAGGCGTGATGGAACCGGTGGATGCGAACTCGACACGCTTAAATGACGTTCATCGGGCAGGGGGAAAGGCTAGAAACAGTGAATTGGTGAGTTTGGCATAAGCAAGTTGGCAGAACGTGAAGATGACGAGGCCGGGTCTGAAGAGAAGATGGTTATCCCGCAGCTCTCCGAGAAAGCTCTGCTCGCAACAGGGATCAGAATCGGGACGCAGGTCAGGACCAAGACTATGGACCAGTTCACGACCCGCCCGAGGCCGGACGGACTGCACATCATCGATTATTCAAAGACTCTGCAGCGCATAGACATAGCTGGCAAGTTCATCGCCTTTGTGGGGGCCCCGAACACCGTGGTGTACGCAAGCAAGGACTACGGTCGGGTTCCTGTCGAGAAGTTCTGTGAGCTCACGGGTGCGATAGCCGTCACCGGCAGGTTCATGCCCGGGACCTTCACGAACCCTCTCTACCCTGGCCACATCGACGCCGAGCTCGTGGTCGTGGCCGACCCCGCGTCCGACACCCAGGCCATCGTCGAGGCTGGGAAGATGGGCATACCGGTCATCGCGATCTGCGACACAGACAACGTCACCGACGATGTCGACCTGGTGATTCCTGGCAACAACAGGGGTAGGAAGGCGCTGGCGGCCATATTCTGGCTCCTCGCGAGGGCCACCCTGACCCACGGGGCCCAGCTCACAGGAGAGCAGCCCATGAAGTACACCATAGACGACTTCGAGACGAAGCTCCTCGAGTCCGACATAGTCGAAGAAGAAGAATAACTCTCCCTCCCGCCTCCGAAATCCCTAAAGTAGCGCCGCTCCGCTGTCGCTGCCATGTTCGTGAGGAAGCCGGCCGTCGCGGGGAGCTTCTATCCTGCCGACCCCGCCGAGCTGAAGAAGCTGATCGACGACTCGTACCTCCATCCGCTCGGCCCCGGTTCGCTGCCGCCGGCGAAGGAGGAACGGAGGGGAGTCGTCGCGTGCGTCTGTCCTCACGCGGGCTACGCCTACTCCGGTCCAGTCGCCGCCCACAGCTATCTCTGGCTCTCGGGCCTCCGCAGTCCCGAGCTCGTGGTTGTGGTCGCGCCCAATCACTACGGGGTCGGGAGCGGCATCTCCACCTTCAGGGAGGGCCTGTGGGAGACTCCCCTCGGGAGGGTCCCGGTCGACTCCGACGCTGCGGCCGAGATAGTGCGGCTCACCGGCCTGGTCGACTTCGACCCCGAGGCTCACAGAAGAGAGCACTCGCTCGAGGTCCAGCTGCCCTTCCTGCAGAGCATCTACGGCACATTCAAGCTTCTCCCCATCTCGCTGTCGTTCCAGGACATGGAGACCGCCCGCGAGATAGGTGCCGGGCTCTCTAAGATGCTCGCGGGAAGGGACGTCGTCCTCATCGCATCGTCCGACCTGACGCACTACGAACCAGCAGCGGTCGCGCGGGAGAAGGACATGGCTCTCCTCAAGACGGTCGAGGACCTCGACACCGGGCGCTTCTACCAGGTCCTCGAAGAGAGGCAGGTCACCGCCTGCGGCTTCGGGGCGGTCGCCACCGTGATGGAGGCGAGCCGTCTCCTCGGGTTCCGGCGCGGTGAACTACACAAATATGCGAACAGCGGGGACACCACAGGAGACAATGACGCGGTCGTCGGATATCCCTCGGTCACCTTCGGGTGACCACACCTGAAGGCCATCGCCGAGGCGCCCGGCAAGGTCATCATCTCGGGCGAGCACTTCGTCGTGCACGGCTCGGTCGCGCTCGCTGCCGCCATAGGCAGGGGCACCAGGGTGGAGGCGTCGCGCTCTGCGGGACTGGTCGTGGACACTCCGCTGACGAGGTCCAGGCCCCCGTACGGCGGCATGCTGCCGGTCGAACGCGTCGTACGGGAGATGTACCGGGAGCGCTCGGTGGAGCCCTCGGTGAAGCTCTCCATCACGTCGGACCTTCCAACCGGCGCAGGACTCGGCTCCTCGGCCTCCACGATGGTCGCCGCGGTCTCGGCGGTCAGCAGGCTGGAAGGATGGAACCTCGACGGCAACTCGGTGGCGGAGACCTCGATGCTCGGCGAGCGGCTCGTTCACGGCAAGCCCTCGGGCGTCGACGTAGCGGCTTCCGTCTTCGGAGGTGTCCTGCAGTTCAGGGTGGGGGCGGAGCCCTGGCAGGTGCCGCTCGAGAGACCCGTAAAGTTCTTGGTCGTGTACTCTGGCAGGCGGAGGAACACCGGGCGGCTCGTGAGCAAGGTCTCGTCGATGAAGGGCCTGTATCCGTCGCTGTTCGCGAAGCTCTGCGAGTCGGCGACGCTCGTGACCGAGCTCGCGACCTCCCGGCTCGTGGAGGGCCGTCTCGAGGAGCTCGGCAAGATAATGACCTACAACCACGCCGTGCTGGCGATGGTCGGCGCCTCGAACGAGCAGCTCGACAGGCTGGTCGACCTCTGCCTCCAGTCGGGTTGCCTCGGGGCGAAGCTGACCGGGGCCGGCGGAGGCGGGAGCGTCCTCGCCCTTGCCCCAAGAGGAGAGGAGATGGCCGTCATCGACAGGATTTCGAAGCGCGGGTTCGAGGCCTTCGTCACCGACATCCCTGCAGGTGGTGTTAGAGTCTGGACGAACGAGTGACCGTCGTAAAGCTCGGCGGCTCGATAATCACGGACAAGGGGGTGGACTTCTCCTACAGGGATGAGGCCGTGCGCTCCATCGGCAGAGCGATAGCGTCGACCGGTGAGAAGGTCGTGATAGTGCACGGCGGAGGTTCATTCGGCCATCCGATAGCGAAGAAGTTCCACCTTTCGTCTTCGAAGCCGCGGAGGTCTTCAGAGGGAGTGAGCGAGACGCGAAGGGCCATGTTCGACCTCGACGCCCGGGTCTGTGACTCGCTGCTCGCCGCAGGACTGGAGCCCTACGCCTTCTCTCCGTATCCCCTGCTAGCCCAAGCCGGCAGGAAGGGGTCGGCGTGGCTGCGTGCGATGCTCGTTGCGGGGCTGACCCCCGTCACCTTCGGGGACGTCGTGCACTCCAAGGAGGGTTTCAGGATCATCTCGGGAGACACGATATCGCTCTCCCTCTGCGAGTCGCTCGGCGCGACCAGATGCATCTTCGTGATGGACGTCGATGGGATTCTCGATAGGGACGGGAAGGTCATCAGCACGCTCGACGAAGAAGATGCGAACAGGCTCATGGGATTGACCTCATCCGACGCGACGGGAGGCATAGCCCTCAAGGTGAAGGAGGCATTGAAGATGGCCGCGTCCGGGACGGAGGTCGCGTTCGTCTCCGGCTTCAGGCCCCGCGAGCTCTCCAAAGCCTTAAAGCGAGTCCGCTTTCACGGTACAATAGTAAGGGTTCCTTCTCGTGACTAAGATCGAAGACGCGAGGCTCCAGGACGTCGTCCGGCGCAAGGAGGAGGGAATCGACGTGGTGTTGAAAGGTAACGTGCAGGCGCGCGAGACTACGACTCTGCTAGAATGCGTCCACCTCGTGCACAACGCCCTCCCCGAGACGGACATGGAGGACATCGACCTTTCAGTGAGCTTCCTCGGCAAGAAGCTCCGAACCCCTGTGGTGGTCGACTCGATGACCGGCGGCGCGCCGAAGGCCGAGAGGATCAACGGCTTACTCGCGGAGGTCGCCGAAGAGAAGGGCTTCGCGATGGGATTGGGCAGCCAGAGGGCGGGCCTCCTCTCTTCGGAGATGGCTGCAACCTACTCGGTAGCGCGAAAGAACGCGCCAACGGCTTTCCTCTTCGCCAACATCGGCGCCGCCCAGCTCGCGAGAGGCTTTTCAGTCAAGGACGCAGAGAGACTGGTCGAGATGATAGACGCGGACGCCCTGGCCGTCCACTTGAACCCGTTGCAGGAGGTGGTCCAGCCCGAGGGTGAGCCGTCGTTCAAGGGCGTCCTGGCGGCGATCAAGAAGCTATGCCTGGAGCTCTCGGTACCTGTCATCGTGAAGGAGGTCGGAGCGGGGATAAGCAGGGAGGTCGCGATACGCCTGGAGTACGCTGGCGTGAGGGCCATCAACGTGGCGGGAGCGGGTGGCACGAGCTGGGCCGCCGTCGAGGCCCATCGCGCGAGCGAGAGGCAGATGCAGAGCAAGGCGGACCTCGGTCTCCTATTCTGGGACTGGGGGATACCCACGGCAGCCGCCCTGATCGAGGTAAAGAAGGCGGTGAAGCTCCCCGTCATCGCGTCTGGAGGACTGAGGAACGGCCTCGAAGTGTGCAAGTGCCTTTCCCTCGGAGCGGAGGCCTGCGGGATGGCAAGACCCATGCTGGAGAACGCGGCGAAGGGCCGCGACGAGCTCGAGGCATTTGCAGACCAGACCGTCAAGGAGCTCAGGGCTGCGATGTTCGTGACGGGGGCCAAGTCCGTCGGCGACATCAGACGAGTCCGAAAGGTGATAACGCCTCCGCTTACCTACTGGGTGAACTGACCGTGGACTACGCTCCGATGCTCGAGGAGATGAAGAGGGTGAAGACAAGGGTCGACGGTCTCATCCTGGACGAGCTGCTTCCCAAGTCCCACCCACAGAGGGAGGTCGACCTGCTCTACAGGATGATGCGCGACTACCCCGAGAGAGGGGGAAAGGGGATGCGCCCCTTCCTCTGTGTAACCAGCTGTAGGGCTTTCGGGGGTGACGAGGACGAGGTCATTCTGACTGCAGCATCACTCGAGCTCTTCCAGAACTGGATACTCATCCACGACGACATCGAGGACGGCTCCGAGATGAGGAGGGGCTCGCCATCGCTTCACAGGAAGTACGACTGGACGCTGGCCCTGAACGCCGGCGACGCGCTGCACGCCAGGATGTGGCAGGCCCTTCTCGGGAACAAGGACACGCTCGGCGAGGCGAGGACGCTCGCCGTGATGGGCGAGTTCGCCCACATGATAGACGAGACGACCGAGGGGCAGCAGATGGAGCTGGGCTGGGTGGTCGCTAAGAACTGGCAGCTGACCGAGGACGACTACAGGACCATGTGCACCAAGAAAACCTCGTGGTACACGGCGATATCGCCGATGAGGCTGGGCGGTATAGCCGCCGGTGCCGACCCCGACAAGCTGGCCCCGCTGGTTGAGGCTGGAACCAAGCTGGGAGTCGGTTTCCAGATACACGACGACGTCCTCAACATCTCAGGGGGGCAGAAGTACGGCAAACAGTCCGCGGACGACCTCCTCGAGGGGAAGCGCACCCTGATCCTGATTCGGCTGCTCGCCTCGCTCAACAAGGACGAGAAGAAGAGGTTCGTCGAACTGTTCAACATGCCGAGGGTGGAGAGGCGCCTGCACATCGACGAGCTGATCGCGCTGATCGAGAAGTACAGGGTTCTCGACTACGCCAGTGAAAGGTCCCAAGAGCTGGTCTCGCAGGCGATATCGGTCCTCAGGAAGGTCAGGTGGGGAGGGGACGCGCAGGCGGCGAGATGGATAGAGGAGCTCTCGACGTTCGCGGTAGAAAGAGACTGGTGACCCCGGTGAGCATCAGCGAGCAGGACCGCACCGTAATGGAGAAGTACGCGCTGCAGAACGCTGTGCTCCACAAGGGAAAGGCCGAGGTCGGGGCCGTGGTCAGCAAGGTACTTGGAGAAACCCCGGCGCTGCGTGCCGTGGCGAAAGACGTCGCCCGGGTCGCGGCCGAAGTCGTCAAGGCGGTGAACGCGATGTCGTCTCAGTCCCAGGAGGAGCTGTTGAAGGAGAAGTACCCAGAGGTCTCCCAGACCCACGAGAAGAAGGAGGGGCGCGTTGGACTCCCTCCGCTGGAAGGGGCCGAGAAGGGCAAGGTCGTGGTGAGGCTGCCTCCCGAGCCCTCCGGTTACATGCACATCGGGCACGCAATGGCTGGCACGATAAACGCCGTCTACAAGGAGCAGTACGAAGGGAAGCTATGGCTGAGGTTCGAGGACACCAACCCAAGGAAGGTGCAGAAGCGGTACTACGAGAGCTTCAGGAAGGGATACACCTGGCTCGGGATAAAGTGGGACTACGAGAAGAACGTCTCTGCGGACGTCGAGCTGCTCTACGAGCACATCCAGGACCTCCTGGAGGCCGGGAGCGCCTACGCGTGCGACTGTCCGCTGGACACGGTCAAGAAGCTGAGGTTCGACGGGAGGGCCTGCGAGCACCGGGGGCAGGCGGTCGATAAGAACCTGGCCCTCTGGGACGAGATGCTGGCGAAGAAGCACAAGGAGGGTACCTACGTCATAAGACTCAAGGGCGACATGTCCAGCCTCGACTACTCGCTGAGGGACCCGAACATCGCGAGGATAATCGACTTTCCGCACCCTCTCACCGGAGACAAGTTCTCCGTCTGGCCAACCTACGACTTTGAAGTCGTCGTGGAGGACCAGGTCTGCGGGGTCACGCACATCCTCAGGAGCTCGGAGTTCCATGTCGGGTTGCAGGAGCTGATCCGCAAGCTTCTGGGTTTTCCAGCGATCAGCGTGAAGCAGTTCTCCCGGTTCAACTTCAAGGGCACTCCCGTCCAGAAGAGGCTCCTCAGGCCTCTCGTGGAGGAGAAGCTCGTCACGGGTTGGGACGACCCCCGGATGCCGACCATAGAAGGTGTGGTCAGGCGTGGGATTCTTCCCGAGGCGATAAGGCAGTTCACGATCCAAGTCGGATATACCCAGTCGGAGCACACCTTCGACTGGTCGCTGCTCTTCTCCGTGAACAGGAAGGTCCTCGACCCATTCACGAAGAGGTTCTATTTCGTCCCCGACCCTGTGAGGCTCATCGTCGAGGGGGCCCCCGACAAGGTCGCCACCATCCCCTTCCACCCGCTGGAGAAGTTGGGAGAGCGGAGAATCAAGACCTCAGGACAGTTCCTCGTTCCCTCATCGGACGTCTCGGGCATGAAGGAGGGCCAGGTCTTCAGGCTCATGGAACTCTACAACGTGAGGCTCGTCTCAAAGGGTCTTGATGGGAGTGCAACAGGAACCTACGCGGGCGACGAGTTGGTCCAGGACACCCGCAAGCTCCAGTGGGTCACCCCTGACGGTTCCGAGGGGGTGGAGGTGATGGAGCCTTCAGTGCTTTACCGCGAGGATGGTACCTTCAACGCGGAGAGCATGAATGTTCGCCTTGGCTTGGCCGAGAGCGCGTTCGGGACGGTCCAGCCAGGGGGCATCGTCCAGTTCCCACGCTACGGGTTCGTCAGGCTCGACGCACCGGGACGATGCGTGCTCACTCACAACTGAGCTGCCTTGGCAGATACAGGGATTTCCTTCGCAACCCTGACGAGAGAACCCGTTGTCCCAGCACATCCGCAAGTGGGTTCTCTGCATCCGCTTTGATGGCCTCTGGAGACCTGGTCTCATCCGGGAAGGCATGGCAGGAGTCCAACGATAATCCTTGCGAGAGAATTCGGATGGCATCCTACTACATGCCAGCCAACAGAAGGGCGACGCACCGCGCGGATTCCGATGGGCTCGTAGGCGTCCACGAAGCCGATAGGTCTGATTATGTACAGAGATGACACGATAGATGTGAAGAACGGTACTATGAAGGTGCACCTTGAGGGGGTTGGACAAGGGGCCACTGGACAAAGTCATACGTGGATTGCGCCAATAGCCTTTCAGGAAAGAAGTCACGGTCAGGTTGAGCTATAAACGAATGATGGATGAATCTCTGTCAACAAAACATGTTCGCTTACTACCCCGCCTGTCGCTTTGAATATCTTGACGAAGGCGTTTGAAACCTCATCTGTCGTGTAATCGTTGCCCCCAACTAGGGTTACCTTACGACGGTCTGTTTAGGATAGAACATAGACTGCGTCAGAGCCTGCCACGTACACTTGGTTGTTGCTTGGGTCAAACGCCAGTGCTGCGGGATAACCGCTTGTTGTGATTGTATCGGAAACTGTCGTTCCAGAAATCACTGTAACTGATTGAGTTCCTATGACGTACACATCACCGTCGTGCGAATCGAAAATCAAACCGCTCGGTCCAGCAGCCACCGGGATTGTGGCAATGATGGAGTTGTTTGAGCTCGAAACAACATACGTGGCGTTAGTGTATGAGTTCAATGCGTATATGTTTCCGTTACAGGGGTCGTAGCCAAGGCCCTGCGGAAACCTGGCCAATCCGGTAAATGATTGAACGACGCTGCCCAATTGAATGTAGTGTAAGACCTTGTTGTTCGACCCCGATATGACAGAAAGGCTGACATTACCGAAGTTGTAGTTTCCCACATACATGTCTCCATTTGAAGGATCGTACAGAATATCGAGTGGACTGGTTCCGACCTGGATGTTTGCGACTAGCCTGTTCGTTGCCCCCGAAATCACAGAAACCACGGAAGCACCGGAGTTCGCTACATACAGGTCTCCGTTTGCAGGGTCTAGGGCGACAAAAACGGGGCCGGCACCCCCGATACCAAATGGACCGGTTGCGTTTCCTACGTTGACGGTTGCGATGACGGTGTTCGTCTCTGCCGAGATTACGCTGACCGTGTTGCCGACTTCATTCGCGACATACACGTCGTTGTTCAGGGGATCATACGTCACTCCGAAGGGACCCCCGCCGACACTGACCGTCTTCAGGAGCCTATCGGTGGACCCGGAAATCACGGATACCGTTCCTGAATAATCATTGGAGACGTAGATGTTTCCATTCGAAGTGTCGTATGCGACCGCCATTGGCGCGCCACCAACCGTCACCGAAGTCGATACGCTGTCAGTGGAGCCGTTGATGGCCCAGAGAGTCCCTGATCCTGAAGGAGGATAACTCACAGAGTAAAGAAGCCCGTTTGAGGAATCGAAGATTATCGCGCTCCCGTTGTCTGCGCTGCTGATGCTGGAGATGAGTTGAGGTGACGCGCTCTGGCTCTGGATTCTGCAATTGCTGCTGACGGTGGATGAAGTTGCTGCTTGGGACGTGGTAGCAACGACAGATGACGAGAGCAAGGCAGTGGAAGTAGTGCTGGCGAGTGTAGTCGTTTGCAGGACAGACGACGAACTCGTCGTTGGCGTCGCCTGCGTGGAACTAGATGAACTGACCGCAGAGGTGCTTGAATTGTTGAATGCGACATAGGCGGATACGGCCGCGCCGATTATTATGACAAGCAGGACGGCACCGACAGCGAGACCCTTCGATACGCCTGCCCTTGGAGTTGCACGCCGTGACCTTTTCGCTCTGTTTGCCAAACGCCCCATTCTAGCCATGTTGCTTTCCGAGAGCCCAAAGAGTAAGCGGATCGGCTTCATCTTGGCGGTCCGAGCGGATGGTAGCAGACTGAGGGATTTACGGCTTTTCCCGGAGCAGGCAGGCGTTCGCACGCTACCTGAATCCTGTCGGTAGCCGAACTATGATGGTGAGGTCGTAGGTGATCACCTTCATCCTGGCCTCGTTCCTCTGCTCTCTCTTTTAGAGTAGACCGTGCGACTGAGCCTCGCATTCACCACGGCCGCCACTGCCTCTTCCAAGCTCGTCTTGTCGTACCCCCTTGAGGTGTACCTTCTTGTTCCTCGTGCAGCGGACGAAGTGCAGCTTGAGGAAGCCCTTCCGCCTCTTCCTACGGCAGTGTCTGATATCGAGTCATCCCACGTACCTCCAGACCGTGAAGCCGGACTGTCAACGGTGCAGACGCGCTTCGCAACGGCCCTTTTTTTCACGGTATCCCCTGCTTCACGATGAGGGAACCGAGCGAGTTGAGATGAT
>JAJYWC010000047.1 GCA_021791695.1 archaeon | reverse complement strand
GACTCGTTGTACTCCTTCCAGTTCCTTTTCTTTTTCGTGACTATCCCATCACGATGAGAATCTCATCGTCTCATCTAACGGGACGACAGAGGCGCTTGACTAATCGGTTAGTTATTCGACACACCTGAATCAAGCGACGACGATCCGGACGTAGACGGATCTGTAGGTCATTCCGTCGGTGACCGTAGCAAGGATGAAGTAGTCTCCAAGCGGGGTGGACGCGGCTGCGCGGACGGTGACGACGACCGAGCGCGTCCCGGAGAGGCCGACGATCGACTGCGTTGACGCGGTTACGGAGAGGTTCGAGGGTAGCGCGGAATGGGACTCGGAGTCCGCGAACTGGAGAGAGAGAGGGGAGGAGGTCGCTCCTGAGACCGCCAGCGACACGTTCACCGACGACCCCGGCGTCACGGTCGCCGATGAGTGCTGCGACGACACAGAGAATGGCGGTACGACCGATGCGTTGACGAAGCCTACCGCGTTTCCAGTCCATTCGGTGAACCACACGAGGTCGCCGTCGAGCCCGATGGTCAGCACATTCCCTATCCCTCCCCTCTGCGGATTATCCAGAGGAATGCTTGAAATGTTGTATTCGGTGAGAGTCGTCGCGTCCGTGATCACCGCTATCTTGTTGCTGTCGTGCTCGTTGAACCAGACCGAGCTCCCGTTGGACAGCAGGTAGTATGGAAGTGTGAGGGGTACCTCGGGGTTGACAGAGGTCGGATAGAATGACCAGGTCGAGGAGGTATCGTTGAAGAAAGCGACCTCTGAGGAGTCGTGCTGGCCCACCCAGAGGCCCCCGTTCGCCACGGCTGCACTGTACGGCGCGAGCAGGGTCTGGTTTCCTCCCACCTGTGCGAACGTCGGCGATGACGCCGAGGGGTCGAACGAGAACACCTGGCCTGCGTTGTTCGTAGGGTTGACAGTGACGACGTACGCTGTGGTCGCGTTGTGTATCACGATCGACGCAGAGATCTCGCCCGCAGCGGCTGGAACGTCGAAGTAGCGAGGGGTAGCCCCAGGGGAGCTGATTACTCCGACCTGAGTATGGCTCGAGGACTCGGTGAACCAAAGGTTCCCGAGCGAGTCGACGACGAGGAACCGGGGCTGCGAGCCACTTGCGAGCGGTATCGTCTTGAAGGTATCGTTCGACGGTGCAAGACCAACCAGCTGGTCGTTTGGGGAGTCCGACGCCCAGACCATCCCGTGCCACAGCACGATGCCCCACAGTTCCGAGAGGTCGAAGCATTGCGTCTCGGGTGTCACGAAGGAGCTCGGCCACGCATACTGGAATAGGGTGCCGTTCGTGAAGAGGTGGGCGACACCGCGGAGGGCCACCTCGCCGAACCAGACGGAGCCGTCCGGAGCAGCGGTGACGGAGTTGGGTGCCTTGAGAGGCTTGGGGAGGGCATATGTGGTGACCTCGCCGAAGACGGTGGGCGATAGCTGCGCCCTGATGACTCCGGCGGGCTGGGAACAGGAGGTCGTCGCGCCGGCAGTGCTGCTGACCTGCGCGAAGGGGCTCGCGGACGAAGATAACGCGATGAGGCCGACGGTCACGAGGACGACGGCTGCGAAAACGAGGCTGGTCCTGCGGGTCTGCGCCAACGCGCAGCTACCCGTTGAGCACGGTTATCGTGCCTGTCATCCAGACGGGGTGCCACTCGCAATTGTAGTTGTAGATGCCAGGGGTCGTCAGGGTGACGTTGGCGACCTGTCCGGGCAGGATGTCGAACGCGAAAGGTTGGGCGCTGGACGGCCACGAGTTTGTCTCTATGACGTGGCCCAGACGGTCCTGCGAGTCTGCGTCGTAGAAGTAAACCGTGTTGTTGACGCCTATCACCACCTTGAGGTGGTAGGGGTCGAAGGTGATGTTCTCCTGCTGTGCGTTGGCATTCTGGATTCCCTCCGGAATCACAATTTCCGACCCACCCGCGGGCAGGACGAAACCCGTGCTCGAGCCCGTGCTCGACGTGGTCTGGGTCGTCGATGGACCGGTCGTCGTGGCAGAACGCGACGTCGTGCTCGACGAGGTCGTGATGAGCGCGGTTGAATCTGTGAGCGAACTGGACGAGGTCGTGGTATCGACCGAGAGCGAGCCGGTCGAGCTGTTCTGGGGCGGCGTGTTCGCCCGCATGGAGGCGAAGACGAAGAAGGAAAGCGCTCCCGCCGCCACAACGATGACAAGCACCGATGCGACGAGCAACGCCGATATCGCACTCCGTCGGTCAGACGGTCTGAAAATCATTTTCTTGGTCTCCTCGAACCTAAAATCCGATTTAAGGCTTGGCCAGAATGGTCTGCGAAAGCCTATAAGGATAGTGGCTCAATTTTGGAACCTTGGCGGAGCAGTTCTGCTACTGCGGGACAGAGATGATTCCCATCCAGACCTGCAAGTACCGCTGCCCCAACTGCGGCGCCCTGCTGGACTGCGAGGACGTGGACGGGCTCCCCAAGTGATTCGAAGCGCTTATCTCCCGACCCTTTTGTCGCCCACCCAGTCGTGATTCCTTGAAGGCGGTACTGGTAGGCGAGCCCGGTGAAGTGAAGGTCGAGGAGGTCACCAGGCCCGAACCCGCAGAGGGAGAGGTCCTGGTGAGGCTCAGGTGCTGTGGAGTCTGCGGAACGGATCTGGAGAAGGTGCACGGGCAGGGCATAACATCGAAGGTCCTTGGACACGAGGAGGTTGGGGAAATAGCCGAGATTGGAGGGGGCGTCACCGGGCTCTCGCTGGGTCAGCGGGTCTACGCTCATCACCATGTACCTTGCGGAGCATGCGACCTTTGCAGGAGGGGCGAACAGACGCTTTGCCCGGAATATTCAAAACACAATCTGGTACCCTGCGGGCTCGCGGAATACTTCATCGTCCCGAAGTACAACGTCGACAGGGGCGCGATACTCGCACTCCCTGACGGGCTTTCCTTCGAGGAGGCGAGCTTTATCGAGCCGATGGCCTGCTGCATCAGGGGACTGGAAAGGGCCGGAGCGAGGTCCGCGAGGACGGTCCTGATTTACGGCGCCGGGCCGGTTGGTCTCCTCCACCTGAGGCTGCTAAGGAGCTACGGCGACAAGAAGGTGGTGATAAGCGACGTCAGCGCGCACAGGCTCGGCCTTGCCGCAAAGCTGGGCGCTGACGACGTGTTCAACGCGTCAGACCCTGCCGAGGGTCAGAGAGCGCTGGTAGCGCTCGGGGGCGGGCCAGACCTCGTCATACTCGCGACTGGTAGCGCTGCGGCCTTCGATGATGCGATGAGAACGGTGGCAAAGGGAGGGACGGTCCTGCTGTTTGGAGCCCCGAAGAAGGACGCCAAGGCGACGATAGATATCGCGCACTTATTCCTGAACGGTACGAAGCTTGTGACCAGCTACGCCGCCACAGAGGTCGAGACGAGGATGGCGCTCGATCTTCTGGCGGGGAGCAGGGTGACAGTCTCGGATATGATCACGCACAGGTTCCCGCTCTCGAAATCGGCGGAGGCTTTCGCCGTCGCAGACAAGCAGCAGTGCATGAAGGCGCTTATCATCAACTGAAGGGCGGTTGCCGAAAAAAGACGTGACAGAATGTGCGAGAGAGACCAACCGACGTAATCCTCATCATCTCCGTGTGTCTGGTCTGGGCCGGGAACTACTTCGTCGTCAAGGGCGTCCTCGTATACGTCGACCCCTTCACGTTCGCACTGCTGCGTGCCCTCCTCGGTGGGGCGTTCATCTTCGCCATAGGCGGCTACGCCATCAAGGGCATCACGAGGAGGGACCTCACGTGGCTGCTCGGTCTCGGTCTGTTCAATATCGCGCTCTTCCTCATCCTCCTCAACATCAGTCTTCTCACCGTCACCGAGGGAGTAGACTCCACCCTGATCTACACCCAGCCTGTGTTGGTCGCGGCGATTTCGCCGCTCTTCGGAGAGAACCTGACCCGGAACAGGAAGATTGGAATCGCGGCGGCGTTCGCTGGCGTAGTCGTGATATTCCTGCCGAACATAATCTCTTCCGCGCTTGTCGCGGGGGACGTCTACGCACTCGCAGCCGCCGGCTCCTGGGCGGTTGCCATCCTGATATTCAAGAGATGGAAGCCGACGATCAATGTCAACTCGGTGACATCGATTCAGTCGATGATCGGGGGGCTCTTCATCCTCCCCACGCTCGCCCTGGAGAAACCCTTCATCGACCCTACCCTAGACTTCTGGCTGTTCCTCGCATACAACGCCATTCTGGCGAGCGGGGTGGCCTACGTCATCTACTGGAGGATCCTGTCGCGCATGTCCGCAGCCCAGTTCACGTCGTACTTCTTCCTGGTCCCGGTGTTTGCGACCGTGATGGCATCCATCTTCGCGCTTAGCGTCCCGCCGGTGAACGAGCTCTTCGGGACGGCCCTCGTGGCTCTCGGGATCCTCGCCGTAAACAGGTAGCATCAACCTTATCTCTTCTTTGAAGCGGAGGTACCTTCCGTGCAGGTGCCTCCGCTTCAGTCCACCGACGCCATAGTAAGGACTATCCTCCCTGCACTGAAGACCTTTCCCACCAACGAGGTCGCCATAGTGGGTTGTCACGCGACCGGGCTGGCGAGGAGGTCCTGCGAGTACGACCTGCTGGTGATAAGCCGCGACCCCATCCCGGAGAAGGTCGTCGGCATCGACGACAGTTATGCGCACGTCATCTTCAGGAAGGAGGCCGAGGTGAAGCAGCCCGGCCCGGAGCTGTCTGTAGCCCTTGCCACCGCGGTTCCGCTGCGGGACAACTCGCTCCTGCTCGCCACGGCGATATCGGACTGCCGGCGCAACTACCGGGAGAGCTGCGGTGCGCTCATGGAGCTTCATCTTGCATCCTCTCTCAAGGCGGTTGGCAGGGTGGACGACCTACTCACCGGAGAGCAGGTACGCGAAGCAGATTTCTGGCTCGTCTCGGGGGCCTATGACTTTTCTTATGCCGAGCTGTTGAACTCCGGGGTGGTACCTGCGCCCAGTCATCTGCTGAGGCAGATGAAGACACTCCCGAAGAGACGGGGCAAGAGCTTCCAGGCGTGGGCGAGCGCGGCCGGGCTCGAGCTGTCCTCTAGAGCATCTTGCGAGAACAGGCTGGAGGCTCTGTCGATAGTGTACGACGTGCTGAGGACGAGCGAGGCGAGCTTGGACTTGCTACCACAGCTAGGCAGGTACAAGGACGCTGACGCGTTCAATGTGCTTAAGCTCAAGGCCGAGGAGCTGATCCAGTCCATCCAGTCAGTTGACTGCTTCTCATATCTCGGTAAGGAGATGGTCAGGGGGATGGTCGACCTTTACTCTCTCCATGCAGGCAGGCTCTCGAAGGCCAGAGACTACAACACGACGATAAGGGACCTTACCATCGGCGAGGACAGGCTGATCTCGGAGGAGGTCCTAAGGTCTCTGGGCCTGGTGAGGTCGTCCGAGATGTTGAAGGATGCAAACGCGCAGTTGAAAACAGCGGTTTCTGCACTGGCGAAGAAAATCTGAGCAGGAAAGTTTGCGCGCGCGAAAGACGAACGCCCAACTGAAAACAATATTGTTACCTAGCTGGCAATATTTGTGATTAACGCCAAATAGTGCGCACATTGACGAGTCTAACATTTCCCTCTAAAAATGCAATTTTTGTAATTTACTCTTGAATATTCTTATATTCCAATATATATGCTTAAAACGGAGCCGTCCGTTAATGAAAACGAAGAAAGATGAGCAGCACGTACCCGGAGACGGGCTCGACAAAGGTCGCATCGTGCAATTACTGCAACAAGGTGCTCGGTAGGCAGTACTACTTCACTTGCCACATCTGCGGGGCCACCTACTGTTACATTCACATGACAAAGCACTCACGTGCCCACAAGCCGGCCGCTCCACTCCTGATCAGCAGCTGAGCGGAGCCTAGCGCATCTCTTTCGCGGCGGCTCTTACTGATTTGACTATGTTCTGGTAGCCCGTGCATCTGCAGAGGTTACCCGTCAGGCCCATTCTTATTTCGTCATCGGTCGGGTTCGGGTTCTCTTTCAACAGCCAGTAGGCCTGCATTATCATCCCCGGGGTGCAGAATCCGCACTGCAGCCCGTGGTTCTCCCAGAAGGCGTTCTGAATCGGATGGAGCTCCCCGTCCTTGGCGAGCCCCTCGATGGTCTCTATCTTGGCTCCTGCCGCTTGCACGGCGAACATCGTGCAGGACTTCACAGACTTGCCATTCAGGATTATGGTGCAAGCCCCACAGTTCGACGTCTCGCAGCCGACGTGGGTACCGGTGAGCTCGGCGACATCTCTTATGAAGTGGACCAGCAGTAGCCTCGGCTCGACATCGCGCGAGTAGCTCTTCCCGTTTATTGTCAGGGTCACCCTCTGCAACCCCTCCGATACTGTCTGTTTTGATGCCTTTGCCATCGCTACTTGACCTTCTTGGCCCTCTGGACAGCCAGCTCGATACCCCTCTTGGTGTAGACCCTGGCCATCTCGGTCTTGTATTCTGCAGAGCCCCTCAGCGGGTCAGGAGTCGGCTGTGCGTCTTCGGCCGCAGCCTCCGCTGCTTCTTCGATCGCCTTTGCAGTGAGCGGGTTGCCGAGGAGCGCGGCCTCCGCTTTTGATGCCCTCAGATTCTTGCTCCCGAGAGCGGTAAGACCTATGCCTGCGTACGAGCAGACGCCCTTCGCGTCGAGAGAGACCTGGACCGCGACGGCGGCGGTAGCAAAGTCGCCCGACCTCCTCTCCAGCTTGACGTAGGCGCCCCCGCTCCTTGGAGGCGGGAGGGGGACGCTGACCTCGGTCAGTATCTCATCGTCCTTCAGTGCCGAGGTGAACGTGTCAACGAGAAAATCATCGATCTCCAGGACCCTCTCCTTGGACGGCCCCTTCACCCTGACACTGCCCCTCACCGCAAGTATCGCTGCGCCCCAATCACCACTGGGGTCACAATGTGATAGTGAGCCGCCTATCGTCCCCATGTTACGGACCTGGGGATCTCCTATCCAGCCCGCCGTCTCAGCGAGTATGCCCAGCTTGTCGCGGACCAGCTTGGAGGTCTCGATGGTGTGATGTCGCGTCAGCGCTCCGATCGAGACGCTCTTACCAGCGACCTTGATGTAGTCGAGGCCAGGAATCCTGTTGATATCCACGATATATGCAGGTGAACCAAGCCTGAGCTTCATCACCGGGATAAGACTCATGCCACCCGCGAGAACCTTCGCGTCAGAACCGTGCTTCTTGAGCAGCGAGGTTGCGTCCTTCAGAGATGTCGGCGCGAAGTACTCGAACTTACGGGGGACCATGCGTGGGCTCCGCAACTTTAGTTTTGTATATTAAAGATTCCGTTAGCGTGTGGGGTTTCTGGAGAGCTCTCCGACTATCGTCTTGTGAGGCAGATGCTTCCCATGCTTGGTCGCTACGATGTCGGTCATTATGCTCAGAGCTATCTCCTCGGGAGAGACCGCCCCGATGTCAACGCCGATAGGGGCATGGATGGACTCTATGAACTGCTGGGGCACGCCGCGCTTTCTGAGTTCAGCGACGTCCTCTGTAACGCGCGCGACGCTTGCGAGCAATCCTACGAAGCGCGTGCTCTTCTTCGATAGAACCTCGAGCACACCCGCATCCCTCTCTCCTTTGGTCAGCACCACGACCGAGTCGGAATCGGTGAATGAGAATCTGTCGAGGTCATAGTCCAGGTCGGTTATCAGGGTGTCGGGATCCTCTTCGAGCACAGGTAGGTGGTCTACGACTATGGTCTCGAAGCCCAGCGCCTTGCCGAACTTCACCAGGTTGTCTTCGACGTCGTCCTTGCCTCCCTGGCCTATCAACACCAACCTGTCAGCCGGGAGATAAGGGTCCACGTAGATCTCCATCATTCCCCCGCAGTTTGTCTCTACATAAATCTCGTCCGGATTGGACGACTTAAGGGTCCCGTCGAGGGCGGTCCTCGCGTCTTCAAGATAGACCTTGACCACCTTCCCTTTTCCCGTCTTCAGTGCCTCGAGCGACATCGTGGCTATCGCAGACTCGGGGCAGACGCCTCCGACGGTCCCCTGGATTATCCTGCCCTCCTTCGAGACGACCGCCTTGAACCCAGGCTTACCTAGTGTGGAACCGTGAATCCTTACGACAGTAGCCACTACGAACGGCTCTCGTTTCTCGGCCAGCCCGTCGATGAAGCGGGTAAAGTCGGCTACCTTTAGCACGAAGGAAGAAGCGTTTCACGAGTTATTTAATTCTGTCGAGAGTCGTTGGCTAGCTAAAATAAGGCCGGGCCAGGAAGCTGCTCGCATTGCGCCCGGGGCGCCGTCTTGGACCTCGAAAGCGAGGACTCCCCTTCATATCTGGCCTCCTTCTGGCCGCAGGCAGCTCGAGCAGGTTCGGTCGGGCAAAGCAACTCGAACGGCTCGGAGGGACCACTCTGGTGGAGAGGACTGTCGAGACACTCCGCAGATCTCAGGTGGACGAGGTCGTCGTGGTCATCGGATATGCCTCCGGCGAGGTACTCGGGAGGCTGGACCTGAACCACATCAGAGTCGTCATAAATCCCGGGTTCGAAGAAGGATTGAGTTCGTCTCTGCGCGCAGGTGTTTCAGTACTGGATAGGAGGAGCGAGGCCGTGCTGGTCTGCCTCGCTGACCAGCCGTTCGTCACAAGCGAACTGATAAACCGGGTTGTGACGAGATTCACAGAGTCGGGCGCGGCAGCGATCGCGGCCGCATCTGGAGACCTTGTCAGCCCGCCGATGTTGCTCAGTCGAGCTCTGTTCGACGACATAGCCCAGCTCCAGGAGGACAAAGGGGCGAAATCCCTCGCCATGGCGCAGCCCACCTTCGAGAAGATCGAGACAAGCAAGGAGTCCCTGCTGGACGTAGACACCGAGGAAGATATGCTCAGGGCAAGGGCGATTCTAAAGGCTCGGACTAGGGAGATAGCCCGGGGAGGAGATGCACCCTCACGCGGTCGCCCTTCTTCAAGGAAGTAGTCTTCTCGTCGACGAGGATGTAACCGTCGTTCTGAGCCAGGAACGTCATCTTCTCGGTCTCTCCAGCCGAGGCTTTCACGCGCACCTCTGGTCCCGAGGAGTCGAGCTTGACATAGACCACCTTCGCGAAGTCCGGATACCTGTCACCCGCGTCCCAGGAGTTGTCCATTACGGCAGGAAGAGAGGCTGGTTCCTCGAAGCCGCGTCCGAGGAACGCGCGTATCAGCGGGTATGCCATCACACAGAAGGCGTTGATAGCCCCCTGTATCGGGCCCGGCAGGATTATCACCGCCTTGCCGTCGACCGCGCCGAAACCCATGACTCTCCCGCGATGTACCTTCATGCCGTGGACTAATACACCGGGCTTTCCGACCGCTCCAATGGCAGCCTCCGTTAGGTCCGCCTCTCCGACGGAAGACCCGGCGAGCGTCAGCACAATGTCTGCTGCGCTGAGTGCCGCCCTCACACAGTCGGTTATCTCGGTGGGGTCGTCCCTTGCTATCGGCATCTGAACGGATAAGCCACCCGCGCCCTCGACCATTCTCGAGAGCATCACGCTGTGCGTCTCCACGACCTTGCCTGGGCGGGCGTCGAGCACATCTTCAGTCAGCTCGTTGCCGGTGGGGAGTATCGCGACCCGGGGCCTACCAAACACAGGAACCCTCTCGAAGTGCAGCGACCCCAGCAGGACCAAGTCTGAGCCCCGCAAGACGCGTCCCTCCGGGACCACCACGTCTCCCCTACTGACGTCGCGCCCCTTGGGATAGACAAAAGCTCCTTTTGTGGGGGAGCCTGTGAACAAGACCCTGTCGCCGGACGCCCTGGTATGCTCGACAGGGACCACGGCATCCGCTCCGGGGGGCATGAAGCCTCCAGTGAGTACAGTCTGCGCCTCGCCTCTGGCGACTCTCCTCTTCGGCACGACGCCGAGCCGACTTCCCCTCACCAGATGCAGACGGACCGGGTGCTCGTTCGATGCACCGGAAAGGTCGACGGAACGCACTGCATACCCGTCCATGTGAGCGCTGTCCTTGGCCGGTACGTCGTACCTCGAGACAAGGTCCTCGAAGGCGACTCTCCCGTAGGCC
>JAJYWC010000046.1 GCA_021791695.1 archaeon | reverse complement strand
CCCCGCCAGCCCAAGATGACGAAGGACCGCCCACCCGAAGACGCCGATTCCTCCACCGATCGAGAAAGAGGTGGCGACCAGCGAAGCCCCCAGCCCGGTGGATCCAGCCCTGATGTTCCTGATGAGCAGCACTACCGTCGGAGGGAATGAGAGTCCCAGACCTGCCCCGGCGAGGAACCTCAGGACGATGAGGACGTCGAACGAGGGCGACGCCGCGCTTACAAGCGCGGCGACCGAGGTGACAAGGCCCCCGATTACCAGCAGCTTCTTCGCACCCGTCCTGAACGCGAGCAACCCTCCGGGCAGCTCGAGCAGGCCATAGGCCACGAAGAAACCCGACGACAGGAGCCCGAGGCCGTAGAGCGTCTGATTGAACTCAATCGATATCGGGAGGTTCAGCGAAGCGATATTGGTCTGGATGACAGCCATGAGGGCGTTCAAGAGAACAAGCACTCCCAACGCCGGAACGTTCGTCCGGCTTCCCGAAGCCATCCGACCAGCCCAAAGTTTCTCGCATTAAAAAGAGCAGAGGGGGTTCGATTATCCTTGGGTCAGCTATGCTTTCCTGTCCGCAAGAAACTGTGACCATCGCGCGGGCCAGCGTGATGGACCGTCAAGAATCCGTCTTGGTGCAGCCGAGAAAGCAGACGAAAGAGTTCCTCTGGGCGACCAGCGTCTTGAACCCACCCTGGTCTTTGACCATCTGAGCGAGCTGGTCCATCTTCATGAACCTGAGATGCGAACGCATGAGCCCGTCTCGAAGGACCTGAGCGTCCTCCCCGCTCCGATTGCGGGTAAATATCTACTATGAGCAGAAAGCCCGCCGGTTTGAGCAGTCTGGCGAACTCGCTGACCCCCATTCCCTGGTCGGAGAAATGGTGTATAGCCGCTGTCGTACAGACCTTGCCGAAGAGTCTGATAGCAAACTCTCCGCGCTCGCGATCGATAGAGGTCTTCAGGGCCGGGTGGGCCTTCTGGATCATCGCTATCCTTTCCTTGTCAGGGTCGACCGCATAGACGCCGCTCCCCCGTGGAACAGACCGAGTCGGCGACCGCGCCTCTTTCCGGCACCTACATCGAGGATCTTCCATTTGGGGCGCGGGTCTAGGAGTCGAAGGAACAGCGCCCTGTTGGTCTCCAAGTCGATCCAGGGCGCGCGGATTCGGAGAACCTGTGGCTGGGCAGATAAAGACAGCAGCCAGCGAACGATGGTCAGGAGGTGGTGGGTTGAGCCACAAAGCCGGTAATGCGCTGACTCAGCTCCCACAAGCGGGCTGCCTCTATTTCGTCATATGACTCCCGCGACGACCTTTTGGGCTTGCACTTGTCGAAGTACTCGCCCGTGACACCCTCGACTTCGGAGGATGATGCGAGATAGACGGAGGTCCTGGCCCCGGCGTCCGGGCTGAGCATGAAGAGGGATGCGAACGTCGTCAGAGGACGGAAGATTCCTGCATGGGACCAGATGTTCGTCCTTACCGCCCCTGGGTGAAGGCAATTGGCAGTCACTCCGCTTCCCCGCAGCCTGCGCGCGAGCTCGTAGGTGAAGAGCACGATGGCGAGCTTCGACCTGCTATAGGCGCCGAGTCCGCCCGGACCCATTTTGCCCTTGCCATTGATATTCTCAAAGTCGATCGTGGCGCCGTAGTGTCCATCGGACGAGACGTTGACGATTCTCGACGGAGCGCTCTTCCTAAGTACAGGGAGTAGCAGGTTGGTGAGCAGGAACTGAGAGAAGTAGTTCAGCGCCATCGTCCTCTCGATTCCGTCCTCGGTCTCCTGATAGCTGGTGAAGTTTGCTCCGGCGTTGTTCAGCAGGACATCGAGCCTGGAGTACGTCGACAGCAGCTCTGAAGCCGCCCTCCGCGCCTCGCTCATGCGGAGCATGTCTGCTATGATCAAGTCCACATGCCTGCCCGAATCAGAAGAGATTTCCGCCCTTGCCTTCTCGGCTTTCTCGCGGTTCCTGCAGAGCAGCGTCACTTCTGCACCCATCTTGGCCAGGGACATAGCCGACGCTTTTCCGATTCCTGAGTTCCCTCCCGTGACCAGGACGATCCTACCGTCCATTGGCGAGGTCATCGGTCTCGTAATTCAGGACCGACGATAAAAGGTTGAGAGCGACCCGGTAGACCCGCTATCCGGTCCACATCATCAGGAATCTTGTACTTCTCTGTCGGCGAGCTCGAGAGCACGGTCCATTGCGGCGACTCCCTCGTCGATCTGGTCTTCCGATACGATGAGAGGCGGTCCAAGCACGAAGTGGCTGAGCCACTGCATTGCATACACCCCGTTGCTCATCATCTGCGCGGCTATCCTGTCGAGCAGCGAAGGCTTTCCGGCGAGCTTGTCCTCAGCGCTATAGAATGGTTCTTTCGTCTTTCGGTCCCTGACGAGTTCAACGCCCCAGAATAACCCCAGCCCCCTGACGTCGCCCACAGACCGATGCTTCTCCTTCAACTCCTGAAGCTTCTTCCCCATGTACTCACCTTTCCTCCTAGATTCGTTGATGAGGTCCAGGCGCCTGTATTCGGCGATGGCAGCAATCGCAGGGGCCAGAGTGAGAGGGTGGGCTTCGTAGGTGTGCCCGTGCGCGAAATAGTGGTCTTCGAAATAGTCCGCAATCTCGGTCGTGGTCGCGGTCAGTCCTAGTGGGATATAGGCTCCCGTGATCCCCTTCGCTGTCGTCAGTATGTCCGGTTTCAGTTTCCAGTGATTGACCGAGAACCACTCCCCTGTCCGGCCCCACCCGGCCATCACTTCGTCGGTGATGAGCAGGACGCCGTGCTTGTCCGCTATCTCCCTCAGCATCGGGAGGTACTCTGAAGGTGGTACAAGAACGCCGTTGGTGCCGGCTACTGGTTCGACAAGTATCGCCGCGACGTTGCCTTCGTTCTTTATCATATAGTCGACGTACTCGGCTGAGAGCTTCGCGCAATCTTCGGGAGTCTTTGCACCGAATGGGCTCCTGTACGGGTCTGCGTCCGGGGCAAATATCACCCCATCAATCTTGCCTGCTGGTTCGACCGCCTGTCTTCGCACGTCCCCGGTCGCAGCGATAGAGCCAGCGGTGGAGCCGTGATAGGAGCGGTAGCGCGATATTATCTTGTATTTGCCGGTGTAGAGCCGCGCTATCTTGATGGCCGCTTCGTTAGCCTCAGTGCCCGAGGTCGAGTAGAAGAACTTCGTAAGTCCGCCAGGAAGGACCTGTAGTAGCTGCTCGCCAAGCTTCCCTCTGACGTCGGTGGTGAAGGATGGACTGATGTAAGGGAGCTTCCTGGCCTGTTCGCAGATGGCTTCGATGACCGCTTTGTTCTTGTGGCCGAGGTTCGCGCAGATGAGCTGCGATGAGAAGTCTAGATATCTCTTGTTCTCCGTATCATAGAAGTAGCACCCTTCGGCATCGACGATGTGAAGCGGGTTCTTCCACGATTTCTGGAATCTCCACGTACCATAGGAGTATTTTACAGTCGAGTCTACGACGGTATCAGCGTCAGTCCTGGTCATCGAGGTCGAGTCAGGCCTCGTTGTATTCAAATATTGCTTACCAACCGTCCCAGTGTATCACGCTGGAGACGTCTCTGCGGGGGCCCGGCTTGAATATCGTGCCTCTGGTGTAGGCCACCGGGACGAGGGCGGCTTGCGTGAACCCTGCGAACGGTATGTCGAGCAGCTTGGCGACTTCCTCCTCGAAATTGAGATGGAAGGTGGTATAGGCCGAGCCGAGACCACGGGCCCTCAATGCGAGCATGAAGCTCCACGTCGCCGGGACTATTGAGCCCCACATCGCCGCCTGGACGCACGCCGGCAGGCCTTCGGTGCGCCCACTGAAGCAGGGGATGACGTGAACGGGCACCTCCTGTATGTGGTCTGCCAGGAACTTGGCGGATGCTCTCAGGTGCATCCTCTCGGCCTCGCGTCTAGGATCTCGACCCTGTTGTACCGATGCGGGGTTGGTTCTGGTAAAGTATGCATCACTGCTCTTCCTGTAAAGGTCGGCGAGCAGCGACCTCTTCCTCTGGTCGGTGACGACCACGAAGTGCCATGGCTGCGCGTTCGACCCGCTCGGCGCCTGCTGGGCTATTGTGATGCATTCTTCGATGACAGCGCGCTCGACGGGGCGTGTAAGGTCGAGCCTTCTCCTGACGGCGCGCGTTGTGGTCAGAAGCTCGTCGGCAGTAAGGTCTAGCGGCACGACGTTTTGTCCGCTGAGGTCTCTTTAATTCTTACAGGCTCCGCGCTCAGATTCGGCAGAGATTTGTAAGAATCACGAAAAATGTAAGCAGGTCCGAATGTCTCTCACTTGGCCAAGTACGAGTGCTGCGATACGAAGTTCAGGGAATGTAGCGAGCTGACGGATCGCATAAGGACAAAGCACCAGAGCTCCGTTTCGGCCTCGAGTACACCTGCTGCGGCACCGGCTTTGTCCGGTCGAAGCAGCTGAGGGAGCAGACGAAGGTCCTGTTCGGCACCCAGACAGCCCACGAGCGCGATGCGGAGCTGCTCTACCGTCTTCTTTGGGAGCTTTCTTCTCGTGTAGACCCAGACGCGAAGTAGCGGTCTCCCGACGCTCCTATTCGAGCTGACCCTCAGCCCGATGGGCGTCCCCGGAGGCGGATGCCGGTCCAGAAGGTATCACTCTAAGTCCTCGCCCGCAGTGAATAGGTCCCATCTAGTGGGCTTTCCCACCGTAAGCCGGAAGCTGAGCGGGGGAGCGGCCCGATTTCGAGCTGCACCGACATGGGTGAGTATCACCCGTTAGGACCCGACAGCCAAGATGATAAACCGGACGTGAGAGGGTGTGGTTGATGCCCAGCTACACGGTTCACTTCGGCTTCAGCCAGCGGTTCCCCTTCCCGGCGGCACAGGCATACGAATGGTGCACAGAATACGACGCGGGCGACATAGCTCTGGAAGGCATGCGCGGGACCCGGCAGGTGGATTGGACCGACGATGCTACCGTCATACTGACAGATGTCGTCGGGCTTGGCTCAATCAAGACCAAAAAGGTGAAGGTCGTCAGGCTGTATCCGAAGCTGCTGATGTGGACGAGCACGAGGGTGTCAGAGCCTGGAAAGTACTCCCAGTTCATCTACCAGATAGTCGCCGAAGGAAAGAATTCCTCGCGTCTGGATTACCACGGCGCGCAGGTCGAGGAGGCCGAGAAAGTCCCCTCGCAACGGTACATCGCCGCGAGGGCTAAGGAGCTCACCAGAGAGGACTCGCAGGTGTGGTTCAATCTCGCTGCGGCGATGAAGAAGGACCTTTCGCGACGGTGAAGGGCCTGAGTGTGTAAAATCCCGAGACGCCCGAAAATGCCGTAATATGACGACCCCAAAAAGTCGGGAAGCTGGCGAAAAGGAAATCGTCGGCCGCGAAGGGCAAGCGCGGGATTCTCGTCAACGAAAGGAAGCGAACCGGGTGCTCCAGCCAGCTGCGCCTCAGGGCTTCGCTCGGACGAGTTTGAAGCCGATGTCCTGTCCCATTCCCATGCCGTATCCCAGGCTGATGCCGAGGTTTCCGAGAGACTCCACGAGCTTGGCGTTCTGCAGAGGACCGCAGTCCACCGGGTCGAAGCCGAGGTCGCTGCCCAGCTCGAGGACCTTCTGCTTCGCTTCTTTGTCGTCCCCAGCAATGAAGAATGAGAGTTGCTGGCCGGCTATGTGCCCTGTCTCCATGTTCTTCGCGAAGTGTGAGTTGAAGGCCTTCACCACCCTGGCGCCAGGAGCCTTGCCCTGCAGTATCTCAGCGCCGCTCTTGGAGCCGACGACGGACATCATCTCCAGGGTGTAGACGTTGGTCGCATCGACGAGCACTTTGCCGTTTGCTCCGTCTCCCATCTCGTCTAGGACATTGTCTAGCGCGTTGAATGGTACCGCGAGGATGATGACCTCTGCCCAGCTGGCGGTCTCCCTGACTCCGTTCCTGTCGTTGCCAACCGTCTTCACCTGATAACCGACCCTTTCGAGCCCGCGCTTGATGGAACTACCAACGTTGCCCTTGCCGATTATCCCGACCCGAGGTTTCATACAACGTGTAAACTAAACCTCGCATATACTAAAGATTTGTGCCACTTGGTTCGTCCGAAGCTGGTCCCGACGGTGATCTCAGAACTGCTACGACTTAACTAGCTGGACGCTCTACTATGGAGCGTGAATCAGAATCCCCTTTTCATGGTGCAGCTGAAGTCCTTCGAACCTCACACGGTGCGCAGCGGAAAGGGGCACAAGAACGTCAAGAAGCAGTTGCATGAAGCAATCCTGCAGGCCTCAGATGGCGACGAGATAGGCGCGGCTAGGGAGAAGTTCAGAGACAAGGTGCTGAGAATCGACGTAGAGTTCCGTCTCTGGAAGGGCACCGAAGCGACCACCAACACAAGGGCGAAGAAGGACCTGGACAACCTGCTGAAGCCCGTGCTGGACGTGCTGCAGACCAGCCTGAACACCCAGAAGACCGAGCCGGGCCTGGACCTTATAGAAGGGGACGAAAAGGTCCATGAAATCAACGCGAGGAAGATCATAGTTGATGACGAGAGGGAAGAAGGGATCCGGATCGTCATCCTTGAGCACACGTCACCTGAGGGCTAGACGGCCGGAGTGCTCTTCGTGTCGCTAGCTGGGATCCTTGAAGTGAGAGCGTGCCCCCATGGCAGGGGAGTGTTTGCACTCAGGGGTTTCGCAGCCGGCGAGCCCCTGAGGTCGTTTCATGACGTCGTACTGACCACGAGCCCAGCATCCCCTCCGTGGAGGAGGTGGGCCATGATAGTAGGGAGGACCGCTGATGGGAAGCACCTCTTCTGGGACGAAGAACCTGAGGGCAGCAGTGACTACTGGTCGAACTTCCTGGACCACGGCGACACACCGAACGTCAGGTTCCAGATCGACCTCACCGGTCGGACGGCCCGTCTCGTGGCTACGCGGGCGATAGATGCCGGAGACGAGCTGCTGTTGAACTACAGGGAATACGATTCCGATAACTGGGCACCCAGCTGACGGCACCCGACTAGTCGGGCGTAGCTTCGCTAAGCAAAAAGCCGTATGAACTTCCAGGCTTCCAGTTTGGGGGGGAGGCTCCTGTCGAAGTAGACCGTGGTCCAGCCTTCCATGGTGCGACCCTGAATTGCTTCGCTGTCAGTCATGTGATGCCTTCGCTGTTTCGTGGCTCACCATGCTTCCGAAGCGCGCGTAGATTGTCTCCTGCTTCCCTGGCCTCAGACAACCTATAGCAGACCCAGTCTCTCTGGTCAAGCCTACACAAACCTGAATCTCGCTTAATAACGGCCGACAGAGTCACGGCAAGGATGAAGTTCGGCGTTAACATCCTGAACTTCGGTCCCGAGACCGGCCCTGCCGTACTGCGACAGTGGGCCGTCACAGCCGAATCCCTCGGGTACCATTTCGTGATGCTCTCAGATCACGTCGCCGTCACCATCGACGTCCAGGAGCGCTATCCGACCCCATTCTACGAACCGTTCACTTCGCTCGCATGGCTCGCTGGTATCACCCAGAAGGTCGAGCTGGGCACCACGGTCGCAATACTTCCGTACCGCCATCCGCTTTTGACGGCCAGGATTACCGCCAACCTCGACCAGCTCAGCGGGGGTCGCTTCATCTTCGGCGTTGGCGCGGGGTGGGCGAAGCGTGAGTTCCAAGCGCTAGGCGTGCCCTTTGAGCAGCGGGGCGCAATCTCGGACGAATATCTATCGGTCATCAAGGACTGCTGGGTCAGGGATGTAGTGTCCGGTGTCTGGACCGGTCCCCCTCCAGCGAGAAGGCCGCATCCCCCGGTCTGGGTCGGCGGTTCAAGCGAGCGGGCGCTACGACGGGCGGTCAGGTATGGTGACGCCTGGCACCCCATCCATAGCAGGTTGCGCTGGCTGAAGGAGGACGGCATCCCGAGGTTGCAGCAGCTGGCTGATACCGAAGGGAAGCGCGCGCCCGCCTTCTGTCCCAGAATCGACCTGCAGGTCACCAAAGAGCGGCTTGACGAGGCTACGCGCTTCCCGGGTCAGGGTACACTCGACCAGATTCGCAGTGACATTGAGGCTCTGGCTTTGATGGGAGCTCAGTATGTTCTATTCGACACTTATCTGGGGAAGACGGGGGCTAGAAGGAGCTCCGAAGCCGATATTGCCATGTTCACAACCCTCGCCGAGCGGGTCCTCGACCTCGGACGGCAGACGCTGCGGTGAATCGTGTCCCAGCACTTCCACGCTCGATGGGACACTTTATTTCGTGACTAGAGATGGCGCGCATAATGCAACATCTGGGCCCCGAAGACTACCAGAGCAAGAGGCACATCCGGAAGCTCCTGCGTCTCGCGGGGGCGTCGAAGCGAGATGTCTTCTTTGACCTGGGTTGCGGACGGGGTCAGCTCTGCGTGGTCGCCGTGGTCGAGTTCGGCGTCAAGAAGGCCGTCGGAATAGAGCTGCACAAGGGCCGGGCGGAGAAGGCGGCCAGCGAAGTCCAGAGGCTTGGTCTGTCGGACCGCATAGAGATCTGGAACGAGGACTACACGGAGTCTGACCTCCACGAGGCTACCGTCCTCTACTGCGGACACAGCGAAGAAGTAGAGGACCTCGAACGCTACGAGAACGAACTGAGAAGCGGCTCTAGGTTCGTGAGTCTGTTTCTCCCATTCGTCGGTGTGGTGCCCTCAGCTGTCGACTACCCATTCTACGTCATGGATGTGCCGTTCAGGAATACCGGCGACGTCTCTGCGTGGATATCGAAGGTGCTTTCCAGGAAGGCTTCGGTCGGCGAGCTCTACGAGGAACTGGATACCGACAGAGAGTACCGGTATGATAAACGCGTCTTCCGGCGGCTCATGAAGCAGAGGTTCGGTGTCTGAGCACCGTCGCGGCGTTGTATTCCGGTCCCGTTGATTTTCGAGAGGAATTTCGCGGAGTCCTTATTGAATGAGTAGTTTCTCTCTAGCGCCCCATGCCAAGCCGCACAATCCTGCCCGCAAGCGGAGTGATAGCAGTCCTGGGCGGGGCTCTGATGATTCTGGGAGGCCTCGCCACGAACAGTCTGTTCCTGTGGATCCTTCCCTTGCTCCGGCAGGAGATACTCGACCGCATCCCGTCGCCCGCCAATTCCGCCGCTGAACTCGCAGTGTACATCATCGCGCTGCTGGTCTCGCTGGGAGGCGTCACGGTGATTCTGGGTGGCATCCCACTTCTCGCGGGTCATCGCACGACGGGCAGGTTGCTGGTCGCGCTCGGCGGAGGCGCGGGGTTCATCGGTCTGATACTCGCTCTTGGCTACTACACATGGGTGAATGGGATTGGCGGAGTAGGAGCGCACGCAGGTTACTGGGCTGGCGTCGTGCTCGCGGTTATCGCCAGGTGGCTGGCGGGCAAGGGGTGAAGTGAGTTCCCTACGGCGTATCCCGCATTGCGATGCTGGTCACCAATGCTTGCTCTGCGACGAGCGGCTGCTCTGAGTGGTCGACAGCGGTGTTGTTTATTTTCTGCGCCGCCTCGAGGCCGGATACGACCCTGCCGAAGACTGTGTACTGGCCGTTGAGGAAGTCGTTATCTGCCAGGTTGATGTAGAATTGAGAGCTGCCGCTGTTGGGGTCCTGCGACCTTGCCATCCCTAGCGTGCCCTTGCCGTTCTTGAGGCCACTTATCTCGAGAGGCACCGTCTGACTGGAACCTCCGGTTCCCCAACGCCTACGGTCCCCGCCCCCGTTCTTCGTCAGAGGGTCTCCGGTCTGTATCACAAACCCCCTGACTATCCGGTGCCAGACAAGTCCGTTGAAGAAACCGGCCCTGGCGAGATTTACAAAGTTGGCCACCGTCTTCGGGGCCGACGCGGGAGAAAGTTCGGCGATGATGGTCCCCGCCGACGTATCGATGACGGCGTAAGGCCCTTGGCCACCTGAAGGTCTCGTGCTCATGCCAGCGGGTTGAAGCAGTCGAGGTTAAACGGCTTCGCTCAGAGATCACATCGCAAAGGAAGCCTGCGGACCTATTGCTCGTTGTGCCTTATTTGGGCGGCTGTCCGTGAGGCGTACCCGCGGACATAGGACCAGAATTCCTCCCACTCTAGAGGCTTCCATCTGTCACTGCCGTCTGATGCCTTGTACCACTCGATTAGCTTCCCGCGATTGCCGGAGCGCCCCAGGAAAGAGAAGGTCGAGCCGGTCTTACTGTCGACCTGGAACCACCTGCTCCCAATCTTGCAGAAGGTGCCCACAGCGGTGTCAGGATTGAACTCCCTGCCCACAGCGCTCTCGAACTCTGGTGCTGAAGCGTG
>JAJYWC010000045.1 GCA_021791695.1 archaeon | reverse complement strand
CCTAATATCGCATGAAACGCGCAGTTCAGTCACAGGCGCATGCAAGTTGGATAAGAGAAATGGCACGACGAACCGAGAGTGGTGGCCGAATGAGCTGAGGCTCGATGTGCTGCACCGGCACTCCGAGTCCAACCCGATGGGAGAGGGCTTCAGTTACGCCAAAGAGTTCAAGAGCCTCGACTTGCAGGCCGTAAAGCGAGACCTTAGCGAGCTGATGACCAAGTCGCAGGACTGGTGGCCGGCGGACTTCGGTAATTACGGACCGCTGTTCATTCGGATGGCCTGGCACGGCGCGGGCACCTACCGCATAGGCGACGGCCGCGGGGGCGCAGGGTCGGGCAACCAACGCTTCGCGCCCATCAATAGCTGGCCCGACAATGCGAACCTCGACAAGGCTCGCCGGCTGCTCTGGCCTGTCAAGAAGAAGTACGGCCGGAAGATTTCTTGGGCCGACCTTATGATCCTCGCGGGCAACGTCGCCCTGGAATCGATGGGCTTCAAGACATTCGGTTTCGGCGGAGGGCGAGAAGACGCCTGGGAGCCAGACAACACCTACTGGGGAAGCGAGAGGGAGTGGCTTGGTGACAAGCGCTACACCGGAGACAGGGAGCTGGAGAACCCTCTCGCGGCCGTGCAAATGGGGTTGATCTACGTTAACCCAGAGGGGCCAAACCGGAACCCCGATCCGCTTGCGGCCGCAAAGGACATTCGAGAGACTTTCGCGCGCATGGCGATGAACGACGAGGAAACGGTCGCGCTTATCGCTGGTGGTCACACCTTCGGCAAGACACACGGCGCTGGCGATGCATCACTCGTCGGCCCGCCACCTGAGGCCGCACCCATCGAGGAGCAGGGGCTTGGCTGGAAGAGCAGGTTTGGCACCGGCAAGGGCGATGATGCGATCACCAGCGGGCTCGAAGTCATCTGGACAGGAACGCCAACGAGGTGGAGCAACAGCTTCTTCCGGAACCTTTTCGATTACGAATGGGAACTAACCAAGAGCCCGGCCGGAGCCCACCAGTGGAAGCCGAAGGGTGGAGCTGGCGCCGGTACAGTGCCGGATGCGCACGACCCGTCGAAGCAGCACGCGCCATCCATGCTGACCACGGACCTCGCTCTGCGGTTCGACCCTGTCTACGAAAGGATTTCGCGGCGCTTCATGGAAAATCCTGGCCAGTTTGCGGACGCGTTCGCCCGTGCGTGGTTCAAGCTGACGCACCGCGACATGGGACCGCGCACGCGCTATCTCGGACCGGAGGTTCCGGCGGAGGAGCTCATCTGGCAGGACCCCATCCCGACAGTCAATCATAAACTGGTCGACGCATCGGATATCGCCTCCCTCAAGAGCGAGATCCTGGCTTCTGGCCTCCCAATATCGGAATTAGTCTCGACCGCCTGGGCGTCGGCATCGACCTTCAGGGGATCTGACAAGCGCGGCGGCGCCAATGGTGCCCGCATTCGCCTGGTGCCCCAGAAGGACTGGGAAGTAAACCAGCCTGACCGGCTCGCCAGGGTGCTCAAAGTCTTGGAGGGCATCCAGAGTGCGTTCAACGGCGCGCAGACCGGCGGCAAGAGGGTATCGCTGGCTGATCTGATCGTTCTTGCAGGCTGTGCTGCCGTCGAGCAAGCTGCGAGGAGCGCCGGCCATCAGGTGGCAGTCCCCTTCACGCCGGGACGCATGGACGCCTCGCAGGAGCAGACCGATGCTGCCTCCTTCGCTGTGCTCGAGCCGGTCGCGGACGGATTCCGCAACTACCTCAAGACCAAATTCTCCGTGCCTGCCGAAGAGCTGCTGGTCGACCGGGCGCAACTGCTTACGCTGACGGCGCCCGAGATGACGGTCCTGATCGGCGGCCTGCGGGTCCTGGATACGAATTTCAGACGGTCCCAGCATGGCGTCTTCACCAAGCGGCCAGGGATGCTGACGAACGACTTCTTCGTGAACCTTCTCGACATGAAGACGATCTGGGATGCAAGCTCGGAAGACAAGGACGTGTTCGAGGGTCGCGACCGCGCAACTGGCGAGCTCAGGTGGACCGGGACGCGCGTCGACCTCATCTTCGGTTCGAATTCCCAGCTCAGGGCCTTGGCGGAGTTCTACGCGTGCGAGGACTCTGGCAGGAAGTTCGTGGAGGACTTCGTAGCAGCGTGGAGCAGGATAATGAACCTAGATAGGTTCGACCTCACCGTCGAGAAGAGCTCGTGAAAGAAGCCGAAAAGCGGGCCCAGTGGGGCCTCGCGGAAACGGCCGAACGATACAAAGAAATGACGGGCCCGATGGGATTAGCCCTTGAATGAGTTCGCAGAGCGGATTTATAATTACATGCCTTTGAAAAACCTTTCAAAAGGATAGACTAATATGCGCCGGACTCGTGATTTTTTCGATGAAGAAACGAAATCAGATAGTGACGACAGCAGCGATAATAGTCGCAATTGCTGTGGCAACAAGCGCATTCATTCTCTTCTCAGCAGCTTCCTCCGGGACCCTAACTCTCGAGGCGACCGATGCTCCGGTCGCCGGAGTATCACACATTTATCTTACCATCTCAGGGATTGAGCTGCAAGGGTCGGGAAACACAACCAGTTCTTTTTCCAGTAGCTCGCGTCAGTTCGACCTACTTGCGCTCGTTAACGTCACACAGATACTGGGTGTCAGCAAACTACCAACAGGCAATTACAGTATGATCCGGTTCGACGTAAGCTCGGCCGTAGCGACGATTGGAGGGACTAACGTGACACTGGCGGTTCCGAGTGGCCAGGTCAAGGTGCCAATCTCCCTGCAAATAAAATCGGGTGCCACCACCACCGTGGTTCTCGATATCACAGCGGATATGGCAAACATCAGCGCATCGTACAACCTCAGGCCAATCGTCACAGTGAAGTCAATCACTGGACCGTGAGCCTGAAAGCGGCTTTCAGGGCCCGGGCTCGGGCGTTGCGGGTTCGAATCCCACCCCCGCACTTTGTTATGTGCGGAGACTTCGAGGTGGGGTGTCCGCAGCCCGAGGTCGGGACCCGGTGAAAAGCGGTCCTCCGAGGCGATTCCCACGCATTCTGATTTGGAGTACCGACAAGGATACTATCGACGAATCCACTAGCGTCTACGTCGACCGGCACAACATAGGGTCGAAGGTCAGGACGCCTAGGTGCTATCCGGAGGAGGGTACTCAAAAGCAAACGCGACAGTCGATGGTACGATAGGCACGTGAAAGCTCTTAACCTCGAGTAGATGTTACACCCTGCAGAAGGGGAAGGACAACAGCTAGTTTGGCGAAAGTTGTTCAAGCTTGAGAGGGCAGACGCTTCTCGTTTCCCGCAGGCAATTGGGGCGAGGTAAAAGCTGACAAATCTTCCGGTTTGGGAGTTGGTTTCTTCGTATCCGAACTCCTATTCAAGACTGGCATGCCTTTCTTCATGTTCATCATAGCATTGACGAGTCATTCCAAATTCTCGAAGGGAAAGTCGAGTATCGTTTAGGTGATAATTATCAGCTTGCGAGTGTTGGAACGGCTGTTTTGGTCCCAGCCGGAACTCCGCACTACTTTCGCGCGGTCAGTGAACAGGGTACTAAATCGGAAGCGGGCCCGGCAGGGTCCGAAACGAAATCGTAGCGGGCACCCCGCCCTCAATTTTTCGTGGAGACTCACATGAGATAGTTTGCGTCACATCGCAACTCGCCGCAGTATGCGGTTCAGGGGCAGCCTGTCTCATCGCCAACGTGACCTCCTACTCAGAATCGCGCCAAGCGATATCGTTCAGCGTTTTGTGTTGTATGTATGTATTGTATTTTGATATCTTCATATCATATCAAATCAAATCTGACATCAGGATATCAAAGGACGAAGTCTCAGTGGGAGAGGTAGTCTGTTGAGTGCCTCTGGGAAGTTCGTAAGAGGCATCGATGAGGCGCTTCTGGAGGAAATGAGGCATATCTTGATTCGTCAGTACGGGACTTTCTACGGTCATCAGGCTGACGTGCTCAACGAGGCTCTTCGGCTGTGGCTGGAAAGCAAGCAGCGGCGGGCAACAACTCTAACGAAGTCCAAGAATGAGCTGAGGCCGGATGTCATCGCGCGCTTGGACGAGATGCGCCTCGGAGCGGCTGAGTACCTAGAAGACGTCGGCAGCTTTGAGACTAGGCAGATTCCGCTGAGCGAAATTGAGCGGATAGTCCAAGGTCAGGTGAAAGACCGGCGCACGATGGTCCAATATCTGAAGAGGCTCCTCGACCTAGGCTACCTTGAGCCCCTGAACCCCCACGTGTACAGAATCACACCTAGTTGGGTACCTGACCCAGGCAAGCCGAGGAGTCCACCATCAGAGGAGTGACATTGCTACAAGCGCGGAGATTACATCTTTGACCTCGGTTTGCGACCACAGGTGGACTACGCGAGCACACGACGAGTGGCTTATCTCCGGAGGCGGGTCGCACCCTAGGCAAGGAAGCTACGATGTCCACGACTGCGGCAGGCAGCCCGGGCACACCAAGATGCACGCCTGCAGATGGTGCGGGCGCTTCGGCGGCAAGCGGTCGAGGGGGCACCCGACGTCAGCCTCCAGGCTCAGGCTTCCAACGTACAGACCAGGCAACTCGTGCACTCTCGCCGGACGTGCCCACGAATGGGAGGATGAAGGCAACTATTTCCGCTGCCAGGCATGCAGCTCCACGAGGACCAAGCGCAGGGACAAGGGAGAGGTAACCGACAACGACGCCTCCGAGGACCTCAGCGCCAGCGAACTGAAGCCTCCAGAGGCCCATTGACGTCGTAGGGGCGGGGCGGTTTCTAATTTGACCCTCGATGGTTTGCTCGCTTGCTCTTAGAGGGGGAATGGAAATGAGGACATCAATTCGCTTGGATTATAGGAGCCGATTCCTGCTCACTGTTGAACTCAATCTGTTTCCACAGTAAGCTACTGGTGTTCAAGACGGCTGATTTTTGTTACTGTAAATGCTCTCCAGTCATCCTGCTCGCTTGCTTTCTGGGATGTGGTAAAAAGCGAAGAGGCGGCAAGCGCTTCGTCCGCCTGGCATGAGCTTTCATGAGATAATGGAGGACTGGAAACCCGGCAGATTCATCGCATTCATAGACGAGACAATAGAGGTGATGTCGGCGAAGACGAGCGGAGGCCCTCAATATGAGAAGTTCGAAAGACTATTGCTTGAGACCGCCTGGACCGCGAGGAGGGTTGCGGAGCTGGACGAGAGGCTGGGCGCGGAGGTGTATGGCCTGTCTCTTGAGACAGCGCTTGAGATTCTGCATATCTTGAAGGCGAAATGAGATAGGAAACGGGACTCATTCTGAGCCAGGTTCGTCAATCCGATGAGGAGGGCAATTAATATCCCGGAAGAGCACGCCCATATATGCAACAACCCCGCCAAACAAAGTACCGTTGCGACTACTGCGGCTGTCCAGTTCCAACGGAGAGAACGACCTGCACGAGATGCGGTGCTCCAGCACCCACGGCTGTCATGTCGGAGGCTACCCCGCTGACACGCTCAGAGCGCTTTTCCCTGGTGTCCCTGCTGTGGGCGGTGCTCAGCTGGCCGTTCGTGGCGAGGGCCGACGACGTCTAGGGTCTTCATCTCCAGCCTGCTTTGCGACCGGACAGTTGGGTAGACTTCATTACGGACGACACCCTGAGGCAACGTGTCCATGAAGTCACGGAGCTATAGAACGGCGTCTGTGGGCCCCGCACCTAGGCCCGTATCAGACGGGGTATCTCGTTCAATGAAGTCTAACCGCGCTTCCGGAACCAGACCCGAAATCATACTTGCGAAGCTGCTTCGAAAGAGACTCGTCAAGTCCAACCTTCCTGGCAGTCCGGATTTCGTATATCCCAGAGCGAGGCTAGCAGTTTTCGTACACGGCGACTTTTGGCACAGGTGTCCCCAATGCAACCTGGCTTTGCCTAAGAGGCATCGCGAGTTCTGGCGCCGAAAGTTCGCCCGGAATGTGGAACGCGATGAGCTCGTCAAGAAGGAACTAGAGGTACTCGGCTGGAGGGTGATGGTGGTCTGGGGCCACGAGCTCAGAGACGACCCATCAGGAGCCGCAAGTAGAGTTCGCAAATTTACTTCCAAAAGCGAGCCCAGCATCCCGTCGTAGTTTAACAGTCAATGACAGTCAATGTCATCGGGATGCCTGATGCAATCCTTAAAGAAAGGCGGGGGGATATCTCCGTGTTGCCACGGCCCCATTATGCGATGATGCAGGACGCTGTGGGAACCAAAGGTCGTGCGACAGGCGCAAAACAGGCCCCCGCCGTGGTTGACGTATTTTGTGGAGTCGGCGGCTTGAGCCACGGTTTCTATAAGGAGGGGTTCGACGTTCGCGCCGGAATCGATGTTGACCTCACCTGTAAGTATCCTTTCGAGACAAACAATGGGGCCCGGTTCGTTGGCAAGTCTATTGAGAATGTAACCTCGAAGCAAGTAAATCGAATTTTCGGTAAGACCGCCACCCGCGTTCTCGTCGGGTGCGCGCCATGCCAGCCTTTCTCCGTATACAACAGGAAGAAGAAGAACAACGACAAGTGGAAGCTCCTGCTGAACTTCGCAGACCTCGTCTCAAGAACCCAACCCGACGTCGTGTCCATGGAGAACGTCCCTCAGATAAGGAGCCACAGCGTATTCAAGAAATTCGTTAGCGCTCTGAAGAGGAGCGGCTACGTTGTCTCCGAGTATGTCGTCTACTGCCCCGACTACGGAATTCCACAGGGCAGGAAAAGGCTCGTTTTGTTCGCATCGAAGTACGGAAAAGTTGAGCTTCTTCCCAAGACGCACAGTCCCAAGGAATACAAGACTCTGGGCGACGCTATCTCGAAACTGAAGGCAATCAAAGCAGGCGACGTAGACCCTACGGACCCTCTGCATCGATGTCGCAACTTGGGGGAGTTGAACCTAAGGCGCATCAGGAGCACGCCCGAGGGAGGAGCATGGGAAAGCTGGGACGACTCGCTCAAGCTGAAGTGCCACAAGAAGAAAGGAGGGAAATCCTTTCGCTGCGTATATGGCAGGATGCGGTGGGACAAGCCATCCTCGACCATAACGACGGAGTTCTGCAATCTCGGGACCGGAAGGTTTGGTCACCCCGAGCAAGACAGAACGATTTCCCTGAGGGAAGCTGCAGTTCTACAAACGTTCCCGAAGTACTACAGGTTCTACGAGGAGGAGGAGGACATTACATTTGCGGGCCTAGCTCGACTAATCGGGAACGCTGTCCCCGTTAGACTTGCGCGAGTAGTGGCTAGGAGCATCAGGAGACACCTGGAGCAGGTGGACAAAATCGTCATCCGATGAATACACCTTCGAGATTTCGTTGAGCGTGTTGAATCACCTAGGTAGGAACCTCTACCGTAGTTTCGCGACCGTGCTGGGCGAAGCTATCTCCAATGCGTGGGATGCCGATGCCAGAAACGTGTGGATTTACATCGACAAAACGAAGAACAATCTCATCATAAAAGACGACGGTGCTGGGATGACGTCGGATGACTTCCAGAAGAAGTTCCTTAAGATTGGCTACTCGAAAAGGAAAGAAGGGGCGCCAAATCTCCGAAGGGAAGACCATACATAGGCAGGAAGGGGATTGGCAAGCTCGCCCTCCTGTCGTGCGCCAGAAAGGTGGCGATAATTTCGAAGACGGCAAGAGGCAGTTACGTTGGCGGCGTAATAGACAACGCGGGCCTCGACAATGCGATAAAGGAGGACATGGAGCCGGGGCAGTATCCTCTCGAACAGATGAACATGGATTACTTCGAAGGATACACCGAGGGACACAAGAAGGGCACGATAATCGTCTTCGAGGACCTGAAGGAATCTCTGAAGAGCAAGTCTTCCGCTTTGAGGAAGACGATAGCGCTGTCCTTCAGGTTCTCCCTAATCGACCGGTCATTCAAGATTCACGTGGACGATAAGGAAGTGACTCTTGATGACCTCGATGAGCTTGCAGAGCACACGGAGTTCGTCTGGAACATTAACGGAGTAAAGGACCCCTTCATCACGAAGAAGCTGAAATACGCGCGAACCAACCTCGCGAGCGAGAAGAACCTTCAGGAGCCGGTGCAGCACATATCGGTCCCAACGGGGTTCAAAGGATTCATCGCCTCGGTTCGCACACCAGCGGACCTCAAGATAACGGGCACAGACGAGAGGGGAGGTATAGACCTCTTCGTGAATGGGAGGTTGAGGGAAAAGGACCTTCTGAGACACATCACGACCACAAAGGTTCCGGAGAGCTACCTCTACGGTCAGATTCACTTTGACGCCATGGACGATGACAAGGACCGGTTCTCCACGAGCAGGGAAGGAATTGTGGCCGACGACAAGAAGTTCGAGTCATTCCTGAAATCGCTACGCGAGGTCGTCCTTCGAGTGATAAGCGAATGGGACCCTCTAAGGACCAAGCATAGGAAGGAGGGCGACCCCGATAATCCGCGCCTGTCGAAGAGAGACAGGAAGGCTCAGGACCTGTATAACGTAGTCGCCGATGATTACGTGCGACAGAAAGGAACAGGAAATGGGAAGAAGATTCAGAAGGTTGACGAGTGGGTCGGCTCGCTTGCCGAGGACGCAAAGTACAACTTCCCATCGTACGCAGACTGCTTTATCTCAGAGAACTTAATCAGGAAGCACATCAAGGAGAAGAAAATCCCTCTATCCCCACAAGCCAAGACCGAAGTCCGCGAAATGAGAAAGAACGAGAAGCAGCACAAGAACGCAGGGAACGTCAGCATCCAGGTGCGCAGAACCCCTATTGACCTGACCTACCTCTCGATGGACCACCTGGCGAATCTGGTCGACAAGAAGGACCGGATAAAAGAGGCTTCACTTTCCAGAGACGCCTCTGAGTACAAGCCGATAAGAGATGCCATTATGCATACCGCACTATTGACCGACGACGCCAAGGCGAGATTGGCTGGAGTGTTTCAGAATATTCGAGGGAGGGTTAAGACGCTGGTCGAGGAGAAATAGTCACTTCAGGTGTTAGAGTTCTGTTTCTCACGGTCGCGCTCAACTGATTCCGCGCCCCGCATGACCGCAACGTTCAACCTCTTCATGTGTCTCTGAAACTCCGGAAACATTTTGATGAGTCCTTTGTCTTTTGTATAGGCCCAAGGGTCCCACTTGTCCTTCTCGCTCACAGGAGGATAGCGCGTCTCCCGCTCATGCCACATGGTCACAATGGCGAGGGGCACCAACTCTTGTATCGCCCTGCCGCTGATGTTCAGAGCGTAGCTAATGAAGTCAAGGTCTATCGAGAAGCCCGCCTTCTTAAGGAAGAGTGCATGAAGTTTCGTTATCGCCTTTTCAGCTGCGTCGAACTCGGCGCACTTTTGGTCGGCGACCATTAGCATGTTGAGGACCAGTTTTGTGGCGGGATGGTCAGGGCTGAGATTGAGTGTATTGGCCCAGGCCAGCCCTTTGTTGGCGCTTCGAACCTGACGCGTCGCAACTCTGACAGACTCAGGAGTTATGGGCGAGGGCTTGAGGACGGGCTCCAGCAACTGCGAGAGGCCTGAATCTCGAACCTGGGGCTTGTCGAGCGCCTGGCGAATGCTCTGCTGCATGGCTGGCAGCCGCTCGAGAAGTTCTGGCATACGGACAAGGATGCCCAACAGGGAGTGGTGGCCGACCTCTTTGGCGAGGTCCTCATTCGTTGGCTCTATCATCCCCATGAGCAGGCCAACAGCTTTCGCGTCCTTCTCGACCGCCTGCTGGAACAGGTAGACCGAGTGCGCATAGTATCTTTTCCCGAAGAGCATCTTCGACGCGTCGGCGTCCCTTTTCGCGAGCCTACCGAGTTCGCTCGCTAGCCGAACCGCTAGCCGAACCGCTAGCGGAGACTGGAAACCAAGGGACCACGCCTTGTCCTCCCTCATACGCATCAGGTTCATCGGTGCGGGGTATTATCCGCGAGTCAAGCGAGGTATACGTCACCAATACTAGGATGATGATGCGGTAACCAGCAGCAGGTCAACGAAGAAGTACGTCTGATTGAGAGCGAAACCAGCGTCGCTCGGTTTGGGCTTCGTTCCAGATTTCCACTTCGAGGAGAGATAGGAGTAGAGGTCTATCAGGAGCTTCTCCTGCTCTTGGGTGATGAACCCGGGGCTCTTCCTCAGCTCAGCCAGCCTGCCAGCGAAGGAGAGCGTGGCAGTCCCCAACTTGGATTTCGCGAGGTTGCCGACTAGATTGTCGAGAACCTCACGACAGTTCCCGATGCAGTTTTGTGCGTTGCTGATTTCTTCGCTCTCAGCGGTCTCGAGCCTGTCCGCTTCGCTGCCCATCCCGGCCTCCCTCAGCGCCCTGCGCAGCTGCGCACGCTCCTCCGAGGGCCGAAGTTTCGCCTCATAGAGCACCCTGATGTCCGCCATGGCACCGAGGAACGACTCGCGAGCTCCGTTTAGGAAGGCCAGCGCGCCGCAATAGTTCCCGCCCTCAAGGGCAATTAGGAGATAGTTTGTCACGTAGGCCGTCTGGTTGAGGACGCCTCCCAGCTTCTTCGCAAGGGAGCCAAGGGGGTCGTCGTCCGTACTGGCGCTACGCGCGAGCACCGCCCCCTCTACCGCAACCCTGAAGCCGTCTACCTCCAGCTTTAGCCTGTCTGCATTGAGACTAGTACCGCGGCTGCGGAGGGCCAAGGCTTCGGTTGACGCGCTCTCCAGCGACCTCAAGAGCGCCACAGCCATCTGGCTGGTCATGTGCCTGTATGAGGGGCTGCGGACTCCACGCCGCGACTTGACCGCGGCACCGACCGTCTGGACGGCGCAGAGCTTTTCGAGCCTCGCCCATAATCGGTCGAAGTCCCTCCCGAGCACCTCCAATCGCAGGTTGTAGCTCAAAACGGGCGGTTCCCTCGCGGCCTGGAGATAAAAGGCGTCCTTCGTCCCGAACGTAGCGCAGGGTCGGAGAAGTTGATTACAGAGCGACTCCCGGCCAAGTGCATGGGAGGCCCGGAATCTTCGGGTAACGACAAGCTAGACGAGATTCTGAAGGAGACTAGGTC
>JAJYWC010000014.1 GCA_021791695.1 archaeon | reverse complement strand
GAAGAGTTTCAGGGCGTAGAGCTCGCTATCAGCCGAGAGGACCTCGTAGACGTCCGACTCCTTCCCCTTGGCGATAAGCTTGCCCAGCGAGATTGCATGGTCGAGGTCAGCGTAGTGCTTCAGGGCGAGCAGGTCCATAGCTGAGACGTAGAGTAAGTAGTTCTCCCCCAGGAGCCCGACGAGCCGTCTCTTGCAGAGCTCGTCGAGGGCGTATCTCACCCTCTCCCGAGGCTGTCCGCTCAGCCTGACGATGGTGTCGAAGTTCGTGCTCCTGCTGCCTAGCGTCGCCTTTTCGAGGCCCCGCAGCGCCCTCCACTCCTCGTCCTTCAGCTGCTTGATCTGGGCTGCGGCGACGTCGACGCTGGACAGGACGAATCGCCTCGGAGCGCTACCCTTCGTCTCTTAAGGCTTCGTCAAGAAACCTAGTCTTCGGAAGGCGGGACGCGCTGCGTAGATGATGACCAGTGCGACGGGGATGAAGGCCAGGTCGGCCATCGTCGCAAAGTCACCTATCGCCGCCAGGAAGCCTGTGTAGAGACTGACCGGCGAGCCGTACCCGAAGAGGCCGTAGGTGTAGAACAGCCCGTCGGATATGAAGAACGCCAGAGTCTCGTACACAGTGGCAGCTACCATCGATGCAACGAGCCACTTGCCCCCTCTGTTCGCACCCCACGCGACGATGAGGGCCTCCGGTGCCCTCGCCCACAGCATCCCGAAGGGATAGATGGGGGAGCCGCCCGCCTTGAAGCTGACGTTGTAGAACTCCCCGATGAATGACCCTATAGCGGTGGCGCTCAGCGCCGTCCATCTGTCGGAGAGCGCCGCCAGTGCCAGATAGACCGCCGGCGCCCAGGTTAGCTCGAAGACGGGAGGCGGGAGCGGGAAGGAGAGGATCGTCCCGAGAGCGATAAGGGCTGCGAACACGGCCGCGACTGCGAGCTTCAGACTTCTGCTCGGCCCCTTGAAGGTCAACGGGGGCTCTCCGGGGCACGGGCTTATAAGTCGCTTCACAAGTGACTTATGACATGCACCCACCCTGCGAAATGATGGTAGAGTCGTTCCTGCCCGCGATGAGGGAGATGGTCGCGAAGAACCTGGCCTCCGAGGGCTGGTCTCAGGGGAAGATAGCGACGGCGATGGGGGTCACGCAAGCCTCGGTCAGCCTGTACCTGAAATCGACGGGGAAGTCGCAGGCGCTGCTCGAACCCCTGGGCATCTCGAACGACCAGGCTTCGCTCTACGCTTCGTTGCTCGCGGAGGACCTAAGGAAGAATCCCGTGTACGCAGTAAGCACGCTCTACTCACTGTGGTCCGATGCGCTGGGCCGTGGGGCACTGTGTCCGGCTCACCGGCGGGAGCATCCCTCGCTTGCGGACTGCAACATGTGCGTACTGAAGTTCGGTACGCAGGCTGAGGCAGGAGAGGATGCCATCGAGAAGGTCGCTGCCGCGGTGAAGCTGCTCGAAGGGTCCTCCAGTTTCGTCAGGGTCATGCCCGAGGTCTCGGTCAACGTAGCCTACGCCCCCGTGGGGGCTTCCTCGGTTGACGATGTAGTCGCCGTCCCCGGGAGAATTGTGAAGGTCAGGGGTATGCCCCGCTCGTTCATGAAGCCGGAGTACGGGGCTTCCACGCACGTTGCGAGCGTCCTCCTCGCGGTGCTCTCCAGCGACGCGTCAAAGCGCGCGGCCATCAACCTGAGGTTCGAACCGAAGATGGAGAAGATCATCCACAGGGAGGGCCTGAGGATACTGCGGGTCGGCGGGGGGACGAGACTTCTGGAGAGCCTGAAGGACGCTCTCAGCACCTCGCCGGGACCTGATGCCGTCATCGACCCCGGAGGGCAGGGAACAGAGCCGGGTCTCTACCTGTTCGCTGACGGACCGGCGGCGGTCGCCGAGCTGGCGCTACGACTGGCCAGGTCCTACGCGGTTGCGCGCTGAACCTGCGCCTTGAGTCGCCTCTCCCTTCGGGAATCCTTTGTCGCAGCCCTCATGAACGCGACGAAGATCGGCTCAGGTGCCTCGGGCCTGCTCACGTACTCCGGGTGGAACTGCGTCCCCATGTAGAAGGGATGGGCGGGTATCTCGAGTATCTCGGCCCTCCTGCCTCCGTCGCTGAATGCTGAGAATCTCATCCCGGCTTTCTCAAACCTCTCCATGTAACTCTGGTTCAGCTCGAACCTGTGCCGGTGCCTTCCGCGGATCGTCCTCGTACCGTAGACGTCGTATGCCTCGCTGGGCCTGTCCACCGTTATGTCGTGACCGCCGAGCCTCATCGTGCCGCCGAGCTCGTCCAGGCCCCTTTGCTCGGGCAGGAGGTCTATGACCGGGTTCGCCGTATCGGGGTTGATCTCGGTCGAGTTCGCGTCCGGGAGCCCCAGCACGTTCCTAGCGAACGAGACGATCGAGAGCTGGAAGCCGAAGCAGAGACCGAGAAGCGGGATTCCGTTCAGCCTCGCGTAGTTTGCTGCGGCAATCTTCCCTTCCGTCCCGCGCTGGCCGTACCCCTGTGGAAGCACGATGCCGTCCACCGAATCCAACCCCATCAGCCTCGACGGGTCCTTCTCGAAGTCTTCGGACTCCACCCATCGTATGTCGACGCCGACCCCGTTGGCGGCAGCAGCGTGATGCAGGGCGTGGTTCACGCTGACGTAGCTGTCCATGAGCGTGACATACTTCCCCACCATCGCGATCGTCATGGCCTCCGAGGCGTCCGAGAACCTTGAAGCGACCCTCTTCCAGCTGGCGAGGTCGGTCTTCCTCAGCCTCAGCCGCAGGTGGCTCGCCACGGGTCCGAGGATTCCTTCCTTGTACAGCGCCTCGGGGACATGATATATGCTGTCCACGTCAGGGTTCGAGATGACGCTGTCGGTCGGAACGCTCGTGAACAGGGCTATCTTCTCTCTCGCCTCCTTGGGAAGCGCCTTGCTGCCCCTGACTATGATGAGGTCCGGCTGGATGCCGATGCGCCTCAGTTCCTGGACGCTGTGCTGGGTCGGCTTGGTCTTCATCTCCCCGACGGCGTCGAGCTGAGGCGCGAGCGTGACGTGAATGAAGAAGGTGTTCTGCATGCCGTCCTCGAGTCGCATCTGCCTGAACGCCTCGATGAAGGGCTGGCTTTCGATGTCGCCGACCGTCCCGCCGCATTCAATCACCACGACGTCCGCAGCACTGTTTCTGCCCAGCTCCCTTATCCGACGCTTGATCTCGTCCGTAATGTGAGGGATTATCTGGACGCATCTTCCGAGGTACTTCCCCTTCCGCTCGTCCTCGATCACCTTCCTGTAGACCTGGCCGGTCGTGATGTTGTTATCCTTACTCAGGTCTTCGTTGAGGAACCTCTCGTAGTTCCCGATATCCATGTCCGTCTCGCCGCCGTCGTCGGTCACGAAGACCTCCCCATGGGCTATTGGGTTCATGGTTCCGGCATCGAAGTTCAGGTACGGGTCTACCTTGACACACGTGACCCTGAGAGAGGAAAGCTGCAGGAGCTTGGCGAGGGAGGAGGTGGTGATGCCCTTGCCTAGCCCAGACATCACTCCGCCTGTGACGAAGACGTACTTCGGCCTGTGTAAATCAGCTGAAACCGGACGCGGAGCGCGTAAAGTCCTCGGCAAGTCTCCAGCTTGGAGCGAGCGAAAAATAAACCTATTGGCTCTCTCCCCTGCCCTGACCCCGTACGCTTCAGCGAGGGGCGCGGGCCGGGCCGGATGTCGCGCTTAAATACAAGCTCCCGGACGGGAAGATTCCCGGATTTATGATTAGCATTGTCGAATGCATATAGGACTGATGCCGCAAGAGCCACAAACCAGGGAAGAGCTTCGGACCGCTGTCCGAGATGCGGACGCGCCTCCATGCGGAGCGACTCCTCAAGAGGAGAGGTGTACTGCAGCAAGTGCGGCTTCGTCGTCCACGAGAAGACCGTAGAGACCGCTCCCGAGTGGCGCTCTTTCTCCAACGAGGAGAAGGACGAGCGTAGCAGGACGGGTCTACCAACATCGATCGCGATGCACGACATGGGTCTCGCTACGACGATAGGCGGAGAGAACAGGGACGCGGCTGGCAAGTCCCTGAGCGGTTCCATGAAGTCGAGCATGGAGCGCATGCGTACCTGGGACAGGAGGAGCCAGGTCCACGAGTCCGCGGACAGGAACCTCAGGCAGGCGTTCAGTGAGCTCAGAAGGTTATCCGAGAAGCTAGCGGTTTCGGAGGCGGTGACTGAAAAAGCAGCCTACATCTACAGGAAGGCCCTCGAAAGGAGCCTCGTCCGTGGCAGGTCGATCACCATGATACTTGCGGCGTCCCTCTACGCCGCCTGCAGGGACAGGGACGTGCCAAGGACGTTGAAGGACGTGGCCGCGGCGAGCAACGTAAAGAAGAAGGACATAGCGAGGTCTTACAGGCTACTGGTCAAGGAGATGGACATGAAGATGCCCGTCGTCAACCCGGCGAGGTGCGTCACCAAGATCGCGTCGAAGGCCAAGGTCTCTGAGAAGACTCAGAGAAGGGCCCTCCAGATTCTCCTAAAGGCGGAGGAGGCGCGTGTCTCAGCCGGCAAAGACCCGATGGGACTGTCTGCCTCAGCGATCTATGTGGCGTGCACCCTCGAGGGCGAGAACATCACCCAGAGGGACATCGCCGAGGCGGCTGGCGTTACCGAGGTCACCATACGCAACCGCTACAAGGGTCTGAGGTCGGCCCTCGGGATTTAGTCCCGAACCAGGTCCAACCTGAAGCCTTCGTCCGAGTACTGCACCTCGAAGGTCCCCGGGGAGACCTTCTTTACCGAACTCACCAGCGGTAGCTCCAGCGCGGTCTCCTGCCGCGTCATCACCGGGAACCCGTAGACCTCGTTCCTGTATCTCAGTCCTCCCTTCTTTTCTGCGAAGCTCAGGTGCCTCTTGAGCCTGAGCAGATTGTGCTCGTTGACCTCCTCTGCGCATCCCAGGACGCGACGCTCCACCGATTCTCTGAACTCGCCATCTACTTCGATCGACGTGCTGTTCCTCCCCCCAGCGATGGCGGCTAGTGTCGTAACAGCCGTCCCTGCGAACGGGTCCAGCACCGTGTCCCCCCTGACCGAGAACATCGAGACCAGTCTGTAGGCAAGCTCGAACGGGTACGCGCCGCTCCTTGCCCTCGGGCCCTTCGCTCCGAGCCCCTGTCGCTCTCCGCGCACGTCGTCCCAAACGTCTGAGAACCACGAGTTCCTCTCCTCCCAGAAGTATGCACTCCTGCTTCGGGCCGCCTTCTCAGGCCCCGTTAGAAACTCTCTCTTCCCTCCCTTGCGAAAGATCAGTATGTACTCGTGCTCCTGCGTGACGTAGGCTCCTGCGGGCAGCATTCCTGAGCCAAGGAACTTGTTCGGCTTGTTCGACCGCTTACGCCAGAGTATCTCCGGGAGCGCGTCGTAGCCGAGAGCGGTCATGGAAGAGATGACCCGGGCGTGGTTCGGGTACAGCTTGAAGGAACCCGACATCGTGCGAGTCGAGTCCCCGACGTTGATGCACGCCATGCTGCCTCGCTTCATCTTCGGGTCTAGAGACCTCCACACCATGTCGAGAGACTCGTGCATGGCCTTCTGGGCCCCGTCACCCTCACCCTTTTCCAGGAGACTCTTGATGCGGCGGTCCTGGTGGCCGAACAGCTCGTCCCACATCTCGACCATCGGATACGGAGGCGACGTTACCACGAGGTCCACCGATTCGGGCGGGACCTCTTTCAGAACTCGAGCGGAGTCGCCGTACATGACCCTGTGCAGTGTCTTCATCCCGCGTCTTAGGCTCCCGCGTCCGAGAACTGGTAAGTCGGGAGCGCCAGGTCGCAGATGTCCACGAAGGTCTTTGCAATGCGTTCGAGCATGCTCAGCAGGTCGACGACCCTGTGCGCGGGCACGCCCCTCGTGACACTTATCTCCCTGAGCAGTTCGTCTACTCTGTTCTTCATCGCATCAACCTCCAGGTACCCTCCCCTGCCGCGTCCCTGTTTCCTCTCGATGAATGTCCTTACCGAGACCTCTTCCATCTCCTCGAGTATGGCGAAGACTTCTGACGTCCTCCTGGCCGCCTCGCCCGTGGGCGTCTCTGCCGCCGCCTTCCTTGAGAACTCGGCGATTGAATCCCCCAGCCCTTCCAAGAAGCTCGCAAGGACCCTGTAGTCTAGGCATTCGACCGGGGTCAATCCATACCGCCTCGCGAGCTCCGGGTCTATCGTCGCACTCCTGATTGCACGCACGAGAAGGAAGTATAGCCTGTCGACCTCGTCGTCCCTCTCCGCTATCAACGAAAGCACCCTGGAGTCTCCCTCCCGCAGTGCTTCGCGGGTGTCCTTGATCATCCCGCGTGTCAGGCTTCCCATCCTTCTCACAATCTTTTCAGGGTCGAGCGTCGAAGGCTCAGGGAGGAACTGCATCGTCAGGCTCTTCGAGTCCTCGTCCATAATCTCGAGGCCCACGAGCCTGTGGATCATCCCCTTGATTCTCTCGCGGTCTTCCTTCCCGATTATCTGCGCTCCCTCGACCCTTATCACGTTGCTCCCTATCAGGTATGCTCCCGTCAGGTCGTTGATGACGTGTGAAAGGCTCTCCCTGGGGTACTTGATGACGGTCTTCTTCCCCGTCCCGCTCTCGGAGCCTACGGGGCTCACCATCAGTCGCCCGGGTGATATCTCCTCGACAAGAACCGACACACCCTTCTCGACCTTGTTCCTTCTGGCCCAATCCTTTGGGAGTGAGATAAGGACCGTCCCTCCTCCCATCTCCAGCACCCTCCTAGTGTCCACGAGTCTATAGAGTTCTCTATATTATTTATAGATTATCTTGATATATTCTCATCGTCGCGCATGTTCACTTACTGACTGAAATGGCCGAAAAGCAGCGCATGGAGGCTTCTTCGAGGGCGGCGACTATCGCGATAACCGCCGTGCTATATGCGGTAGCGAAGGGCGCCACGGCCTACATCCACACGCCGTGGGGCGTGGGGGAGTTGCTCATCGGCATCTTCGTCCCCGCGTTCTTCGCGGTGGTCTCGGACACATGGTCCGCGGCCATCGGCGCAGGCCTGGGAACCTTCATCGGCGACACCTTCTTCCTGACAGCCACGGGTTCGACCAATCCGGCTCTCAGTCTCATAGCGGGTGTGCCTGCGAACTTCATCGCATTCCTTCTATTCGGATGGTTCGTCAAGAGATACACGTCCTGGGGCGGTTTCGTAGCCGCGACCCTCTCCTTCGTGACGCTCGGAAACCTCATCGCCGCGAGCTCGATAGTGTTCTTCGGGGCGTCCGTGTTCACGGCGGTGGGGCCTCTGGTAGCGGCGTATCCCGCCGAGGCGCTGATCTTCGGATTCACAGCTTTCTGGAGCCTCACCATGATTCCGTTCATAATCATCGTGGTCCCCCTCCTCGTCCGCGCGGTCAAGCCGCTGAGGGGCAGGTCCTCCATAATCTCATCCTTCCCCGAGTGGGGTGAGATGGGCCTTCGCACGGTAATACTTGGGTCGTTCCTCCTCGCCGTCGCCTTTGCTGCCGCCATCTTCCTCTATCTTCCTGGCGTCGTGGGGCTCGCCGGATATCCGGCGGTCACTGACGATGTCGCGCTCGTCATCGTCGCGCTCGTCATCGTGGTCCCGGTAGCAGGCGAGGCAATGGCCGCTGGTCGTAGACCCTGATGGAGCTCTCTGCGGAGGCGCACGTCCCCGCCGCCATATCCAACTTCTTCACGATCGGCGACTTCTCTCTGGACCGTCTGTCGCCCGCTTCCGACCTTCACCAGGTCGGCGCCATGGGTGGCGGTTTCATGCTGTCGAGGGGGGTGCGCACTCGGGTCACGGTCTCAAGGTCGCCCGACGGGCGGCCGCGCATCGCCCGACTCGTCGTGGATGGAGACCCCGGCTATCGCGCGATGACCACCAGGATGGCGATCGAGATGCTCCTTAATGACCTGCCGGACAGGGGCCTGTCCCTGACCATCGAGCAGCGCATGGAGGTTCCCGTAGGGCAGGGGTTCGGTGCTTCCGCCGCCTCGGCCCTGTCCGCTGTGAACGCCCTCTCCGCAGCCCTCGAACTCGGCAAATCAAAGGCTGAGATCGCCTATTACGCACACGCGGCCGACATCATCTGCAGGACCGGTCTTGGAACAGTCTCGGTGATCTACCGGTATGGGGGCGCCGGCGTCATTGTAAAGCCCGGTTCGCCCGGCGTCGCAGTCGTCAAGAATGTCCCGGTACCCGACGACGCGAGGGTCGTGACGGCCTCCCTCGCCCCTTACGAGAAGAGCGTGATACTCTCTTCACACGAGATGAAAGCCAGGGTGAACCGGCTGGGCGCTCAGGCGCTGGACGCTTCTTCGGCGCTGACTCTAGAAAGCCTCGTCCATGCAGGCGAGGCGTTCGCTGACGGCCTCGGGCTCGAATCGGCTGACGTCTCACGGCTCCTGAAGACTGCCCGGACGAGCGGAGCCATGGGTGCCAGCCAGAATATGGTTGGACACGCGATACACGCGATCGTACCAGAGAGAGAGGTCGTGCGAGTCGCTGCCGCCCTCAGGTCAGACCCGTCATCCCCCACGGTGAACGTCTACGACTTCGGCGCGGGTCCCTCGAGCTAGAGGACGAGCAGCTCCTTCGTGTAGTCGAAGAGGACCTTGACCTCCTTGCCCACGGTGACGGTGTCCTCTATCCGGACCCCGTACTCTTCCGGCACGTAGATGCCCGGCTCGATAGTGACGACGTCCCCGTCTGCTAGGATGTCCGTGCTTGTCGCCCCAATGGATGGTCTCTCATGGATGTCTATTCCCACCCCGTGGCCCGTCCCGTGAGTGAAGTATTTTTCGAGGCCGCGTTCCTTGAGGACTGCGCTAACGCCGGCGTGCACGTCCTTCGCGGCTACCCCTCTTTTCACGAGCTTGATGCCCTCGGCCTGCGCATCAAAGACGGCCTGGTACCCGGCGGTCCACTCTTCGGGGACCTTGCCGACCGCGTATGTCCTCGTGCAGTCGGTGCAGTAGCCCTGGAACCGGAAGAAGATGTCCGCGACGACCATGTCCCCTATCCTGACCTTGCGTCCCGAAAGTTCCGCATGAGGCAGGGCGGCGTTCGGCCCGGACGCCACTATTATCGGGCTGAGAGAACCCTCCGAGGCGAGCGGCGAAAGCCCCTCCGTAGTGGCAAGGCGCATTACCTCCCCCGCAATCTCGAACTCCGTCCTTCCCACCTGGATCTCCTGCTCGAGCAGTTCGTAGAGCTCGTCGACCTTCTTGCTCGCCTGGGATATCTTCCTCAGTTCTTCTGCATCCTTCTGCCTCCTGGCCTCGAGAAAGACTGAATCGTCGACCGTACCCTTGAGTCTTGGGTCGTACTGGTCCATCAGCGTCTTGCCCTTCAGCTTCTTCGCCACCGTCTGGTAAGCGGTGACCATGTTCTTCGAAGGCACCACCCGGACGTCCTTCCCCGTTTCGTTGGCCCGATACTCCTCCATCACCGACGTGACTATCGTGGTAGAATCTCCCTCCACAATCCCTATGCCCCCGCCCCAGAAATCGGTCAGGTAGAACAGGTTCTTCGGGTTGGTGACGACGACCGCGTCGAACTTCGAGGCGAGCGACAGCACCCTTTCCCTCCTCTTGCCGAAGATGCCCAAGGGCCTCCCCGGGGTCGCCTCGTCTTATATGGGTAACACGGCTCTCGGCCGAGACCTACGGACCGGCCGGAGGCGCGCCCTGACCCGCGTCAGCTGAGGTCTGAGGTGCCCCGCAGTTCGGGCAGAACCTGACCGTCGAGTCGATTGGGGTCCCGCAGTTGCCGCAGAAGGCGGCTACGGGTTGGGCGACCACGGGTGCTGACTGCTCCAGCTGGGGGGTAGCCGAGGAGCGCCTGCGCATGAGCACGAGGGCGAGAATCGCTATCACCGCGATGACGGCCGCGCCCACAATATAAGCCGCATAGCCACCAATCCCGGTCGACTGGCCTTCTGCACCCGCGATCAACGACGGCAGCGAGGAGTTGAAGTCGTTGGTGAGCAAACCGTAGTAGGGCGTCCCGGTCGTAGCCGTCGCGACGCCGTTGCCGTATTGCATCGCGATGTTGAAGGCGGCCTCGGCGGTGTCGTCACCGAAGCTATAGACGGATGGGAATGGCTTCATGGTTCCGTCGAGATAGAAGAGCGCGAGGTTCGCGTTCACCTGGAATTGGGCTGCATTCCCTCCCGCACCCCCTCCGAATACGAGTTCAGCGTCGTAGTACGTCCCGATGGGCACCTCGACCCCTGCAGGCGTGTACTGCCTGCCGTTCACTATCAGGTCCGCCGAGGCGACGTTCGGGTCGTGTATCGTGATAGCGTCGAACCACGTGACCTTGCTCGGCGTGGGCCCGTTCAGCGCCCTAACTCCCATCTGGATGACCACGCCCTGTCCTTGCCGCACCGTCTCGTTTGTGTATAGGATCCACGTCTGGGGGAGCGAGTACCTGTAGGTGTAGTTCGAGTTGTAGTTCCCGTAGTATGTCTGCTGGACGCCGTTGTTGTTGTAGCCGCTCGTCGTCCCGGTCCCCGTTATGCTCTGGTTCGTCAGCTGCGCGTTGTCCCCCGTGACGTTCAGCACGTTGTCCCTGTAGGTGACCGATGGGGGTGAAGCTGTGTCGAAGGCCAAGACGTTCTGCGGCCAGTACGTGAAGCTCGACCCGTCTGTATTGTTGACCTCGAGGACGGTGTTCTCTTGGAGTGACGCCAGAGGGGAGTTCGTACCGTTGTCGACCGCCTGCAGCTGGCTTACCTTGGCGTACCCCACAATCGAGCTTGTCGCGACCTCGTAAGGCGTGATGTTCCCAGAGTTGTTGAGAATGCCGTAGGAGGCTATCCCTGTGGGACTGGGCGTACCGAAGTGCAGGAGGTAGGGGTTGACGAACTTGGGCAGGATGTCGTACGAGAAGTAGACCAACGCCTGGTTCGGACTATCGTTCTTGATCGCCATTATGTAGAACCCGGGGTTGAGGGTCAGGTTGTATCCTACACTCACCGTCGGGACGACCGTGAAGTTGGTTATCGTAACGTCGGGGGATACGAAGACTTCCTGCTGGGTCGTGTTGTCCAGCAGGGCATAGCGTACCACCTGGCTCGACGCGCCGGTTATGTCTACCTGGGACGGGGCTCCCAGGGTCTCGATGTGGAGAGGTATCGTGAAGATTTCTTGCGGCTGCATCACGATTGTGAGTCCCACGCTCGTCGTGGAGTTACGCAGGTTGATGTCGGGGTTCACTATGTAGAGGGCCTTGAGGTTAGCAGCCTGCGAGTTCGGGTTGTAGACGACAAGGTAGTACTGACCCGGCGGCTCCAGCAGCGCGTCGTAGTTCTCCGTTCCTGTATCGTAGAATATCGAGTTCGAAATGTCTCCCGTGAGGCTAAAAGCCTGGAGCTGGTCGTACGTCATGAATGCCGTCTCGACTTGGATGTCCGTCCTCGTGGCGTATCCGACTATCGAGGTGGAAGAGAGCGTAATCTGGGTGTAGTTGTACGAGCCCGGGGGTGTGACTCCCGCGAACTGCTGCTCGTTCTGGCCCTGAGCCATGGCGTGCGTGATGGGCGCGGAGAGCAACACGGCGGGTGTGACCATGAGAAAAAGGAGCGCCAGAACCTTGAGCCTGACGAGCACATGCCTGCTATCGACCCCTGTGTATAAAAAAGCGAGGTCTAGACCGCGGTCTGTCTGGCGCCACAGGAGGGACAGAACATCATGTTCGACCTCATCGCCGCGCCGCACTGTCCGCAGTGCGTCTTCGCCAGCTCGCGGTGGAGCGCAGGCAGCATCGTGGCACCGACACCGGTCCTGCCCTGGGAAGAGTAACCGATGAACCCCACTAGGATAATGATGACCGCGCCGACGATGGTGCCCCAGATCGAGAACAGCCCCCCCACCAACGCGATCAGGAAGCCTCCGACGAAACCATAGACCGCCCACATGGGTATCTCACGAAGTTCGCTAGCCATGCCCGTCTCCTTAGACCAGTTTGCTCCCGCACCGCCTGCAGAATGTGTAACCTGCGGGGTTCGCAGTACCGCAGCTGCTGCATACCTTGCCACCGCCAGTCCGGACGACAGGGACGGACGCTTGTACCGCCGGAGCGGGGCGTAGCATCATCCCGCACGATGGACAGAACATGTCGGCAGCTGCCACGGCGCTCCCGCACGATGGACAGGCTATGCCGGCGGCCGCCGGCATGGATGCCGTCTGCATCTGGGCCCCGCCCAGTGAGACTGGACCGGTCTGACCAGCAATCTGAGCCAGCCGGCCGGGGGCGTTGAGCATGCCCTTCCTCATGAGGTCGAATATCATAAGCCCGCCAATGACAAGATACGGAAGTACGGTTATCACGAACGCTTCGCCGTAGTTGTAACCTATCGTGAAAGTCGAGTAGTCAATATAGTAGAAGCTCGCGCTCGCCACCGATGCGAGGATGCTGAAGACTCCCAGGATTGTTGTCCAGATGACCCACGGGAGGCCGAGCGCCTTCCTAAAACCAAGGTAGGCATGGCCCGAACCCCAGATGAAAAAGTCAAGAGCAGCAGCCGCTCCCTTGCTTCTCGGCAATTGCCGAGACGACGATGGGAATCCGATTAAAGCGTTTCGTTGGCGCTGGCGCTACTGCGTCTGCCCGCCCTGGAGGATGATGGCAGTCCTCGTCACGACGATGTTCTTGACGTCCTTCCTCTCCATCCTCAGCCTGATCTTCGGATACTCGCCGGTCGTCTTCCTACCCACGTCCTCTATGATTATCCAGCGGTTGTTAATCCGCCTAAGGAGGTCGCCGTTCGAGCTGTAGAATTCCACGAACCCCATCGGCGCCTTCTGGTTCTCTTCCTTCTTCGCAAGGTGATAGGCGTAGGTGAGATAGGCGAAATCCTGGGGCACGGCCGCCGCTTCAGCGTCCGGCGTCGGTTTGAACGTCACGGTTATGCTGCCCGAAGGGTCTACAGAGAAGCCCTCGACCTCACTGGCGAAGAACCGTTCGCGGACGTGCCAGAACGCCCTGCCTTGAGTATCCTTCCACTGGTACTGGGCGGCCGACCCGCGGGTCATGGTTATGGTGTTCGCGAAATATGATCCTACGCCCTTGTTCGTCTCGTCGTAGAACTGGATGAACCACAGCTTCTTCCCCGTGTCGAATCCGAGGTCGGCAAACTCCCAGAACTGCATGGACGCGTTCGCGGAAGGTTTGGCTGCCTTGGATGGCTCGGTCACACCGCCGACTCGGACGTGAGTCGTAAAAAAGCTAGACGGAGTCGCTAGCACTCCGGGGGAGGCGGTTCATCACAGCCCGGAGGGGCCTCCCCGGCGGCGCATGGGCTCAGACAAACGCTGTCGGTCTGGCTGGGAGCGTCACAAGTCGACGAACACGCCGGAGGGCATTCCGACCCGCCGCAGGTTGGTTGGCAGGACTGCCCACACGGCTGGCATCCCAGACCGCCCGTGGTCGATTCGCAGCACGGAATTGCCGAGACGCTGCAGCAAGAATCACAGCAGTCGGGCGAGACCAAGCAGGCGGGCGCTGGACAAGGAGGTCCGCAGCCCAACCCCGCACATGGACAGCAGCAACAACAAGCTGCTTCCTCTTTTTGACATTGCTGGCATGACTGACACTGGGACTGGCACTGGGACTGGCACCCCCCGCATTGCTGACAAGATGCGCACGGTCCAGTCGTACCGGGGTAACAGCATAGATTGCAAGCGGCTTCACTCGCGGACTGGCAGCAAGTTGTCTGGCATGCCCCTCCGGGTTCACAGCAAGACGTCCCCCCGGGCTGACAAGTAGTACCGCAAACGGGCGCGCAAACGCCTCCAGCGGATTCGCAGCAGGGTTGCGCGCAGGTACCGACACAGGTCGTCTCGCACTGCGCCTGACACGCTTGTCCGCACAAGGGCTGGCATGAGACTTCGCACGTAGACGGGGCACAAACAGCCTCGCACGAACCCTGGCAACTCGATTCGCAAGCCGGCTGACAGTTCGATTCACACTGTGGTCGGCATGCGGACTCACAAGATGTTTGACACGTCGCCTCACAGGCCGGCTGGGATCCCGGCGCACAAGGAGGTTCACAAGGGCCCGGCTCACATGTGGTCTGGCAGGCGCTTTCACACGAGGTCTGACAACTCCCTTCACACGTCTGCTGCCCTTCCTGTTCGCAAGGAGGAGCACAGGCCTGCTCGCATGAAGTGGTTTCACAAGGGGGCGCACAGACCTGTTCACAAGGAGGCTGACAGACCTGTTCGCAGGCTGGCTGGCAGTGAGTCGCGCATTGCGGCTGACAAACGTTTTCGCAAGCTGTCTGACAAGGCGTTTCGCATTCTGAGGCGGCGCAACCAGCCGGTGACTGACACTGCGTCTCGCACTGAGATCCACACGCGGCCTGTTCGCATTGAGAAGAGCAACTCTGTTCGCAGGTTGGCTGGCATTGGGCTTCGCATGCAGGTTGACAGGCGCTCTCACACTGGGGATTCGTCTGGCAGCTGTCCGCGCAGGTCGATTGGCAGGTCTGCGCGCAAAGAGTGGGCTCGCAGGGCGTTTGGGACTGGGCATCGCACTGTGGCTGGCAAGCCTGCTCGCACACAGGTGGGCAGGCGGGCTGGCACTGAGGTTCGCAAGGTGCGGGGTACGTCTCCTCGCAGAGTTGAGGGCAGGGGTTTTCGCACTGCTGCCCACATGGAGCAGTCGTGCAAGACGCACACTGTCCTGGCTCGGGGCAGAAAGCTTCGCATGACGTCTGCCCCTCTTGCTCGCAGGTTGAGGTGCATGGCGGACACTGGGACTCCGCAGCGCAGCCCGCGTTGGCCGCTCCCTCAGCGACGCCTTCACAAGCCTGTCCTGGTTGGCACTCCGCGGGAGGCGGGAATCCGGGCCCTTGCTCGCAGCCGGTGGTCTGTTGTCCCTCGCAGCAAGGCACAGTTTGAGTCTCTTGGCAGCAGGCAGCCGCGGCTCCGGGCTCCTCGCAGGCGCTCCCTGGAGTCTGCGCCTGGTTGCAACAGGGGACAGCGGTCTCTTCGCACTGGCCCGCACCGCCAGGTGGCTGGTTGTCGCTGCATGGTATCTGGTCTTCGCCCCCCAGTGGCGGGTTGTTGCGATCAATGTTGACATTCTCGCGTTCAGGATGTTCGCACGGGCTGATTGTCGCCTCGTCGGTCCGGCAGAATGTGCTACAGGTCGTCGAGACATGCCCGCTGTCGCAGCCGCCTGTCGAGACGCAAAAGCCCGATTGCTTGGACTGGTTCTCCGCGGCGCAGGCGCTCTGGGGCTGATTGCCCTCTCCCTGATGCGGGCCGTGACCCTCTTGGGTGGGAGCCTGGGTCGCGCCCTGCGCCGCCTGCTCTGTCTCCTCGATCATTGGGGTAAGCTGGTGCCTCGGTGCGTCCTCCCTCTCTTCGGTCGCGGGACCGGGCGTGTCCTCCCGAACCTGCTGACCTCCCTCCTTTTCTATGGCCCGGTTGGCCGTCTCTTTGATGATCTGCTGATGGGGTTCCTGGAGCGCCTGTTCAGACTCGGGACTCCTTTCGATCCTGTCCAGAATATCACGGGGGATGGCCTGGACCGACCGTGAGTCGCCCTGCACCACCTGCCCCTGCTGGGAGTTCGTCCCATACATCCCCATGATCGCATGGTTCTTCTCGTCCCAGAACTGCCATGAGTGCCCGTCCCCGTTCACCTGCTCGTTCATGGCGAGTTGCTCGGCGTACTTGTCGGCTTCCGGGAACTCGTGGCCAGCATCGGCGACCATACTGAACCCGGGTACCTGTCCTACCATGTTGAGGGCCGGCTCCACCGTCCCACGGTCCGCCGAGATGAGCCCGAAGCTGACGCTCTGAGGTTGGTACTGCAGGGCGGGGGCGTGCCTCTCCGCGCCGAGTGCCTTGTTGGCCTGGTCGGCCAATTCCCCGGCGAAATCCTTCGCCGATTCCTGGAGCTTCTCCGACCCCTTCACCGCGAGGTTCTGCACCTGCTCAGCGGGGAGCGAGCCTCCGGGTACACCCGCCTCCACGGCAGCATCAGCCCAAGACTGACCGACGGCCCGAATGACTTGGTTTGCGGCGACAAACCCCGTCGAGACCAGATTGTTCAGCTGGTCCGTTATGGCTCCGCCCACGTAGTTAGTGAGCGCCTGGACGCCCAGGGTATAGGCCGACTCAGCGTAGTCGTGGGACTGAGGTTTGGGGTCTGACAAGGCTCAACACCCGTCCGGTCTGGTCTTCCAGGGTCTAGACATAGTCAAGATTCAGCAGACCCTGGCCCAACAGCAACAGGAGTGTGCCTACCTGTCGCGGGATGACGTCTGGAAGCTTGAGCTGGAAGTGCCTGGCACCCTCTCTCCACGTGTGCATAAGGCTGGCCTTTCCGTCCCACATCGTCCAGATGGCGTAGTCCAGCGGGTTCATGACGACTTCCTTGTCGCCGAAGTTCGGCTTCACTATATATCGAAGCGCGTGTTCTTTGTCCACACTGCCCACACCCGTGGCCTTCGGTATGACTCTCACCTTGGAGAAGAAATCCGTCTCGGTGAAGGACGAGAGCTTGTGGACGAGTCCCTTGTCGGTCAGGGTCGTGAGTGAAACGTTGTAATCGGTCGTTCCTAGCTGGGCCTTGAACCTCTCAACGAGCTGCTTCTCAGAGAGGCCGAGCTGCATCGTGAGCCAGAGCGAGTAGGAGAGGGGGTCCACAACGATTCGCTCGCCCCCACGCGTGACCACTCCCCCGGTGACCTGCCCCTTGCTAGGCTCGACCCTTATCCCCTGCGGGAGGCCGAGAGGGATGAAGACGGGATAGGGAACCTTCATCGAGACCTCAGAGATGTCGATTCTCATCCGTCACACGAAAAGAGCCGTAGTTCGTATAAAAAGCTCGCGTGGCTTCCGCGCGAAAGTCCCGAAAAGACACTGCGCGAGAAACCTCTTCCCCTGAAAATCCATATAAGCGCCCGCGGTGTTTCAGCACTGTTTGTCGACCGCGCCGGACCGTCCGCCGTTGGCGAGGCAAGCACAGTCCGCACCGAAGGCACCTGATCATCCCTCGCCGCGCCCAACGGCTATCCCGCCGAAGGGTCCCGCCGAAGAAGGCCACGTCTTCTGTCACGTCTGCAGCATGAAGAACCCCAAGGGTAGGACTTTCTGCAGAGCCTGCGAGAGCAACATATTCACCGAGTACGACCTTCCCCCCACTTACTACCAGACGTCGAACAGGCTGGTGACGCTCAACAATCTCGTGCAGATGACGCCCACGACACGCATCGTAGAGGTCTTCCTCCAGAAGCTGGGTACACCGTGGGTTGAGGCCCAGTTCCTCGGAGGCGCCGTGAAGATAGGCGACAGACAGTTCCCCGAGTTGTATCGGGCCGCCGAGGAGTGCGGGAGGAAGCTGGCCGTTCCCAGGATGCCGAGGATATACATCACCTATTCGTCGCACATCGTCTCGATCAATAGTCCAACCTTTTCGATGGGGACCAACGACGACCCCGTAACGATAGTTAGCACCACATTTGCGAACCGGTGCAGCATAGAGGAATGGAAGTTCATGATATCACGGGAGCTCGGCCACGTCAAGTGCGGTCACCCGCTCTACCTGACCACGGGTGTCATCGCCAAAGACTTGGCAGCGGCGGGTGCGGGCTTCGCACTGCCGCACATGGGCGGCATCGTCGGCGGTCTCTTCAGCTCCGTCCTGATCAACCAGCCGCTGACCTCGGCGATAAACGCGTGGTATCGAGCCGCCAACTACACCGCCGACAAGGCCGCGATGGTAGCCGCGGGCGACGTCGACCTGGTGAAGCAGATATTCGCCAAGATGCTCCTCGGCTGGTACGGCAAGGGTGGCCTGCAGGAAAAGATGGACCTCGACCAGTTCCTGGCGCAGTACGACGAACTGGAGGACTCCATCGGTCGGTACTCAGAGTACCTCGGTCCCATGGGGTCGCTGAACATCGGAATCGCCCTTCCTACCGAGTTCAATCCTGGCTACAGCATGCCCTTCGAGGTGAGACGCCTCAGAGAGCTCCTCGAGTTCTCGAGGCTCCCTCAGTATGCCGCGGCTAAGAAGATAATCGAAGACATGGAGAAGGGTATAATTGCTCCCCAGGAGAAGATGCAGGGCGCCTTCTGCGGCTACTGCGGTTCTAGGCTACAGCTGGGTCTCGCCACCTGCCCGGCATGTGGGCGCGCGAACTGACCAGGGCGGTAGACGACCTGCTTCACGCTCAAAAACAATAAATAACGTCACGGGCGAAAACCGCCGTCTTGTCCGCTCCCAAGATGTTCCGAAAGGACGAAGTCGATGGGAAGATAGTGGTTGAGGCATCAGGGAAGGCACTGGGAAAGGCGAAGGATATCGCCTTCGGTCTTGATGGGTCAGTCGCGCTCATAGTCGTCGGCAACGACAACAGCGAGATACAGATCATGATGGACAGAGTTGCAGGTGTCGCTGACTACATAGTGGTCAGGCGAGAAGCGAAAGGAGATCCTTCGGCCCAAAGGAAACCCCCGCCGATGGCCCCTGCCGCAGCGCCAGTACCCCCTCCTGTACCCGCTCCTGTGAGGGTCAACCCGGAGATCCCGGCTGCCCCCGCAATGGCGGCGGTCCAGGTCTGCAAGAACTGCGGCGCATCGCTAAGAGCCGGTGCCAAGTTCTGCACGAAGTGCGGGACCCCGGCCTAGGGAATCCCATTCCCGTCAACAATCGCGGGATTTGAAGCGCGGCCTACCGGACCTCCAGCCCTTGATACGCTTATAACGCTTGGAATATGTCCAAAGTGCCAGCGGAGCCTGAATAATGGGTTATATTCGAAGGCTGGAAGTCAAGGGTTTCAAGTCGTTTGGTCCCAAGACCCTCACCATAACCTTCGAACAGGGCCTGAACGTTGTCACGGGGCCGAACGGCAGCGGAAAATCGAACATAGCCGACGCCATCCTCTTCGCCCTCGGTGAGAACTCCCCCAGGATACTCAGGGCAGCCCAGGGAAGGCTCTCGGGACTAATCTACGACCCGAAGAAGGAGGGCGAGGAAGGGTCGTATGGAGAGGAACGCCCCACCAGCTGCCGTGCGACCATCCAGTTCGACAACGTCGACAGGAAGATTCCTGTCGACACCGACCTTGTCACGGTCTCCCGAGAGCTCCGCGGGGGCGGTGAGAACGTTTACTACCTCAACGGCAGGAAGGCGACGAAGGGCGAGATATCAGACCTCCTCGAGGTCTCTGGGCTCTCCCCGAGCGGGCTGAACATCATCCCCCAGGGAGCCGCCACGAGGGTGGCAGACCAGACCCCGGACGAGAAGAGGAAGATGATAGAGGAGGTCGTCGGGATCGCGCGCTTCGATGACAAGAAGGCGGAGGCACAGAAGCAGCTGTCGCAGGCTGACACGAAGCTACAGATAGAGCTCGCAAGGACGGGCGAGATGAAGGCCCAGCTTGAGCGTCTCGAGGAACAGAGGAACGACCTCGTCAAATACTCGCAGCTTGAGGGGCAGGTCGCCTGGCTCACAGCAGTGCAGTACTCAAGGAAGGTAGGCGAACTCCGCGAGCGCATCAACTCGACCAGGAAGCAGGAGGAGGAGATGGTCCGGAAGCTCGAAGAGGTCCGCAAACGCAAGGAGGAGTTCGAGTCGAGGATCGCCACCGTGACCGCCGACCGGGAGAAGTTCATCTCGGAGGTAGTGCAGGGTGGGGGAGAAGGCCCGACCCTCCTTAGGGATGAGAGGGAGTCGACCAAGATCAGGCTGGACCAGCTCGCGGCTGAGACGCAAAAACGCGAGGAGAGCATGAGGCGGCTCGAGGCAGAGTCGATACCCACCCTGAGGGTCCTGCTAAACGAGAAGAGAAAGACGATTACCGCCTCCACTTCGGCCGTCGAGGCCCTTCACTCGAGCGAAGAGAAGCTGGAGGCGCGCAGGAAGGAGATCGCGTCCGAGCTCAAGGAGGTAAGGGACGCGGAGGAGACGCTTCGCAGCACTATCGACAAGCGGCGGAAACAGACCGACAGGCTCAGGGAGAAGCTCGCGGAGCTCAACCAGAGCCTTTCCCCTCTCGAGGTAGAAGTCAGCGTCGTCATCGCCAACTTGGGCGTCGAGAAGAAGCGGCTTGAGGAGCTCGACTCCAGGGTGAGTAACTTCGAGCAGATGCTGCAGACGCTCGAGTCCAGCACCGCTCAGATGTTCGAGCTCCAGACCGTGGCCGCACAGGAGCTGGGAGACATCGACCAGAACCTCACCGAGATAGAGCGGCGCCGGAACCTGATCGGGCAGAGCATCGATGCGGCCGGGAAAGTACTCGAGAAGGCCTCTTCTGAGGTTGCGATAACCACAGTGAAGAAGGAGGTCACCGACGAGATATCGGGGGACCGCATAGGCCACACCAGGCTGCGCAAGCTCTGCGAAGAGGGGGGCATCAAGGGCTACATCGGGGTCCTCAACCAGATAATCTCCTATCCGTCCCAGTACGCGCGCGCCTGCGCCGCGGTGACCGACCGCTGGATGAGCGCATTCCTGGTCGAGGACGTGAGGTCTATGACCGCGGTCATCAGGGCGGGCAAGCAGCTTAACATCAAGTCGTTCGCGGTAATTCCGTTCTCCGAGGTCGCTGCCACACCGAGTCCCTCGGTAGACAAGTCGGCAGGTGTGATAGGACCGGTATCTGGAGTGCTGAAGGCCGACAAGCAGTACCGGGGCCTCCTGAACTTCATCGGCGGTGACACGGTTCTCGTCGAGACTGAAGCAATCGCATACGTCCTCGCCTCGGAGGGCTTCAGGACGGTTACCCCCAACGGCGAGGTCTTCGAGCTCGGCGGCCGCGCGTTCGCATACGGCCTCCACGACGTGGTCGCAAACATCCTCCAGGGTCTCGAGGACATCGAGGACCTCGGCGACGTCGAGTCTGCCGTCGCGGCGCTGCGCGGTGCCATCGACAAAAGGAAGCAGCTCCTCCTCGGGCTCGAGACGGAGAGCAAGAGCCTCAGCAAGGACCGCATCAAGAAGATAGCCGCGGTGGCGGCGATGAGGGCCGAAGCGGAGACGGTGTCCAGGCTATCTAAGAGGTACAGGGCGATATTCAGGTCGCAGAAGGCGGAGAGCGACAGCCAGCGCAAGGCCGTCGACCGTCTGGTGAGGAGACAGCAGACCCTTCAGACGAGGAAAGAAGCGATGATCGCGGAAGTCCGCAGCCTCGAGGCGACCCAGAAGGAGATGGAATCGCTCGAGCTAGACAAGCTGCTCATCGAGCTAGAGGCCAGCAGGAACGACCTCTCCATCCAGCTGAACGAGGTGGCCTCGAGGCTCTCCGAGGTCCATCTCACCTACTCGAGGGAGAGGTCGAACCTCGAGGAGATGCTCGAGCCGAGCTTCCAGAGGGTTCGCGTGGACCTGGAGAACGCAGAGCTGAAGTACGAGGACGACAAGCTCTTCATACAGACCGCGAGAAAGGAGGCGAACGAGCTGAACAAGAGGTTCATGGAGCTCGACGCTCAGCTCCAGAAGGTCCTTGCATCCTCGACGAACAGCGCCCCCATCATCGCAGAGTTCAACAGCAAGGTCAAGAGGCTGGAGGAGGAGCGCAACGCCGCCGACAGGTCAGCCCTGAACACAGAGAAGGAGATCTTCTCCCTCCAACAGTCAGCTGGAAGCATCCAGGAGAGGATCGACCAGCACCTGAGCCAGCTGAGGTTCTACGGGTATGACGAGGTCCTGGAGGTATTCGAGTCGAGCGACGAGCTCCTCTCGCAGGTGCAGTTCGAGTACGAGGCGCTGGGCAGGTTCGTCAACAAGAGCGCGGTCCGCGAGTACGCCGCTGTCTACGACAACTACAGGCACCTCTCCGAGAGGATCAACGAGCTGGAGCGCGAAAGGACCTCGATCGTCCGCTTCATCGAGAGCATCGACTCAGAGAAGAGGAAGGTCTTCATGACTGCTTTCGAGACCATCAACGTGGAGTTCCAAGGGACATTCAACAGGCTGACAGGAGGAGTGGGCCGGCTCGAGCTCGAGAACTCCGACGAGGTCTTCTCGGGAGGCATCTACCTGATGGGCAACTTCAGGAACAAGGGCGACTGGGAATCCTCGTCGATGTCAGGAGGCGAGAAGTCGGTCACGGCGGTCGCGCTCATTCTCGCCATACAGAAGGTGAACCCTCATCCGTTCTACCTCTTTGACGAGATCGACCAGAACCTCGACCAGAACAACTCGAAGAACCTCGCGGAGTTCCTTAGAGAGCGGTCTGGCGGTGCACAGATACTCGTCGTGTCTCTCAAGGACACGATGGTCGCCCAGAGCAACGTGGCCTACGGAGTCTACAGCGTCGGAGGTATATCCAGGATAGTGCGCTCAAAGATGGAGGTAGAAGTGAAGAATGGTTGAGGACCAGAACCTCTCCAAGGCGCCTCTCAACCTCCTCATCGACCCGAGGGCGGCGAAGCGCAAGTCTCCATGGGAGATACACCTCAGCGAACTCCTGGACCTTTTCCTCAAGGCGATAACCAAGTCAGACATACTCGACCTGAGGGTCGCCGGTACGGCGGCTCTCACCTCGGCTACCATCTATCGCTTCAAGGTCGAGTCCCTCTTCCTCTTCGAGAAGCTGCAGAGGGAGCGCAAGATGATCGACGCGACGGAGCCACCGCAGATCGTCGTGATGCCGTTCAGGTACGAGATCTACTCCACGACGGTCGAGGAGCTCTTCGACGCTCTGTCGAGAATCCTCGAGGAGATCGTTGTCCATGAGAGGGAGGAGAGCACGGTCTCGGCGTCGCTACTCGAGGACGCGCCCCCGCCAAACCCGGAGGAGTACCTCATCAACATCCTCTCCAACCTGCAGGCGTTCAAGGGCATCCTTCGCGACAGGATAGGCCCGACCGGGCGCATCAAGTTCTCGGAGCTCATCAGGGGCATGCCCCTCGTGGAAGCGGCGAGGACCTTCATCCTACTGCTCTTCTCGGCGAGCGGCGGCGAGGTCATCCTCGAGCAGGACGGCGAACAGGACCTCCTCATCGTGCTGGTGGGCTAGTTGAGCGAGACGGGAAAAGAAGTAAGGGCGAGGATAGAGGCTGCTCTCTATTCTTCGGGTCGCGCGCTGGATGCTGAACAGCTGGCAAGCGCCGCCGGCATCACCTCCAAGAAGCGCGCGACCGACGAGGCCAAGGCGATAGCCGCGAGCCTCAAGACCGCGATGGCGGCCGTGGAGGTGGTCGAGTACCCAGGACCGCGTTTCGCCATGCAGCTGAAGGCTGAGTACAACAACGTCGCGAGGCGCTTTGCGACCAAGCCACTGCTCTCGAGAGCCGCCTTGAGGACCCTTTCGTTCGTCGCCTACTTCCAGCCCATCTCGAGCTCAGACCTCTCCGCGAGGAGAGGTTCCCAGGTCTACGAGCACGTGCGCGACCTCGAGGAGGTGGGCTTCCTGGTCTGGGAGAGGAAGGGCCGTTCGAAGCTCTACAGGACGACGGGGGAGTTCGCCGAGTACTTCGGGCTCAGCACCGACGTCCCGACGATGAAGCACCAGCTGGAGAGGCGCACGATGATTCTCCGGTAGACAGGGAAAGGCTTAACACCCGGCTGCGGAGCGCCCGAGGGAGGCTTTACAATCATGGTCAAGGCAGTCGAGAACCTAAGGAAGAGGAAGCTGACGGGTGGCAAGCGCAGGCCGAACAGGTCGCGCAGAGCGTTCGAGGCGGACGACTATCCGTTCGAGCCGGTGGTTGGCGAGACCGTCAGGTCGCCTAAGCGCACCCGTGGAGGCAGGCTCTCCTTTGGGCTCAGGGCCGCCGCCGAGGCCAACGTCTTCGACGGCTCTTCCGGCAAGACCGTGAAGAGCAAGATTCTCCGCGTAACTGCCAACAAGGCCAACAGAGAGTACGAGCGCCGGGGCGTCATCACGAGAGGAGCGCTGATCGAGACCGAGGTGGGAAGGGCACGAGTCACGTCCAAGCCCAGCGACGATGGCGTCGTCAACGCAGTACTGATGAAGTGACTTGAAGTCTTACGACCGACAGGTCGTCTGGCTGGAATACCTCGACTCGGAGCGCAAGCGCGCCGAAGGAAGGCGCGTCCCCATGAACTCCTGCACAAGGTCTCCGACCCTCGAGGAGCTTACGCTGGCGTGCAATCGGCTCAAGCTCGAGCCTGAGGCACAGGCTGCGAGGTACCCGTGCGACGTCTCGAGGCTTTCGGGGTTCGTGTCGGTAAAGAAGGGCGCGAAGAAGCAGCAGACGGTCATGTCGATAGCGCGCGAGCTATCGAAGGTGCGCGGGGAGAGGACCGCGGAGCAGGCAAGGTTTAAAGGTAAGTCTTAGCCTCTGAGCCATTCCATATGCGAGAGGTTGGGGAAGTTCTTCACACCGCCCGCAGTGGGCGCATAATCCTTCGGCTAGAGCAAGAGGTTCCTGCTGGTTCCGTCCTGGTGGACTCCAAGGGCAGGAACGCCGTGAAGGTGCTCGAGCTGATGGGCCCGGTGAAGAAGCCATACGCATCGGCGATTCCCGGATCATCCAGGTCCGGCACCAAGGGCCAGAAGGTCTTCCTTCCCAGGTGAATGCCACAACCTTGTGGGAGACGCGAGCGGAAGACGGACTTTTCAGAATCTATTGTGTAGACTGCGGCAACAAGCTAATAGGCGACGCAGACAAGGGCGAGCAAGTCTGCCCGGGCTGTGGGTTCGTCACGACGGGGCAGGCGGATCAAGGCCCCGAATGGAAGGCGGTCGACCTCGAGGAGAAGAGCAAGAGGGTGAGGGTCGGTTCCCCCACCACGCTGACTCTGCACGACCTCGGGCTCTCGACCGATATCAGCATGGAGATGCGCGATGCGCACGGAAAGTATCTCGACCCTACGATGCGCGCAACGGTGGAGAAGATGAAGAAGTGGCAGTCCAGGACACGCACCAGCAACAGTCAGGAGAGGGGGCTGGCCATCGTGCTCGCCAAGATCACCGAGGTGTGCGACAACCTCAGCCTCCCGAAGAATGTCGCCGAGACCGCGGCTCACATTTACCGCACCTCGGTCCGGCTGAAGGTCGCCAAGAGCAAGTCGATCATGGGGATGACCGCTGCGGTGGTGCTGCTCGCGTGCAGGAAGTGCGGCGTCAGCAGGACCCTGAAGGAGGTCGCGCGCGCCGCCGGGATAGAGAAGGGGGCCGCCGCCAAGTACTTCCGGCTTATACTGAAGGACGTCGAGAAGGACTACGTTCCCCCACCCTCCGTTGAGAAACATATATCGAAGCTCGTCAACGTGGCCAAGATCGACCCTCGCGTCGAGCATCTCGCGCTCTACCTGTCGAGGTCCACCAACGACTCGAAGATTTCGAGCGGGAAGGCGCCAGCTGGTCTGGCAGCGGCCTACGTCTACATCTCGTGCGTCATGAGGGGCGAGCACCTCCCCCAGAGGGAGATAGCCGAGTTCGCGGAAGTGACCGAAGTCACCGTGAGGAACCGCTGCAGGGAGCTACTCGATAACTACATAATCAAGCAGAAGGTGGGGTGGGAAGAATAAATGGACAAGAAGAAGAGCGAGAAGAAGGTCCCCCAGCCATCCGCTAGCAAACCGAAGGCCGAGATACCAGAAGCCGAGACCGCGGCACCTGCCAAGGAGAGCCAGCCCAAGGCTCCGCGTCCTGTCGCCCTAGCCGAGAAGACGGAGGAGGAGCTGGTCGACCTCACTTCCAGAGTCTACAAACTGGTCGTTGAGAGAGGTAAGGACGGCGTCCTTCAGAGCGAGATCTGGAAGGAGCTCGGTCTCACGAGCAGAGACGGCTCCAGGCTCGCGATAAGACTCGAGAAGCGTGGCATGATCAAGAGGGTGAAGGTGCTGGATGACGGCAGATGGACCTACAAGCTCACTCCGCTCCGCCTGCCGGCCAACATCTCGTCGATGGAGTCTGCCCCCTGCATCGTCTGCCCGGTCGAAGGGAAGTGCTCGGTCACGACCGAGGTCAACCCGTTCACCTGCCCTCTCATCGGACCTTGGGTCGTGAAGGAGCATCGGGATTCCGAGCTCATGGTGGCTGTGCCGCAAGTCGCTGTTTGAATTGAGGCTTTCAGAGGCGAAGACGGACTACTACCGCAGAAAGGCCCGGGAGGAGGGCTACAAGAGCAGGGCTGCGTACAAGCTCCTCGAGGCCGTGAAGAAGTACAGACTGATCAAACAGGGCGACAGGGTCGTGGATATGGGCGCAGCGCCCGGTGGGTGGCTCCAGGTCGCATCGGAGGCGGTCGGTCAGCACGGAAGGGTGGTCGGCGTGGACCTTTCCGAGATAAGACTCAACCTCGACAACGTCCAGACGCTGATGATGGATATCTATGACAAGACCACGCTGGAAAAGGTCCGAGTGCTCCTCGACCGGCCGGCGGATGTCCTCCTGTCGGACCTCTCACCCAAGATTTCGGGAGCCTGGGACCTCGACCACTACAAGCAGATAGACCTGGTGCTGAGATCCTTCGAGCTGGCGGACGACATCCTCCGCAAGGGAGGGAACTGCATGATGAAGCTCTTCGACGGGGAGCGGTTCCTCGAGGCGAGGAAGGAGGCGGAGAGACGGTACGCGACCGTGGTCGTCATGAAGCCCAAGGCCAGCCGGGGGGAGAGCTCCGAGATGTACCTAGTCTGCCTTGGCAAGCGCACGTGACGTCTCTCTTACCGCGTCGTCGAACGCTTCGACGGCGGCGTCCGTCTTGACCGAGAGACTCTCGAAGGGCTGCCTGGTGGAGCGGTACCCCGCGGAGCTAAGCGTCTCTAGCAGGGCGTCCAGCGGTACCGATGAGACTCCCTGGCGCGACGCCGAGCGCTCGACGGAGTAGCTGAAGGGCGGGAACTCATCTGTGCCCCGGAGCGACGATACCATCTCAGCGGAATCCCGCCATCCCTCTCCGTCACAAAACTGGGTGGAGTCTTTCAGGACCTTGTCGTCGCACAGGGGTCCTAACCAGAGGGGTCCCGCGGGCCTGACCTTCTTCCCGCACCTGGGGCATCTCTGCACCTGAACCTCCCCGCCGAACCTTGATTGACAACCGTTACACTGCGTCACGTAGCCCAAATATCTCTGCGACTCATCAGACGCCCTCGCGCCCCTCACCACCCTGACGTAGACCCTGAAGTAGTGAAGCGTGCTGTGGGCGGCTAGCGGCGCAACCCCGATGTCGTTGATGCCTCCCATCCTCGCCGCGAAACCCGCCAGTATCCTGATCGCCGTCTCATGAACGAACTCCGACCTCGGTGCGGCGGCGCCGTACCTCCTGAGAGCCACCTCGGGATAGACGCCGCAGAGCACTGCCGCGTCCGTTGCTGTGAACGAGAGCACGGCACCGTCCTTGGATGCGACGAGCGCGGCCTGCAGGTATGGCGCCGGTGTTCCGAACGGGTCTACGTCCACGGCGTCGAACTTTTCCTCCCGCTCGAACCTCGAGTAAAGGTATCTGTTCGCCTCCGAGTGGACCACCTCGCATCGCTCTTCTAGATGGTTCGCCTTCACGTTCTTCGCTGCCACCGAGAGCGAGGCTCTGTTGAAGTCGACCATGGTGACCCTGACGGGGTCGCCTGCCTCCCGTGCGACCCTGACCCCGCGCGCGCCAGTCGCGGAGAGCAGGTCCAGAAAGGTCGCGGGTCCTGTCGCCGCCGCGACGGCGACCGAAATGTCTCTGTTTAGCCTCGCAGCGGGGTTGAAGAAGACGGGGTATGTCTCAGGAACCTTGGACCAGAGGCTGGCGGGTGGCACCAGGAGCCGCGTCTTCCCCTCAACGACCGACTTGAGCTTCGGTGGCACGCGCCGCCGCTCGCTGGTGAAGCATTTAAGCCCACCAAGAAGCAACGTGATGGGATTGTCCTCCACCACGCGAGCCTGGCTCCTGACCGGTCCTCCAGGCATCGGCAAGTCGACCGTGATCACTCGAACGATATACCTGCTCCGCATGCAGGGTCATGGAGTCGGAGGCTGCCTCACTAAGGAGAAGCGTGAGGGACGCGAGCGCGTCGGCTTCACCATGAGCGACCTCATGAGCGGGAGGGAGGCGGAGCTGGCCTCGATAAAGGGGGCCCTGGGACCGCGCGTGGGCAGGTACAGGGTCAACCTGAACACCCTTGCCGACATCGGGGCCAGGTCGCTGCGCGACGCGGCCGCCGGGGCCGAGGTGATAGTGATAGACGAGATAGGGCCGATGGAGCTGACGAGTCCCGACTTCCGGAAGGCTGCAGACGCCTGCTTCAGTTCGCCCAGGCCCATCCTCGCGATAGTGCATCAGCAGATGAAAGACCCTCTGATCGAGAAGGTGAGGGAGCTCCAGTCCAAGCAGATGATAGAGGTCACACTCCAGAACAGGGGGAAGCTCGCAGAGAACATCGCAAGCGAGATACTCGCCCAGCTGCCCGAGCCGCCCTCATAGGTGTCCGGCTTGGACACTCGCGGGACCCATGTCGGCGGCATAGACGAGGCGGGGAGAGGGTCGGTCATAGGGCCGCTCGTGGTCGCGGGAGTATGCGCCTCTGCCGAGGCACTCAAGGAGTTCGAGGAACTCGGAGTCAAGGACTCGAAGCTGCTATCCGCGAAGAAGCGAGTCTCCCTCTATGGTGAGATCGTCCGGCTCTCGAAAGCAGTCGCGTTCGCGTCCATCGAACCGAAGGAGATAGACTACTTCGTCTGGTTCGGAAGCAGGCGGAGGAAGCTGAACTTCCTCGAGGCAGTACACATGGCGAGGCTCATCCCCAGGCTCGAGGCAGAGGAGGTCTTCATCGATGCCCCCGATACTAGCCCGGCCAAGTTTGCGAAGGAGCTGACGGGGATGCTGGACTCCTGCCCCCCCATCGTGGCCCGCCACAGGGCCGACCGCGACTATGTCGTGGTCTCGGCCGCGTCGGTGGTCGCCAAGGTGGAGCGCGACAGGGCGGTCGAGCGCCTCAGAGAGGACCACGGTGACTTTGGGTCGGGATATCCTTCGGACCCTCAGACCATATCATATCTCAGGGAGTGGGTGGTCAGGGAAGGCGAGAGGCCTGGTTTCTCTAGGAAGAGCTGGAAGACCTGGGACAAGGTCCTGGCAACGACGCTGGAGTTCTAGAGCCGCGATCTCGCCGAGATAAGTGCATGGTCCTTGTCGAACGGGCTGAGCTCTATTATCTTCTCGACGGTGAAGCCGGCCTTCTCGAGTTTCGTCCTCTCGGTCCGGAACACCTCCCTCGGGTCCTTCACCACGTCTATGCTCCGGGCCTTGACCACGAGGAGCAGCTCCCCTCCTTTCTTGAGGTTCTTCTCGCAGTTGGTTATAGCGATCTCGGTCTGGTCTGGTTGCGCTATGTCGCAGTAGACCACGTCCACCCTCCCCAGGCCGCTGAACTTCTCAGCAGCTCTGGCGTCTGCGATGTAGGGCACGATGTTCTTCCTGTGCTTGGCGACGTTCTCCAAGAACTCCCTGCCTACCCTCATCGAGGATTCTACCCCGATGACTATCCCCTTCTGGCCGACGATGTCGGAGACGTGAGACGGCGTTGTCCCTGTGGATGTGCCAAGGTAGAGAACCCTATCCCCCTCTCTGATGACATCCTCTCCAAGGCCCTTGATTATCGCCCCGGCGAGCTTCGACCTGAAGGGGTCCCAGGTCCTGTATTCCTTACCCTCTATCCTGACGAGGCCTTCGCCATACGTTCTCGCGCCCGGGACGAGGTTTCTTGTAAGCACCTCTCTCCTTCCGCCCCTTTCCAAAACGAGGACGTTTGTCATCTCTGAACTGTCTTTTCGGCGCCGCGCCCTCCTTTGGCTCCTTATACTTTACCCTGATTTCATCGAGCCTCTTCTCGAGAGTTGCCGTTAGCCCGCCCTCCTTGGCGCCGCGGTAGTAGTCTATCCTGGCCGCTATGGCGATCTTGTTGGCAAGCGCCCGCGCGATCTTGCCGCGTTGCCACTTCGGCGCCGTATGGACAGCGTCGTGCTGGAACAGTATGCCGTGCTTGGGAGGGCGCGCCCCCGTCCTCAGCGCCCGGAAGAGCGCTTTCTCTGCCCCAAGCACCTGGATGGTGCTCGCCGGGAGACGCGCAAGCCTGTCGAGACCGCCCGCCCTCGCTATCAACCTGGCCCCTATCGTCGCTCCTGCGACGTCCGATGTGTTCGGGGCAATCTTCTTCATGGTCGACTCGACGTAATCGGCGAGCTTCTCGCGCTCGGCCGAAGCTGCCAGCGCCACCTGTGCGAGGCCCACCGTCCTCTTCATGTCGCGCTCCGCTACCTCGCCTCCCTTTGATTCGGATGCCGAGAGGACTAGCGCCTCAATCTTCTTGTCGCTGAAGCCCTTCCCCTGCAGCCTCTCATCGTCGAAGTTCTCCCTCGGACCAACCTCTGCCACTATCTTGCAGAGCAGCAGGTTGTCTGCCAGCAGCGAGGCGAGCTCAGGAAAGTGCAGACCGTACCACTCGGTCACCCTCTCGGATGTGATGTTGGTGAATCGGTCGAGCTCGTCGAGGGCCTGGATGCCGTGGACCAGCTGCAGGTCCTCCCTGGAGGACGTCTCTGTGATGCTCTCCTCGGCCGCCGCGACCGCCGACTCTCTTACTATCGCTAGCGCCTCGGCCTCGTCCCGGGCGAACCCTGCCTCGACCATTATCGCGAGCTTCCGGGAGCTGAGTCCCTCCCGCTCTTCGTCGCTGACCTGCGAGCTCGCAATGCCGAGCTTCACGAGATCTTCGGCCGACGCCATGTCGGTCGTCCCCACGTACGACAGCCCTGAGTCCCTCGCCTTTTTTGCGACCAGCGCCAGGTTTTCAGCCTTGGAAGCTACATCCCCTTTCTGAGAGAACAGGACCTTGCCTGCCCGCAAGACCACGAGGCCTGCCTCGGTCTCGAACAACACGGGCTCATCATTCAACACTATTCGCACACCGGCTCATCGAAAGAGGCTTAAAGGTTATCTCGGCTCTCTCCTGCCCGGTTGGGGTTTGGTGGAGCGGTCTCTTCGGGTGAAGGTAGCGGGGCTGAGGTTGGAGAATCCGCTCTTGCTCGCCTCAGGGATAGTGGGCGTGACCGTCGACAGCCTTACGAGGGCGATAGAGTCCGGCGCAGGAGGAGCGGTGTCAAAGTCGATAGGGCTGGAGCCGCGCGAGGGATACAGGAACCCGACGCTGGTCGCAACGGACAGCGGTCTCGTCAACGCGGTCGGGCTCTCAAACCCCGGCGCCCGGGTGTTCTCAGAGGAGCTGGCGGCAGTCAAGGGTCGCCGCCTCCCTATCGTCGTCTCCATCTTCGGCGGCGGGCCGGCGGAGTTCGGCAGGGTGGTCGAGATGCTCGACGGTAATGAGTTCCTTGCATACGAGCTGAACCTGAGCTGCCCCCACGTCGAAGGCGTGGGCACCGAGATAGGTCACGACCCTGAAGTCGCAGCCTCCGTGGTCAGGTCGGTCAGGAGCCGCACAAAAAAGCCTGTCTTCGCGAAGCTCTCAGCCAACACGCACAGGATGGTCGACGTCGCAAAGGCTGCGGTGGACTCCGGCGCCGACGGCTTGACCGCCATCAATACGATGAGGGCGATGACGATAGAGGTCGAGACTCGCAGGCCCACCCTGTCGCACAAGTTCGGTGGCCTGTCCGGAACGTCGATTCGCCCTATAGCCATCGCAAGGATATACGAGCTCTACCAGGCGTTCAAGGTCCCGATAATCGGATGCGGCGGCGTCTCCACCTGGGAACACGCGGTGGAGATGCTCCTTGCCGGCGCGAGCTCGGTCGAGGTCGGTACCGCCCTCTATAACGGGTATGGTGTCTTCAGCGACATAAACCAGGGGATAACGAACTACATGGTCCGGAAGAGGTTCAAGAAGGTACAGGAGATGGTGGGGCTCGGCCATAAGTTCTGAAAGGATAAGAATCCGGAAGGTGGTGAAGAACGTACGGGAGACACGGGACATCAGCACGGTTTTCTTTGTGGACCCCGAGTGCTCTACGGCCCGGCCGGGCCAGTTCGTAATGGTCTGGGAGCCCGGGTTCGATGAGTTCCCGATGAGCCTCTCGAACTACGACGCCAAGGGCGTCTCCTCCGTAACGGTCAAGCCGTGGGGTCCGGGCAGCGGGGCGCTGGTGGGAGCCAGACGGGGAGAAGTGATCGGGATAAGAGGTCCATACGGACGGCCCTTTACGGTCGAAAAGTGCGGGGCGCTTCTCGTGGGTGGGGGGACTGGCCTCGCACCTTTGCTTCCTCTGGCTAAGGCGCTCGTCAAAGCGGGGGCGCACGTGACGGTGGTGTTGGGAGGTCGCTCCAAATCGGACATCCTGTTCGAGAAGCAGTTCAGGAGGGTGGTCAAGAGGAAGAACCTCTTCATCACGACGGATGACGGCAGCCACGGCAGGCCCGGCTATCCCACGGACCTCGCCGAGGAGCTCGTGCGCGAGAGAAATGTCACTCGCGTCTATACTTGCGGCCCCGAGGTGATGATGAGGAAGGCCTACGATATCTCCGACAGGGCAGGGATAGAGTACGAGGCCAGCCTGGAGCGAAGCATGAAGTGCGGAATTGGGATCTGTGGCAGCTGCACGGTCGGCAGAAACCTCCTCTGTCGGGACGGGGCGGTCCTCGACGCGAAGGCCCTGAAGGCCTCACTGGAGGAGTTCGGCCTGCTTCAGAGGGACGCATCCGGCCGCTACATCAAGGTCTGAGATATCACCCCGCGAAAGGCTTTTTACGACAGCGCTGTCCCTTTCCCCAGCTTGAGCCTGCCGTTCAGGAAGATAGTAGACCTCGCGGTGCCGATGACCCACATGAACACGCCCGTCTATCCGGGCTATCCGCAGCCGCTGAGGACGACCTTCTCGACGCTCAGGGACAACGGCTACGGTTCCTATGTCTGGACCTTCGTCGAGCACACCTCCACGCACGTCGACGCCCCCATCCACATGGTGGAGGGAGGGCTTCCCGTCGAGAAGATGCCGCTCACGCACTACATCGGACACGGCGTAGTGCTGGACTTCTCAAAGAAACCGAAGCGGTTCCAGATCAGGAAGGTGGACGTCGAGAAGGCGCTCAAGGCGACGGGCCACGCTCGCGAGGTAGGCAAGGGCTGGATAGTCCTCTTCCATCTGAACTACACCTCGAAGGGTTCCACCCCCGAGTGGATGGAACATCCCGACATCACCCGGGAAGCCGCGGAGTACCTGATCGGCCTCGGCATCGAGGCCGTAGGGATAGACGCCCCGGGTCCGGACCACGCGCCGTTCGAGGCTCACAAGACGTTCCTCCCCAAGCAGGTCGTGATTTTCGAGAACCTCAACAACCTCGACAAGCTGGTCGGGAAGGAATTCATCTTCGTTGGGACGCCCATAGCGCTGGCGGGGGGGACGGCGGGGATAACCCGTCCAGTCGCGCTCCTGATGTGAGAATAGTCTAACCTATTCCGGAGGGATTTCCTTGAGGGCCATGCCTAGGTCCATCCCTTTCGCCTTGTGATAACTCGCGCTGATGAAGTATATCACGAACCCTATGAGCACCAATGCAACGGCGAGCCCGATGCTGAAGGTGTTGGCAGTGCCTATCGCGGGGTTGTTGTAAGCCTCGGCGGCTACGATCGCGAACCCCACCGTGACCGCTATCCCTACCAGCGAGATTAGCGGAACCCCCGCCGCCTTCTTCGAGACCCATCCGGGGGCCTGCGAGAAGACGTCCTTCTTCGCGAATGGGAACACGACCAGCGCCAGGCCTGGTATCACGTAGGCGGCACCCCAGAGGACGCTGCCCATGGTGAAGTAGGTGGAGTAGCCAAGAAACGCGTAGAAGTAGGAGAGAGCTATGCCGAGCACGACTATCACTATGACCGAGAGATAGGATGTGTGGAAGCGCTGGCTGACGTCCGCGAACTTGGTCGGCAGGACCCTGTCAAAGGACCATGCGAAGAAGTATTTACTCGGGACCCAGAAATAGGTGAAGAGCGCCCCTATCGAACCGACGATGTAGGTGCCGAACATCAATGTGATTAACGCGTTATTGGGATATGCAGCGACCGCCAGCAGCAATGGCTGCGACGGAGCGTAGGCAAGCGGGTACGCCGAACTGCTTACTCCCGAGTTGTCCCAGGCGTGACCCACTATGGTCATCCACTCTGAACCGACCGTGTTCAGTGTCAGGCTGGAGGTTATCGACCAATAGAGAACCCCGAAGACGAGAGAGAGAAAGAGGGCGATAGGGATTGATCTTTTCACGTTCTTAATCTCTCCTGCAAAACCGTTAGCGTAGTTCCCACCGAAGAGGAAGAGGAAGGCAAGGGGGAGCGCCGCGCCTATGGCACCAAACCCGGTAGCCATCCCGGGGAAACCGTTGGAGCCCGCCTGCTGGAGGCCGGCGTACGTGAGACTCGAGTTGCCCGAGGAGAGGAAGGTGTTCCAGTGACTGATGAAAGCACTCGTGGATGTAGTGCCGAGGATGTACCACATCAGCACTATACCGACGATGGCCGCAACCCATGTGACGTAAAGGATACCCTTGATGAAGCGCGTGCCGAAGAGCGCGAAGACCCCGAATATGATTGTGAAGAGGCTCGCCAGCTCGAGGGTGCCTAGGGGGCCCCCCAGGAACGTGCCCAGGTTGGTCAGACTGCTCGAGGTCGACTGCAGGCCCAGGATGGTCATCGCGGCTGAGATTGCATAGGAGAACGGACCTATCTCCCCGACATAAGCGACGAGGAAGACGATTATCATGTAGAACAAAGACCACGCGAAACCAATCGAGGGATGGAAGACCCTGCTTATCCACACGTAGTCGTTCCCCGACCTCGGCATTGTGATGCCGATGGCCCAGTACGCGAGCATCAGGAAGATGAATGGGATCGTTGCGACAAGCAACGTCTCCGTGAGGTTGGCCCCCAGCGTGTTCCCATAGAACCACGCGAACTGCGTCGTCGTGAAGACGAGCGCAAACACCATCACCGAAGCGAAAAGCAGCGTATCTAGTGCACCGAACTCCCTTACGAGTCCAGTTGCATCTCTGGCAAAAACCTTTGCCGGGTTCTGCAACCTAGCGCAGGTTTATTCCTAACGCGATATATGAAGATATTGCCCTATGCCAAGCACGAATCTTCTCGAGCCACCCCTAGCACGTTTTTAATGACGAGTCCCGTATGAGGAGTCGTGAGTCCGCCAATTACCGGGAGGAACGGCGTAGTAACTAGCGCGCATCCGCTCGCGTCTGCGGCGGGCCTCAGCATCCTCAAGGCAGGGGGCAACGCGATAGATGCGGCCGTCGCGACGAGCCTCGTCCTAGGGGTGGTCGCACCAGCCTTCTCGGGCGTGGGGGGAGGAGGATTCATGCTCATCCAACTGAGAGACGAGGAGGCTCTCTACATCGACTACAGAGAGACTGCGCCCCGACGCGCGAGACCCGGGATGTTCACAGCCGACAGTGAGGGTAACGTGAAGGGCTTCGCCAACAGCATGGGCTACGCATCCGTCGGTGTACCCGGCACTGTCGCGGGCCTTTCGTACGCTCTCGAGAACTACGGACGCATGAAGTTCCCACAGGTAGCCGCCCACGCGATATCATTCGCAAAGCGCGGCTTCAGGGTCAGCCCCTTCGTCGGCACCATAATGTCGAACAACGTCGACAACGCGATGCAGAAGTTCAAAAGCTTCCCCGAGACCAGGAAGCAGTGGCTCAAGGACGACCGCCCTTTCAGGAGCGGGGACAAGAAGACGGTCGCCGACTTCGCCAGGGTTCTCGAGCACGTCTCAAAGGAGGGACGAGACGGCTTCTACAACGGATGGCCCGCCAGGGCGATCGCCGACGACATGGCTGCCAATGGCGGTCTCATCGACGAGGAGGACCTGGCAGGCTACTCCGTCCAGGTGAGGCGACCCGTCAAGGGCACATATCGCGGCCTCGAAGTAAGGGCGATGCCGCCGCCGAGCTTTGGCGGGATCGCTATAGTGGAGCTCCTGAACATCCTCGAGGACCTCGACATCACGGGGTTGGGTCTGAACACGGCTGAGACGATCTCGGTGATGGCGAAGGCACTGGGAGCTGTGTGGCCTGACCTCAAGCGGAAGATAGGCGACCCTGATTTCATCGACGTCGACACTCCCCTCCTGACCTCGAAGGACTACGCAGCCAAGGTCTGGTTCGGCAGGGGCGAACGCGGAGCGACCGCCGACAGGACGGGGAGGAACTGGACCACGCACCTGAGTGTAGTCGACAAGGAACGCAACGTTGCGGCGATTACCGAGTCCATAGAGTGCTACTTCGGTTCCGGAGTGATAGCGCCAGGGACCGGGTTCTTCCTCAACGATACCATGCACGACTTCGATATAGGACGAAAGGGCCCCAACTCGATAGCTCCCGGCAAGCGTCCCGTGAGCAACATGACGCCTACTCTCCTTCTCAAGGACTCCGAGCCCTACCTTGTTACGGGGAGTGCTGCAGGACCCAGGATAGTCACCGCGACGCTGCAGAGCATCCTCAACGTGGTCGACCACTCGCTCGACATACAGGCCGCGGTGGACGCGCCGCGATTCCACTACCAGGGCTCGGGACCTTTGAAGATGGAGAGCAGGATCGGCCCGAAGGTCAGGGCCCGGGTAAGGGAGATGGGGTTCGAGTCAGAGAATCCGAACTACGTGCAGCTGCGTCCCGGTTTCGATGTCTATTTCGGGGGCGTCAACGCAGTACTCGTGGGGAAGAAGGGCGAGCTCCGCGGCGGGGCCGACACGAGGCGACAGGGCGGAGTAGCCGCTTACTGAGAACCGTTATCTAATTCGGCCTCCAGCACTTCCCCGTGAAAGAGAGCAAGGCCGAGAGACTGCTCGAGAGGCTCAACGGGGCCTTCGCCGGACCGAGCAAGCTGCTGTACTATCCGCTCATCGTGAAGGAGGCGCACGGGTCCACCGTGACCGACGTGGAGGGACGCGACTACATCGACTTCAACGCCGGCTGGACGGTGGCTGGGGTGGGCTTCTCGAACCCCGAGGTCGTGGAGGCCGTGAAGGAGCAGGTCTCGCTCTCGGCAGGGCTCGCGGGCGGTACCTTCCCCAGCGAGACCGCTATACAGTTCGCGGAGAAGCTGGTCTCGATGACCCCTGGACGCTTCGAGAAGAGGGTCTGGTTCGGCCACTCCGGCACCGATTCCTGCGCGGCCGCCTACAAGCTCATCCCGATGGCGACGGGACGCGAGAGGTCGGTCACGTTCTTCGGCGGTATGCACGGCGTGGACCTGGCGGGGCTCGCAATGGGGGGAATCAGGTCTACGAACAAGTACCGCGTCCCAAGCCTCGTGACGAAGGTCCCTTACGCGTACTGCTACCGGTGCCCTTACGGTCTTGAGTATCCGAGCTGCGGCGTCTACTGCGCTAGCGACTTCATCGAGGAGCAGGTCTTCAAGAACGTCTGCCCACCGGAGGATACCGCCTTCATGCTCGTCGAGCCTATGCAGAGCGACTCCGGGGACATCGTCCCGCCGAGGGAGTACCTCCCCAAGCTGCGGAAGACGACCGAGAAGTTTGGGATAGCGCTGGTGGCTGACGAGGTGAAGATAGGCTTCGGACGCACGGGCAAGATGTTCGGCGTGGAGAACACGGGAGTTGTCCCGGACGCAGTCGCCCTCGGCAAGTCCGTCTCCTCGGGGATTCCGGTGGGGGCCCTCGTCGCCAAGAAGGAGCTCTTCCCCGAGGCGTTTGCGATCTCGACACTAGTCGGCAACGCCGTCGGCGCAGCCGCAGGAATTGCGACGATTAGGATAATCGAACGGGACCATCTCTCGGAGCGAGCCGCTAAGCTCGGCAGAAGGCTCAGGAAGCGGCTGGACGAGATGAAGGAGCGACATCCTCTCATAGGTGACGTAAGGGGCCAGGGACTGATACTCGGGGTGGAGTTCGTGAAGGACAGGAAGAAGAAGACGCCCGCGCGTATCGAGACTGCGAAGGTAGTCTACCGGGCCTGGCAGCTGGGGCTCCTCACCGTCTTCGTTGGGAGCGACGCGAACGTGGTCGAGCTGACGCCGCCACTTGTCATAAGCGAGGAGGATCTCGAAGCCGGCGCAGACATCCTCGACCGGGCCATAGGAGAAGTGGAGAGGGGAGGGGTGAGCGACGCGGTCGTCCGCGACTACACCGGGATGTAGGTCACCAGGGCTTGTAGACGCGCCTGACATTTTCCGCCAGGATGAGCTTCGCAGCCTGATGTGCCTCCTCTTCGTCGTAGACCCCAGTGCTCACGAAGCTGCCCAGGGACGCTTCGAGGACCTGTCTCCCTATCTTGGCACCTGCCCAGTGAATCTCCGGGATCACTACTCCGTCCGAGCCGAACACCACCCTCGCCGGCGGCGCCATGTCGAGTATCTGCGTGGTCTTCTCGATGGCACCTGGGATGCTCGCGAAGGGTATCATCTCGGAAAGGTCGACGTAGACGTTCTTCAGGGCGTTGGCGTAGAATGCTGCCTCCTGCGAGAACGGATATCCTCCGTGGACGAGGAAGACCTTGGTCTTCCAAGTGGCTGGGTCCTTGAGGAGCCCGTACATCTGCATCGGGTTGCTCTTGTCGAACACAACGTCGATGTCACCCATCCCCGCGTGGACATGGAAGGTGGCCCCTAGCTCTCTGCACTTGGCGATGACGCGCCTCACGTACCAGTCACGTATGTGCTTCACGCTTCTAGACCGGGTGGCCTTCGAGACGCGATAGTCCTCAAAGACCTCCTGTTCGGTCGGTCGGTCGATGTGCAGGCCGCTCCTGTACGCTATCACGGACTTGAACGCGACCGCCTTCTGGAGCCTGACGGCGTCCTCGATCGACCTGTCGAAGAGCGCCACAAACTCCTCGAAGGAATTCGACTGGTCGACCGCGTCCTGGAACCTCGGCTCTATGCGCGCGACCCTCCTCATGTGCGCCGGAGCCCTGGCCTGAAACTCCTCTATGTTGTTCCTCGCGAGGCCCGCCCCGACCGACACCTCTGAGTAGCCGTCGTCGACGAACAAGCCCTCTATGTTAGCGTCCTCGAAGAGCTCCCGGCAGTACTTCCAGTAGTCGACCCTAGTCCTTTTGTTCCTCGCCTCGAGGACCTCGGAGAGCCGGGGGCTGCAGCCCAGGAACCTAGCCATAAGGTGCACGATCTGCCTCCCCATCGGAGTGAACTCTGAATGGGCCAGGTTCTCGGGGTCCCTCGCCTCTTCCTCCGAGAGCTCTCCCATGTTCATCAGCCCGATGAACCGGTGGTTAGTCAGTTCCTTCGTGTCGTCGCCCCAGGGGTGGCTGTGATGGTCGATGATGGGATACGATGAAAAGTCCAGCTTCAAGCGGGTACCCGCACTCGCCCGACTCTAATATGCCTTGAGCTCAGAAGAGGTCGAGGTCGTTGTCGACCTCGTACTGCGTGACCCTGTCTGCCATCTGAGCCACCTCCTGCTCCTTGTTCAGGAGGTACTCCTCGAACATAAGCTCGCCCATGGCGTCTCTGATGCAGTCGTCCTTCTCGAGCTCGGCCAACGCTTCTGGCAGGGACCTGGGCATCAGTCGGAGACCCATCTTCCGTATCTGGCGGTCGGTGAGCGGTGAGATATCGGCTCCCAGAGGAGCGCCGGGGTCGGTCTTCTTCGCGACCCCCTCGAGGCCACACGCAAGGATGGCGCCGAGGGCGAGGTAGGGGTTCATCGTGGCGTCCGGGAACCTGCACTCGAGACGCGTGGAGTCTCCTCTCTCGTCCGGGACCCTGACCGCCGCTCCCCTCGCCCCCGCGCCGTACACGGCGGCGTCGGCGTTCCACTTCCCCGGGAGGATCCTCCTGTACGAGTTGGGCATCGGCGCCGCGACCGCCGACAGCGCCGGCAGGTGCTTGACGATGCCCCCGATGAAATGATAGGCTGTCGGGCTCAGTCCCATCTTCCTATCCTTCTCGTCTGCGAAGACGTTCTTTCCTGCCGTGTTCCAGAGGCTCATGTGGAGGTGCATCCCGCTCCCCCACCACTCGTGCCCTATCTTCGGCATGAACGACGCGATCAAGCCGTGGTTTCGCGCGACGGCCTTGGTGGCGTCCCTGAAGTAGACCATGTCGTCCGCCGGTTTCATCCCTTCGTGGTGCTTGATGTCGAACTCGAGCTGCCCCAGGCCACCCTCTACGTGCGCCTTGGTCGTCTCAACCCCCACCGATGCGAGGGCGGCCACCAGGTCCGTGATGAACCCGTGGTAGACGTTGAACCCTTCCTGGCTGTGCGTGTGGAAATTGTCTACCCTGACCACCCTGCTCTCCTCTCGCTTCACGAGATGGAACTCCCCCTCGAACCCTACCTGGAGAGTGTATCCCTTCGACGCCGCCTTCTGGAGCACTCGCCTGTAGAAGCTGCGCGCGCAGAGTGGCGACACGCTCCCGTCCTTCTCCCTCAGGTCTCCTATGAACCGCCCCACCCCGATGGTGTAGGTGGGGACCACGAACGTGCCGGGGTCAGCGACCACGTAAACGTCCCCCTGGGAGATGTTGATCGATGAGCCCCTGACCGGCACGTCGGTATGGCTGTACGCCAGGTTTGCCCGCGCCGTGGCTATCCCAGAGTCCAGCGCCCTGTCGAGCTGGCCCGCGGTGACCGGCTTCATCCTCGGCACTGCGGTGAAATCCAGGTAGCTTACACCGAGCATCGTAAGGCCGTGCTGCTTTATCGCCTTCCTTATCTCGGGACGCTGCAACCTGTCGGAAGGACAGTCAATGCGCTTTAAGGCTTTCCGGATTCTACTTCAAGTTTTTCAGGAACTTGGCGAGTTCGACGAAGTTGGGATTAGTTTCTCCCTTGTTGAACCGGACAACGGAATCCCTCCCGTTTACGGACACCCTCTTCTCGGGCTGATAGCTGGTCTCTGTGAAGAAGACGACTGCATAGTGGATGCGTCCCTTCAGGTTCTCCGAGACGAGCTCCGGCGTCGACATGAACTCACCGGTGAGGAAGGCGATCCCGTCGACCCAGTTGATGCTCGGCGTCGCTCCTTGCTTCTGGGCCTCTACCTGCATCGCGACCCAGACCAGGAAGTCCTGGACATCGAGTTTTCTTATCTCGTGGATGATGATCTTCTGATACGGCAGGTACTCTATCTCTACCATCGAGGCTCACGATTCTTGGAGCTCCGCCCCCGTCTCCTGCGCAGAGTTTGGCCCCACCAGCGAGGGGGAGGGCGTGTATCCGGTTCCGGGCGCATTACACGTGACGAGCAGGAAACCCTGATCGGTGCGCTTGTCCTTGATGCTGTTCTTGAAGGCTCGCATCGCGGAGAGCGGGGAGTCTGCCGATATTAACCGTTGGGTGGTTGGGGCTTAAGAGGTCTGGCTTTCTGTACTCGAGAGGTCTTTGGGCGAACCTGCTCACGCCGCCACCGCGTTCAGGTGTCACCTGTGCAGTTCAACCTTTTCTCGGCCTCGCCAGCTGAGCGGCCACCTCAGTGGCAAGCATCTTCACCGCCTCGGGATGAAGAATGCTTCCGTCCGGCTCGACCTACTTTCCGAGGGCCAGATAGGATACATCGCAGCCTTTCTGGATGGGGAGGGCGGGATCCAGATCACGAGGACGGAGAGAAAGGATCGAACGTACAAGGAGGCTCTGCATCCAATTGTATACTTCACCAACACGTGCGGGACCGCCATCGAGACGATACAACTCTGGATAGGGGCGGGTACCAAGATAGTCACAAGGACCCGCGAAGACCGTGCAGACATGCATGTACTCCACGTGACTGGCGTCAGGAACATCCGCCTCTTGTTACTCGTCCTGCTGCCTTATCTTAGTCAAGTCGTTTCGAGCGCGAGCCATGCTCGAGTTCTGCGAAAGCCGCCTGAGTCACTACAGGGCAGGAGACAGGCAGTACAATCAAAAGGAGTTAGAACTATATACCACACTCAGGCGGCTAATCCAGAGAGGTGTAAGAAAGCACGCCAACGCACGGATCACTAACAAAGGCGGGGAAATGCCAGCAGGCACCCTTTAGTCCGAGGACAGACTCCGAAGATCGAAGGCAAGCCCCGCAAGGGTAGCATCCCGAAGGTAAGGAACAAGCGGACTTACGTAAAGAGGTTCACTCTCAAGAGAAAGCCCGGACAGAATTGGCAGAGAGTCTAGCGCAAGCTAGCTCCGCCGACGAGCGTAAAGCCCTGGTTGAGCTAGCGGAGCTCATAACGTCGGGAGCGCTGCGGGACAGGTCTCAGCTTGAGCGGGAGAAGAAGAGGGTCGCAGGCAGGTATCGTCTCGACAGGTTCATCTCCAACTCATCGGTGCTGATGTCTATACCAGAAGAAAGGAGAGAGCAATACAGTGAGCTCCTGCGGATCCACCCTCGGCGCAGTGCTTCGGGCATAATCATCGTCACTGTCTTCTCGGCGCCGTTCACCTGCCCGCACGGCACCTGCACCTTCTGCCCCGGAGGGCCGAGGATAGGCACGCCGCAGAGCTACATGCCCGATGGGCCCAGCCAGAGAATAGCCAAGGGGCTGAACTACGACCCCTATCTGCAGGCGCGTCGTTCGCTGAGGAAGTACTACGAGAAGGGGCACAGCACCTCCAAGGCAGAGACGATAATCGAGGGCGGGACGTTCATCGCGCTCCCGATGGATTACCAGCTGCCCTTCGTCACGGACGTATACAACGGCTTGAACGGGACGAGGTCGGCTTCGCTCGAAGAGGCGCAGAGGGCCAACGAGACGGCCAAGAGCCGCTGCGTGGGCCTCACGATAGAGTCCAAACCCGACTGGTGCGAGCCCGAGCACATCGACAGAATGCTCGAGTACGGAGTCACCAGGCTCGAGATCGGAGTCCAGAGCCTGCACGACGAGCCTCTCAAGGAGAGCAACAGGGGCCACACGGTGCAGGACTCGGTCGAAGCCTTCCGGGTCGCGAGAGACGCCGGCCTCAAAGTCTGCGCGCACATGATGCCCGGTCTCCCGGGCTCGAACCCTGAGTGGGACCTGGAAGACCTCGGACGCCTATACGCAGACGAGAGCTTCCGGCCCGACATGATGAAGCTCTATCCCACACTCGTCGTCCGCGACACGGTCCTCGCCAGACTCTATCGGGCCGGGCTCTACAAGCCGTACGACCTCGAGCAGGTCGTGGAGCTCCTCGCGGAGATGAAGGTCCGGGTCCCGAGGTGGCATCGGATAATGCGCATCATGAGGGAGATACCCGAGAAGGACATCATAGCCGGCGCGAACGCGGGTAACCTCAGGGAGCTCGTCCTGCGCAGGGTTGCCGAGAAGGGCCGACGCTGCCAGTGCATAAGGTGCAGGGAGGTCGCCCTGGACTCTCCCGAGGACCTCAAGGGGGAGGAGCTCAAACTGGTCAAAGACGAGTACCGGGCCTCGGGAGGCACGGAGGTGTTCGCCTCGTTCGAGTACCCGGACTCCGACAGGATAGCCGGCTTCATCAGGATGAGGCACCCCTCCGAGGCGGCGCACAGAAAAGAGATGAGGGGTGCGTGCGTGGTGCGCGAGCTGAAGGTCTACGGTTCCGTCGTCCCGGTCGACTCGAGAAACGAGTCTGCTTGGCAGCATCGCGGGCTGGGAGCGACCCTCCTCAGGGAGATGGAGAGCGACGCAAGAGAGCGCTTCAGCGCAAGGAAGATGCTCGTGACGAGCGCGGTCGGCACGAGAGAGTACTACCGGAAGTTCGGCTACGAAAGGGAGGGTCCGTTCATGGCCAAGGCGCTGGCTTAAAATCCGCCAGGATCGCGCGTCCGTCCATGCAGAAGCTAAGGAACTGTCCCTTCGCAGACGACGTGCTTTACGATATCGAGAGGAACGTCTGGGTAAGGCTCGATGGAGACGAGGCGACGCTGGGTGTGGATTCCGTGCTGGCGTGGCTCAGCGGTCCTCTGACATCGGTAGCTTTCAAACCCGTCGGGACGGTGGTCGAGAAGGGGATGAGTCTGGGATCCGCGGAGGGCCCGCGGCACTTCGACACTGTGAAATCGCCGCTTACGGGCACCATAACGGGCGTCAACGCTGCGCTCAAGGACGACCCCAAGCTGCTGAATCGCGACCCGTACGGCGCTGGGTGGTTTGTCAAGCTCAGGATGTCCAAGCCGGAAGAGAGGAGCTCCCTTCTCGGCATAGGGGCGGCGAGGAGGCCGCTGGAGACAAAGATCGACGAGCTCAGGGTCAGGTGCTTCGCGGCGTTCCCTGATTATGAGATGTTCGAGATAGGTTCGGAGTGCGCGGGGGTCCTGGTGAAGCTGGACGACTTCATGTCGCACGCGCCGATGGGCACCGTGGTCCACCTAGTCTCAGACGAATCGACCGCTGAGGTGGAGCTCATAGCCTGGAGCGAGAGGACCCACCAGGAGATCCTTGAGACGAGAAAGGAAGGGAATCTCTTCCACTTCATAATCGAGAAGACCACCTAGGGCGTCCGACTTCATGCCACCCCTGACGGAGTCATCTGTTTCGTGAGACTAGGCCATCATGGCGGCCTGCCCCCTGCCTACGCTTCGGCATGTGGAAAACATGAAGCGCGCCTCGTCTTGCAACATCGGGGCGGGACGCCGCTTCCCGAGGAACTCGTTTCTTCCTACTTCTCTATGGGTGTGCCCACGGAATTACCCCACTCGGCCCAGGAGCCGTCGTAGTTCCTCACGTGAGGATAGCCGAGCAGGTAGGTGAGCACGAACCAGCTGTGGGAGGACCTCTCGCCGATCCTGCAGTATGTTATCACTTCCTTGTCAGCAGTGACTCCCTTTGGAGCGTAGAGTGCAGCAATCTCCTCCCTGCTCTTGAACGTCCCATCGGCGTCGTTCACAGTCTGCGCCCAGGGGATGTTCTTGGCCCCGGGGATGTGGCCGCCTCTCTGTGCGTGCTCGGTCGGGTATTCCGGCGGCGCCAGTATCTCGCCGCTGTACTCCTTGGGACCCCTGACGTCGACAAGGACCTTGTCCCCCTTGCCGAGGGCCTTGCTGACCTCGTCCTTGTAGACCCTGAGGTGCTGGTTTACACTTGATGCCCTGAACTCCTCCCTGGGATAGGTCGGGACGTCCTTGGTGACGGGCTTGTCCTCCAGAAGCCACTTCTTCCTTCCCCCGTTGAGGAGCTTCACGTTCTGTACCCCGTAATACTTGAAGACCCAGAAGGCGAAGGCCGCGAACCAGTTGTTGAAGTCGCCGTAGAGAATGATCCAGGTGTCCTTGGTGATGCCCGCGCTGCTGAAGAGAGACTCAAGCTGCTCCTTGCTAAGGATGTCCCTCCTCACAGGGTCGTTGATGTCTTTCTTCCAGTCGAAGAGGACCGCCCCGGGGATGTGCCCCACAGCGTAGTTTGCGGCCGGGTCGTAGTCGACCTCGGCTACCCTGACGTTGGCATCCCTGTGGTGTTGCAGCACCCAGTTGGTGTCGACGAGGACTTCCGGATGAGCGTACTGTTGAACGCTACTCATAAAACTCGTGCTAGAATATTCTCTATATTAATGATTTTGCTCATATTATTCTCGAGCGAATATGAAAGAGCCGAGGTCAGCGAGTGAGGCGACCGGCCAGGAAGAAGGCAAGCACGGAAAGGGGGATAGCGACCGAATAACACACCGCCGTCCCGAGGAACGGACCGTACGCCGGGAACGAATAACGGGCTATCGTGATGTAGGGGATGACCGCGAAGATCGTCGAGAGCATGACGGGCAGCGCCATCCCACGGGTAGCCGCGACGCCCTCCACCGACCCAGTGATGTAGATGGTCGAGGTGATGATTGCGGGAAACGACGCGAAGATGCCTCCGACCACCGGACCCAGGGTCTCACTGAGGAAGACGGCGCTGACGACCATCCCTCCTGCCATGGCATACCTCCAGGCCCACTGGAAGATGGTCGGCCTGACGCCGTGGGTGGGCGCTGTCTTTTCTCTCCTCCTGGCGAGGAGTAAGAGGCCTATCCCACAGATGACATAGAAGCAGGCTATCGCCGTCGAGAACACTACATAGCCCCGGAAGACGAGCTCCGACACGCCGACGGCTGAGACCGACCAGTACAGTAGGGCCACGAGCAGTCCGACTGAGAGCCTGGCGTTTCTCGTGACGTACGAATAGACTAGTGCGAAGGTCGCGGTGAAGCCGAGGGAGAAGGGGAGTCCCGTCGTCGCCTCTACGGCCGCCTGGGGGGACTGCGTCCAGCCTATGAAGACGAGCGAGAACGCCACCGTGGAAGGGAATCCCGCTAGCAGGCCGCCGAGCTTCGCCCCGTACCTTATCGTCGCCAGCGTGATCATCGTCACCCATCCACCCCCGACGATGAATGAAAGCGACAGCCTCAGCGCGAAGGCGTCCAAGCGGGCGCGCATCGAGGACGGGCG
>JAJYWC010000013.1 GCA_021791695.1 archaeon | reverse complement strand
CAAACACTTCACTCATCGAAGCTGACTTGTTGATGAAGATTAGGGGATATGATTTCTCTGAACGCGAGGTCTCTTGGCGCGCTTTGGAGAGCAGGGTGCCGGAGGCACACTTGCTTACAAACTCCATCTCATCTATCTACTCTGCACTGGAATTTCAAGAGAAAGGCTTAGACTATTTCGATTCCTTGATAACATCGTTAGCACGTGAAACTGATTCGCCCATAATCACTACAGACAAGGTTATCGGAACATTTGTGCAAGCGGAGTGGTAAAAGGAGGGACCCGATAGTCCCGTATCGCTCCGGCGAACCTGTCCTTCTGTTCCTGCCCTTTCCTCGTATCCCGGCTGGAGGTGCTCCATCCCTCTGGATGGCTTCAGGGCTTCCTTTCGGGCCGCAGTAGACCCTCTTCTTGCGCGTCTCCGCCGGGTCGTAGCAGTAGAGGTAGACGTATTGGCTGCCGACCAGCATGGCACAGTTGTGACGTCATCGAGCTTAAACAGCACCGACCCTATCCTTTTTGTCGTCCGAAGCACCGTGATCAGTGCGAAGACAATTGGAGTCGCTCCCTTGGTAGACATTAACACAAGAGTCAAGATATCCCATGGGAGCCAGAGCCCGCCGAACAACCTCCGGAGCTAGATTGAATGGTCTCAAGCATGTTGATTCGAATCCTGACGACCAAGAGCTCACGGGTGTTTGTCTCCGGACTGCTCAGCGTCATGACGCCAGTCTACCTATCCCTGCTGGGCTACTCGTCAGTCTACATCGGTCTGTTTCTCCTCGTGATCGTCGGCAGCAACGTCTTCTCCAACACCCTACTTAGAAGATATGAGAGCCGGTTTGGAAGGAGAGGTTTTCTCCTTCTCTACAGCGGCCTCATGGCCATCGCTGGACTCCTGCTATTCCTCACGACCAGCGGACCCGTCCTCTTGCTTGCGTTCTTCATCGGTAACGTCAGTACTACCGGGACGGAAGCAGGTCCCTTCCAGTCGATAGAGGTGGGCATCCTCCCAAGGCTCGCGGGTCCAGGCAGCATTAAGCGCCTCTTTGGCGTCTACAACTTTCTAGGATATGGGGCAGCGTCCGTAGGAGCCCTGGCAGCCTCGATTCCCGGTTACTTCCAGGACAGCCTACCCGTCTTCCGGTCACTGTACCTCGTCTTTGGGCTCGTCGGGCTTCTGCTGTTCATGATCTATCTCGGGTTGGGCGACATAGAAGCGCGGAGGCCAACTGGCGAGAAGGAGATCGTCCGGCCTTCGCAAAAGGCGGAGAAGGACATCGCACGCCTCTCTGCTCTGAGTTCGGTGGATGCGTTCGGAGGTGGTTTTGTAACCCAGTCCCTGCTCGCGTACTGGTTCTTTGTCGTCTATCGTGTCTCGATCACCGACCTTGGAATCATTTTCTTCATCGTGAACGTCATAACTGCCATCTCGATATTCGGCGCGACACTGATCGCTGAACGCTTTGGCAATCTGAGGACCATGGTTAGCAGCCATCTCATTTCGAGCGTCTTCCTTTCTGCCATTCCCTTCGCAGGTTCCCTCACCCTGGCGTTGCTTTTCCTCTTCCTAAGACAGAGCACGTCGCAGATGGATGTCCCCACCCGGCAGGCGTTCATGGCCGAGATCTTCAGCGACCAAGACCGAGTTAGGGCCAACGCGACGACAAATGTCTTCAGGGGTGTGGGAAGCCTCTTCGGCGGCCCTCTCAGCGGTGTAATGTATGCCCTTGGACTTACGGGCGTACCCATAGTTGTTGCGGGGATCTCGAAGATCTCCTATGATATCGCCATCTATGCATCCTACAGACGAGAGGCGAAGTAGCATGGCCGGTTGGACTACAACCCTGCCGAAAGAAGGACCGCCCATGATGTTGAAGCGCCTGGAGAGATTAGGAGCTAGGACTCTCGAGGATTCTCCCTCGACAGGATGTCAACGGAATGTCGGGGACGCCTGAACGTGACGAGATTGTCTCACCGGAGGAAATCCGAATGTTCAAGCCCTTCCGGACCGAGTTTCGTCGCGAAAGGAGGTTATCGGTTACCAAATCAGCTCCGGTTCCTGGTGAGATAGCAGGTCTTCATTCAACATACATTGCCGACGCGTCCCATGCCACCACCCGCCCCTTCCTCTCCCAAAGGCGGGGGCCTCGGTTTAGAATCCTACTTACCTATCCGCGTCTGCGACCTCCCTGTCCCGAGATACCTGATAACCAGGTCCCGAACGTACCTTGGGTTGTTGTAGGGCTTCGATGGAGCACCCCCGGCAACCTAATATTATCGCAGGACCCCCACGACGTTCGCGTGCCGATGGCTAGCGACCCCGGTCGGACTATCGAATGGCTCATGGAACCCTCCCAGCCCGCGGCAAGGTACCGGGCACTCGTCAGTCTCCTCGGTCAGAAGGAGACCTCGTCCGAGGTCCTCGATGCCCGCAACAGTATACCAAAAAGAGGATGGGCGGCAACGCTCCTCAGCAAGCAGCAGCCCGACGGCAAATGGGAGTGGGAGGCCCGGGAGAGCCTCTACGTGCCGAAGTACGTCTCGACGATATGGAACCTGATAGTGCTGGCGGACCTGGGGGTGACGGCCGTCGACGAAAGGGTCAGGAGGACCTGTGAGCTCTTCCTGAGCGAATACTCGAGGCCCGACGGAGGGTTCGATACCCCCAACAGCGACTGGAGGAGGAGCGAGCTGTGCCTCACGGGGAACCTGGCCAGGACTCTTGTTCAGTGCGGGTACGAGGACGACCCGAGGGTCCGTTCGGCGTTCGAGTGGCTCGTCAGTAACCAGATGGAGGACGGTGGCTGGCACTGCTTCTACGAACGGGCGTTCGGCAAGGGGACGCTCGACTGCTGGGAGGGCCTCAGCGCATTTGCCGTGCTGCCGAAGCAGAAGTGGACTCGGAGTATGAAGAGGACGGTCGAGATGGGAGTCGAGTTCTATCTCAGGAAGCAGCTCTTCAAGCAGGGGAAGATGTATGCGCCGTGGTTGAGATTCCACTATCCCGTCCACTACTACTATGACGTCCTGGTAGGACTTGATGTGGTCACAGCGCTGGGTTACGGTGGCGACAAAAGGATCGACCCCGCCCTGGGGCTGATGGCTGAGAAGAGAAAGCGGGACGGGAGGTGGGTCATGGACGCCGTGCACCCAGACCTCGGTGCGGGCGCGGGATACCGGATGGACAAGAGGAAGGTGACCCCACTCGTGCTGGAGCCCGAGGGCGAACCGAGCAAGTGGATAACGCTCACCTGTCTAACGGTCATGAAGAGGGTGGAAGAAGCCAGATAGGACAGGCACCCCGAGTGCTCTTTGGTGGATGAGCGAAACGTGACACGGTCGGCCGCGACCAACGAGGTCGCAATGGCCGGCGCGCTCACCCTGGCGAGTCAGACTCGGGTGCCTGCAAGGGGCGCTGGCCGGCGACGGTGACCTGGTACATCAGGAAGCCGACCGCGTTTGTGTAGCCATCTATACGGTTCTGCAGCTTCACAAGCCCGTGACCCTCGTCCTGGAAGGTCATGATGTGAGCCTCCCTGCCGAGCCTCTGCATGGTCTCCATTATCTGGGCGGCCTCGCCGATCGGAACCCGAGGGTCGTTCACGCCGTGTATGACGAAGAGCGGAGCGGTGATGTACTGGGCGTTGTTGGTCGGGGAGATTCCCTCAAGGAAATCCTTGTCCTTCTCCGGGTCGCCGTACTCCGGAATCCTCAGCTTCCTCCGCCAGGGGCTCGTGTTGTTGAGGAAGGTCACGAAGTTCGAGATCCCCACTATGTCAACCCCAGCGGCCCAGAGCTCCGGCTTGGTGTACAGGCAGGCGAGTACCATGAAACCGCCGTAGGAGCCTCCCCAGGCGACGATCTTCCTCGGGTCTATCGAGACCATCTTCCGGGCCTCGGTGACCGCGCTGATCGCATCCCTGACGGTGTCCATCCGTCCCCGGACGTCGTCGAGATGCGTGTACATGCGGCCGTATCCGACGCTACCACGGAAGTTCGGGGCGAGCACTGCGAAGCCCATCTTCACGAGGAACTGGAGCAGCGGGTTGAAAGAGGGCCGGAACTGACTCTCAGGACCGCCGTGCAGATAGACGAGCAGAGGTGAAGGCCCGGTGCCCAGCGGACGGTAGAGAAAGGCGGGAACCTCAAGGCCGTCGAACGACTTGAATCGGAACGACTCTCCATCGGCGAAGCTCGACTCTGGTATCCCGCAGGTAGAGCTGCGCGTGACGCGCCTCACCGACTGCGATTCGACGTCGTAGACCCACACGTCGGAGTTCAGTTTCGAGGAAGAAAGCGAGAAGGCGAGTCTCCTTCCGTCGTTGGACCAAGAGAGGCCGCCGAGGACAGACCGAGGGACATCTATCTTCTCGGGCGACTCCGAACCGACGCGCCAGACCATGAGCCGGGAGAAGCCGTCTTCATTCACCGTGAAGGCTATCCTGTTGCCATCCCTGGTAAGCGCTAGACTCTCAACATCGTGTTCTTCTGTGTGTAGATAGCTCAGCGACCGCTCCTGGATGTTTATCTTCGCTATCGCCGAGAATTCTCGTCCTTCGTCGGTCACGCAGTAGACGAAGCGGCCGGTAGGGTCGAAGGTCGGCGAGTAGTACGCCGCGTCCCCGTCGTGCGGCGTGATGTGCTCCACGGACCTGTCGCCGAGGTGCAGCAGATAGAGGTCCTGGTTGAACGGCGCGTGAGCGCGTTCGAACATGATCGTGGAGCCGTCGGGCGACCAGGAGACGGGAAAGTTGTTCCCATCCTGCTGAAAGACCGGCTGAGGGTTCCCGGTGTCGAGGGAGTAGACGTAGATGTCGAAGAAGGACCTGCTGCGCGCGTTCGAGGAGTAGCAGACCGAGCGCTCGTCGGGAGACCAGTCCCCCCATCCATGGATGGTCTCAGGGTCGTCGGTGACCACGCCCATCCTCTCTCCGCCGTCCTCGATAACCCGGATCTGGTACTTCTCGTCGCCCCCAGAGTCGACCCCATAGGCTATCATCTCGTTCTTCTTTGCATAGCTGAGGAAGCCAATCCTCTCCTGGCCGAGCGATAGCTGTTGCGGCCAAGCGCCCTCCTCCAGCCCCACGGACCAGAGTTGTGGGACGCCCGTAATGTCCGAGAGGTACGCCAGCCTCTTGTCGTCTGGAGAGAACTGCGGCGCATAGGACATCTTGACTGAGAGATACCTCCGTATGCCGTACCTCAGCTCCTCGAGCTCGGGCGAGGTAACTTCCATCCAGCGAAGTGCCCGCGTGCCTTCTCTTAAGCATGAGCGAAGCGCGGCGCAATGGAAGAATCAGTGGACAGGTTGAAATATCGCCGGGAGCACTCCACAAACGCTTCCGACGTGACCGAGAGGGTTACTTCTACCGACAAAGACGAGCAGGTGCCCGCGTTCTTCTCCCGTGACATCGTCCTCTTTCCAAAGATGCAGGTATCGCTAACCTTGGGAGAGGAGCAGGGTAAAGACGCTGTCTCTCACGCGCTTCAGGAGAACCGGCTGGTAGCGTTCATTCCCACCGATTTTGAGAGAGAGAAGCACGGAATAGGCGTCCTCACCTTGGTGGTGAACACGCAGCGAGTGAGCAACGGGCTCCGCGTGGACCTCAAGGGTCTCTGGAGGATCAGGGTGAGCAGCCCCGAGGGCCTCGGCTCGGGTCCTCTGGTTAAGGTCGAAAAGCTCGACGAGACCGAGGGTTCGCGCAAGGACGGGGCGTCGACGATAAAACGCGTCCACTCCCAGCTCGACGAGTTCAGGGAGCTCATTCCCGACATCCCCGCCGAGGTGACGTCCATGCTCGCAAACGCGAAGAGCGCGTCAGAGCTCTCGGACCTCTGCGCCATGTCGCCTACCCTGACGCACGAAGAGAGGCTGAAGCTTCTAGGGACGCTGGACCCTGACGAGAGGCTCGGTATGCTCAGCCGCCATTTCGACCGGGAACTCGAGGTGCTGAGGAGCATGATAGAGGCTAAGTCTATCTCAGAGTGCGAGATCTGTGCAGACTTCGCAGACAGGGCCTTCGACGCAGAGCAGGGGGTCAGGGCCGAGGCCATAGTCGAGCTGCTGAATCACATGGTAGGGAACCACACGACCGAGCTCCTAAACGTCCTCGCCGAGAAGTACGGTCCGGCGTTCATGAAGAGACGTTCACTCCGCTGATTCAGTAGACCGAATCTCCGATTGCTTCGGCTTCACGGCTGAGCTGCTCAAGCTCGAGCTGAAAGCCCCACCTCGCTGCAAGGCCATCGGCCTCCCGTTCCCTCTCGGGCGACTGCGCGGGAGCGACGTGCTCGTTCAGCCACGCGTGCGCCAGCTCGTGAACCAGGATCGCGACGTACGCCTCATCGGAGAGATGGTCGAGCAGCGATGAGTAGTAGGTAATCGTCTGAGTTCCCGGGCCGCCAGACGGCATTCTGCGTTTGGAATGTTCCGACCATCGGGTCAGGCCGGCGAGGCCCTTCATGCGGCCCCTCCTCCGTAGCCTCACGCTGGCAAGGGAGACCAGAGGGCGGACATCCGATGGGATCCGTGAGACGGCGTCGGAGAAGAGGTGCGCGAAGCGCCCGTCGTCAGCCTCGACCGTGACCGTCGAAAGGAACTGCTCTAGGGAAACCATGGCCAATCAGCCTACAGGAGGAATAAAACCCCGCTGATGAATCCACTGGTCTCGGGCTACCCGAGCCTACGACGATGCGCCCGCCTGGGCGCCCACGACCGAGATGTCCACGACGTGATATCCAGTCGCCCCATCAGGGAACGGGTTCGTCACCACAGCGGTCTGGACCGCGCCCGTCCCGTCGGTCGCGCGGACCACGAGCTTGTAGGACCCCGTTGCCGGCGGGTTCCACTGGGCCGACCAGAAGACCCACGTGTACGCGGAGAGGGGCTCAGTGGTGGACGCCTGCGTCCAGGTGTTCCCCCCGTCGGTGCTCACCTCCACCTTGGAAATCCCGCGGTCGCCGGCGTAGGCTATCCCCGCTATCGGCGTGGTGCCGAACGGTATGTTGCCCGAACCATCGATCCCGAACCTCTGGGTGACCTGAGCGTTTCCCGGGATGACTATCTCCGAGCCCGTCTGGTACTCGGCGTTGCTGGTCCATCCCCTGGCCTGCCAGTAGCCCTGGTAGGGGCCGCTCACCGCTTCGATACTCGTAATCCACTTCGCGTTCATCATGCCGTACAAGCCTGGGACAATGGCCCTGAGCGGATATCCGTGCTCGGTGGGGAGCGGCGCCCCGTTCATCTCGAACGCAAGAAGCGTCCCATCCAGCATCGCCCTCTCCAGCGGTATCGCCACGTCGTATCCGTCGACCGCTCTGAAGACTATATAGTCAGCCGATGGTTGAAGACCCGCCTGGTTGAGGACGTCCTTGAGCCGGACCCCTCTCCACTGGGCGGTGCTTATCAGGTCACCTCCTATCGTGTTGCTGACGCATTCGAGAGTGTTGTACTGGTCGTAGAACGACATCTGCTGGATTTGGTCCAGGGTCAGAGTCAGAGGGCTGTTGACTAGCCCATATACCTGCAGGTGCCAGCCGGACCCGTCGACAGTGGGAGGGAATATGTTGACATCTACCCTGTAGAAGTTGCCGTTTGTGGTCACGTTCTGTGCGAACAGTGCCGAAGGGTTCGCCGGGGTGTTGCCTGCCGGGTTCGCGGGATTAAGGAGGAAGCCCACGCCGTAGACGAGAATGGCCGCCCCAACCGCCGACGCCACTCCCGCCTGGATGAATAGTCTCCTCCGCCTGTCGAACTTCTTCTTGCCCTTCGGAGGGTTCGTCGCCTCACAGAGCTCGGTGGGCTTGGTCGGTCCCACTGAGTTGAACCAAATGAGCGTCGCGCCGAAGGCCAGCTGCGGCGGCACGAGCGAGAGCAGAAGGACAGGCAGGCTCACGGGGGAAGACTGGATCGCTGTTGTAAAGAGAAGCAGGACCCCTACCGTCGCGAGTATGATGTAGGGCAGGAGGGTGAACGAGACGAAGCGTTCGAGCCTGCCTCCCTGCTGAGAGATGCTCTTGGCCCGGTAGAGCAACGCGCCGAATGTGCCGTACAGCAAGAGGTTAACTATCAATCCTCCAGCGAATGCCGAATACTTTGCGAGGCTCTGGAGTGACTCTACCGCCTGTGACTCGATTGCACCCGGCGTCAGGGTGAAGAGTGTCTGGGCGGCGAGCTCGGGCAGGAAGACGCCGCCGAGGAAGATCCTGACCACGTACGAAATGGCGACCGCAAGAGCCCCCCCTCCCAGACCGACCAGGAAGCCGCGCGTTGTGTTCGATGCCATTCAAAAGACTCCGAAGAAGCTTCGCGATCGCGTCCTTGATGCGATATAATGATTCTTCCAAATCGAAACCAGGGCAAATATAGAGGAACCCTTATCAGAGAATTCCATGTCTGAGCGAGCCACGGGTCGCTTGGCTCTACGTAATCCCCGAGGTCCAGACCTCAACGAGGCTCGACAGGAGAATGCTGTCGGATTCAGCATTGGCGTCTGCGCCACCGGAGAGCCGCCCACACTTGTGGAACTCATCGATACGATAGAGGGCGAACGTTACCCCAGCGGTTTCCGTCTTGAGAAGATAATCGTGGTCGCAAGCGCCTGCAGTCCGAGGGCCCTCGGACGCCTCCGACGCATGCACGAGCGTGACCCCAGGTTCGTGCTCGCCGAAGAGGATACAAGACGGGGAAAGGTCAGCGCGATAAATCGTATAATCGCGGAGGCCATGGGCGAGTATCTTGTGTTCGTAAACGGCGACGCGGTTCCCTCGCACGGCTCAATCTCTCGGCTGCTGAGGTCCATCGGCAAAGACGCCCGGGTGGGAATGGTCTCCGGCTTCCCGCTGATAGCGACGGGAAGAGGGGTCGCTTCGCGCGTCCTGGAGCTGATGTGGGGGGCACACAACACGTGCACCGGCGAACTGAACGGAACGTCGCTGAGCAATCACGGGACCGACGAGCTCATGGTCGTCCGGCTCCACGCCCTCGATGACCTTCCGCCGCACGTGGTCAACGATGGGGCGTACATCGGTGGCAGGATGCGAGCCAAAGGTTTCTCAGTAAAGACGCTTGGAAACGCGGTAGTAAAGGTAGACGTCCCGTCAGTGTCCATCGAGATAGTCAGGCAGAGACGCAGGGTACTGTACGGGCACATCCAAATCTGGAGGATGGTGGGCCGAGTACCGATGACGGCTGAATCTCTGATGGTCTTTTCCCCTAGACGCGGGTTCGGGGCAGTCGTGAAGACCATAGCAGGACATCCGAGGCTTGCCCTGGCGCTACCCTTTGCTGTGGTGCTGGAGTTCATTTCGTTCATCGGCGCATTGAAGGACTCATTCTCGAATCAACGGAGACACGTGGTCTGGGATCGGTATGCAGACTGAGCAGTGGACCTTCAAGATAGGTGACGAGGACATATCGGAGATTTCTTTCTACTGCGAAGTCGCCCGAATGAACAAGAGCCTACTGACGCTCAGCGAGTTGGCCGAGCTCACATCGGCAGACGCGACCGACGAGGAGTTCGAGGCGGCATGGTTTTCAAATCAAGAGCTCAGTTCCCGGTACTGGGTCGAGTCTGGCTACGTGATGGAAGAGTCGGGCTCGCTCCCCCTTCGAGGGTTGGTCGGCGCCGAAGCGAAGAACAGGGAGAGGGCCAGGATAAACGTGATTGCCGCGACCGAGTTAGCAGAGCTGTGCGCAGGTCAGCGGGTCAAAACGCTCGCAGTCGCGGGTGGCAACTCCTACAAGAGTGCGAGGTTGGGTGACGACATCGACGTCTTCTGCGTGACCCGGAAGGACTCGCTGTGGGTCTTCATGCTAAAGGCTCTGCTCCTGGCGCGACTCCACAGGCTCACGCGGAACTGCCCCCCGTTCTGCTTCAGCTACGTCATCGACGAGGAAAAGGCGAGGGTGGAGTTTGGAGAGAAAAAAGACAGCCTCTTCGCGAGAGATGCGCTCTCGGCGCACGTCATTTCGGGAATCGAGTTCTATCGGGGGCTACTCCTAGAGGGATCCTGGATGCAGCGTTACTTCCCCCGGTTGTACACGGGCAGAGTCCCGACCCAGGATCGAGGCAAATCCCAAGAGCAAAGGAGGGGAGGGAACCGTGTCCTGAACTCGTTTCTTTACTACACTGTAGGAAGCTATGTTAGGATGAAGGCGTCGCTTCTCAACATGAGTTACCGAAAACACGGTAACTCTTCTGCTTCGTTCAGGTCGAAGATTGGATTGGACCATTGCGTCTATGAGTCGGAAAGATACAGAACGCTCAGGAGGATGTACGCAAGGCGCGAGCGGGGAGACGATGCATGATGGAACAGCAGGCAAAGCCAGCGCCGCTGTCATCCGAAGTCCTCCTCAGGGTCGTGACAACGGGAAGGAAGACCCGGATTCCCCACGTCGTCGTCGTAAGGTTCGTCAGGTCGGACGGTGTTTTCTTCGTGCTTGCTGGTCGGGCCGCCAGTGATTGGGTCCAGAACGCTCTCTCGACCGGAAGTGCGGGGGTGAGACTGGGAGACTATTCGTACGAAGTGGCGGCCGCCATCGAGAAGGAAAGAGGGACAATTCTCCAGCTCTTCTCCAGGAAGTACGGCTCGTCGCTGGTAGACGACTGGTATGCGCGGGCAGAGGCGTGCCTCAGGCTCACTCCGCTCGCCCCGCCGCACCTGAGGGGAGCGGTGAAGGGGGAGGGTGATGTTCGCTCCGACTTCGCCGACTGGAAGCGGCGCAGAGTCGGCTACTACGAGGGAGTTGCGCGCGCCTTCGATTCTGCCTCCGAGGAGTATGACTTCACGATCCGCAGCAACTTCATCAATCGATGGATACGGGAAAGGTCGATATCCGTCCTCCTGGAGCGGACCAGGCAGGACGACACACTGGTAGAGATCGGGTGCGGCACAGGAGCGGAGGCAGTCGAGGTCTCGAGACACGTGCAGCGGATAGTAGCCACGGACATCTCGGAGAAGATGGTCGCACTGCTGCGCCGGAAGGTCGCGGCCAGAGGCCTGGACCAGAAGATATCAGCCGTCCAGGTCGGTGCGGCGCGGATCTCGGAGGTCTCCAGTTCGCTCCCCGGAGGAAAGGTAAGAGTCGTCTACTCGTTCAACGGGGCGCTCAACTGCGAGCCGTCAATAGGGAGCGTGTCCGGAGAACTCTCGAAAATAGTTCAGGATGGCGGCTATTTCGTCTGCTCCATAAGGAACACCCTATGTATCTCCGAAGCCATCGCGCATGGCGCTGCGTTGCAGTTCGAAAAGATGGCTCCTAGAAAGAAGCAGCCCATCATGGTCTCCGTGGGAGGGATGGACATACCCTCCTACTACTACAGTCCCAAGACATTCGCCGGGTTATTCTCGGATAATTTCAGGGTGAGAAAGATCATCGGCCTTCCAGCGATACTGCCTCCGGCTTACCTCAGCGACCTCTACTTCAGGGTCAGGCCGGCGCTCTCGTTCACGGAGACGGTCGAGAAGACCGTGGCCGGGCACTTCCCCTTCAACCGCTTCGGAGACCAGACGCTCTTCGTGTTCCAGAAGGTGTGAACGGGTTCAGATGAGCAGAAAGCAAGGCGCGCTCGCGATGCTCGTCGGCCTCAGCCTTCTGGCGCTGGTGGCGCCCGCGGCGGTAGCCGGCGCGAGGACGGCCACCCCCATCCAGCACGTCATCATAATCGTGCAGGAGAACCACTCGTTCGACAACTACTTCGGAACGTATCCCACGGCAAACGGGACGCTTGTGAACTCAATCACCTCTCAGCTTCCGCCGGTGGTGGGCATCCCGAACTCCGTCTGTGTCCCGTACCGGGGCGGCTGCTTGAGCCCGACGCTGTCGACCAGCAGCGCGCCGGCGGACCCGAGCGAAGGACAGCTCGTCTACGAGGCAGATTACGCGAACAACGCGACAGGGTTCGCTGCGAACTCCGGCCCGCAATCCATGGTCTACTTCGACTACCACTCGGTGCCGGCATACTGGGACTACGCCGAGGAGTACGGCCTGGGAGACAACTACTTCTCGGCGGTCCTGAGTGAGACCACGCCGAACCGGCTGATGCTCCTCACCGGGGATACCCCGGTGGCCGCAGACAACCCTGCGCCTCCCTACCTCCCCTACTCAGAGTCGGTGATGAGCCAGCTTGATGGGGCGGGGGTGAGCTGGGGGTACTATGACTACCTCAGCTCCCCGTCGGCCGCCTCGACGCTTTATCCGCTGGACTACCTGTCGGGAATCCCGCAGTCAGCGTTGTCCAACGTGAAGGACCTCTCGTCCCTCTACGGTGATCTCTCGTCGGGCTCGGGACTCCCGAGCGTCAGCTTCGTCAACTCGCTCAACAACAAGACCTACGACGAACATCCGGCGGCAAACCCGAGCAGCGGAGAACAGTGGGTCGTCTCGGTCGTGAACAGGGTCATGGAGAGCGCATACTGGAACACGACGGCCATATTCATCACTTGGGACGAAGGAGGGGGATTCTACGACCAGGTGGTGCCTCCAGCTGAGTTCACAATCGACCACGGCTTCCAGAGCCCTCTTTTGGGCTACGGGCAGAGGGTACCGCTTCTCGTGATCTCACCGTACAGTATCGAGGCGCACGTCTCGAGCACGCTCCTGAGCCACCTCTCTCTCATCCGCTTCATCGACTACAACTGGAACCTTCCAGCACTCAACTCGAACGTGGCCGACGCCGGCCTCCCGCTCGACTTTTTCAACTTCTCTCAGCATGCGAGACCGCCGATAGTTCTGGGGACGAGCGGTGCATATTCGTCGTCGACGTATCCAGTACCTCTTCAGATTCCGCTGAGCGCAGGCGCGACCCAGACCTCAAGCGCCCTGGTAAGCGCCGGAACAGGAGGCTACGGCGCAATGCTGCAGCTGGGACTGTCCGGAGGACTCATCCTCGCGGGGACGCTCGTACTAGTAGCCGTGTGGAGGGTAAGGGCGCGCCCGGCGTCTAGCCACGTACAGGACGACCCCGGCCGAGACCGCCGCCACGATTAGCCCCGCAGCGACGCAACCCATCTGTTGTATGGAAGATCCTGACACCGAAGCAACCTCATCTCGAGGAGAACCATTACTTCACGACCGGAAAGATGGCTCACGCAGCTTCAATCGCAAAGAAAGCACTCCCAAATTCCGTGCAGCCAGAGGAGCGTTCGACCGTTAGCGAACGAACATCTCGCCACACGTCGACGTGCTAAAGAGGAGAGCAGCCCTCAGGAGATGACATCTAGTGTGCGCTGCTGTCACACAACCAAATCGCAGCCCGAACAACAAGGCTAAGAGCGCGTCGAAAGACATCCGGAGAACGGATGAGTTGATGCCACTACCCCCTCCTCCCTTTCTCGATCGTCATAAGGGTAGAATCTCACGTCGAAATGGAGGTGGCGTTCCTGAACAGAAGATACTGAAACAACGACGAAGGCTTCGCGTCCTTCAGCGCGAAAACCAGCAAGGATCGTCGCTTCTACGAGTCGGCAGTTTCGCGATTTCCTTCTCGTCCAAATTCGAGCTCAGAAGGATGCTCGGACTCTCCGCGGCATCCTCTCCAGCTTATCCAAGTGACACCTACTACGGGGTGAGCTCTTTCCTTTCGCTCGCAGAGAGAACGGAAGGTGTGGCGGCAGGCTTGTTCCCTACCAACCGATTCGGTGATCAGTCCCTTTTTGTGTTCGAGAAAGTACGGCCCCCGGACGATTTCCTGATCTCGAATCTGAGAAAGACATCCAGCTTGATGAACCAGAATGGCGAGGTCGCCACATCGAGGAGATGAAGTTGCGGAAATCTGTTAAGAGATTTTCCAACGAAGTTGTCGAAGAGTCCGGTGCCTCTCCTACCGGTAAGCTTGAACTCTTTTGGGACGAAGAGTTTGTGTGGAGAGAAGATACACCGCTGCCCATAGGGCCAGACGACCGGTCCGTAGGTCGGCAAGATGTGTCTTATCCCAGAAAGAACTCCTGGGTCGAGGTCCCGAATTGCACAGTTAACAGCGAGATTCGGTACACTCATCACGAGAATTCCCTCGTCCTTCGAGACTCTCAGGATCTCGCGCATGGTCCTCGAAGGGTCAGGAAGAAGATGGACCACCCGAATCATCGTGATGAAATCAAAGGAGGAGTCGCGGGCGGGGATGTTGGACACATCTCCCCGGATTATCTCCGTGTGTTTGAGGTTCTTTTTCGCCATCCCGAGGTTTCGCTTGGTAAGATCGATAAGCGCGGCACGATGAAAGAACGGTTCGATGGTTCTGGCGACGCGCCCAAAGCCTCCTCCAAGGTCAAGGTAGGATTCTCCGGGTTTGACCCATCCAGTCAAGATTCTCGTCTGCGCCTCGGCCTCGATCCGCTTGGAATCCCACAAACGAGAATAATCGTTCTGCTCGAAACCGTCGAGCCATGGGAGTGCACCCGTATCAGGACCTGGCCGTTTCGGCATGGGAAAATCCCTACGATGACAGGGATTGGAGCCTAAATTCTTTTCAGAGGGTTTCGCTTGAAATCACCCTCTGTCGTCACTCTCAAGACAAGGACGAGCCTAGTTCTCGTAGCGGGCATCGCAATTAGAGAGGTCTTCTCTTTCTGGACTGGCCATCCTTTCGACTTCGAGCTGTGGGTAAGGACGGGGTTCTGGGTCGCGCACGGGGTGAGCCCCTACGGGGTCCTCGGTCCCGTCCCGGGGCTGTCATTCTCGTACATCTTCTCGGCGAGCGGTGAGTCGACCATAGCGTACCTGCCCTTCTGGCCACTGCTCCTGGGAGGCATCTACGACCTCTACAGCCTGGTCGGTGGGGGCGACAGATTCGTCTACTACTTCCTGCTGAAGCAGCCGGAGATTCTCGGCGACGTTCTCCTAGGCTACTTCATTTCAAGATGCGTGAAGGCGGTCAGGCCGGATTTCGCCAACAAGGCGCTGGCCCTCTGGCTAATGTCCCCATTCACGATAATCATCTCGGGAATCTGGGGGATGTTCGACTCGCTCGCGATGCTGCCGGTCGTCATGGCCCTCGACTCGAAAAAGGAGTCGACAAGCGCGCTGCTGGAGGGCCTCGCCATCTGGATAAAGTCCATCCCGCTCGTCTTCGCGGTGCCCATAGCGTTCTCGGGGCAGAACAAGCTGAGGAACCTCGCCTACGCAATACTTCTGCCCGTGGCCGCTACCCTTGCAACGATCGTCATCCTGAGATGGCCGGTGGCTACGGCGTTCGCGACCCTGCAGAGCACTGTAGGAAAGGGAGGACAGTCCCTCTCCGCTGTCGGTTTCGCCTACTACCTCATCGAATTCAACGCAATCGGCCCCGTATCGTCGCTCGAGTTATACGCGGTCCGGTACGTCTGGATACCCGCAGAGCTGATTGCGATCTACCTAGGTTACCGCTGGTACGGGTACTCGACCCGAAGGGGGTTGGTCCAGTCGCTCCTCTTGTGCACGATAACCTTCTTGCTCTTCAAGGCCCAGGTGAACGAGCAGTACGGCATCTATGTCCTCGCCCTCGCCCTGGTCGACCTCTCCTGGAATCCCTCGAGAAAGTGGCTGTACGTCTCGCTCACCGCGGCCGACATGACGTTCCTGCTGGTCAACAATGTCTTTTTGGTGAGATTCCTCTCTCCCGTCTATCCGGACTGGAGCTTGACGGAGGCGATGCTCAGCAGGATGATGGGGCCCTGGACGCTTCGTCTGGAGCTGGCGAGCTCCATCGCGTTCGTTCTGCTGAACGTGGTCTACTTTGTGCTAATCTTCAGGTCCAGAAGCTCCGTTCCGCAAAGGACGACCTAGCGCCAGTGTTTCTTGTAGAGGTCTATCCTTACCTGTCCGAGGCTCGGTAGAGACTTCCTGACAGCATTGACGCGGTCCAGGTCTATCTCGGCAGTGACTAGGCCCTCGGCCTCTCCCGCATCGGAGACCGCAACTCCGAACGGGTCTACCACCACGCTCCTGCCCGTGAATATTCTGCCGGTCTGGGAGACGACCACGACAAAGACGGTGTTCTCCAGCGCCCTCGCCCTCGCAAGAACGTGCAGGTGCTCTTCCTTCATCCTTCCCGCCACCCAGGCAGTCGGGACGACTATAACCTCGGCGCCCTGCGCTGCGAGTATTCGCGATATCTCGGGGAAGCGTAGTTCGTAGCACGTCATGAGTCCGAGCCTTCCGATGCGCGTGTCGAAGGCCCCCTCGACATCGTCCGCTGGCTCGAACCTGCTCGACTCTTTGTAGCCGAACGAGTCGAAGAGCTGCAGCTTCCTGTGCACGGCGATGAGATTGCCGTCCGGTCCAATCATCACCACTGTGTTGCGGACCTTCCCCTTCTTCCTCGACTTCTCGAGGATACCCACAATGAGATGAATCCTCTCCTTCTTGGCTTCCGCGGCAAGCCTCTTCACAAAGGGGCCGTTGACGTCTTCGGCGATGTCAACTATGGACGCCGGCAGCTGGTCCAGAGTGACGTATGCCATGAACAACTCTGGGAGCACGAGAAGCTTCGCGCCCGCCTTCGCAGCGTCTCCGATCAGCGAGAGCCCTCTCTCGAGGTTCTGCGCCTTGGACTCCGAGGTGGAGACCTGGGCCATCGCGATTCTGAACTTCATGTTCCGGAGTACGCCTCAATTCCCGGCCCTGTCGAGGAGAGCGACCCTGGCGGCTGCTAACCTGGCGACGGGTATCCTGAACGCTGAGGCCGAGACGTAGTTGAGCCCGGCCCTGTGGCACAGATATATCGAGCGCGGGTCTCCGCCATGCTCACCGCATATCCCGACCTCAAGGTCGGGCCTGGTTGCCCTTCCGGACTCGACTGCCATCTTGATCAGTCTGCCCACCCCCTTTTCGTCGATCGTCTCGAATGGGTTGTCCGAAAGGATGCCCTTCTCGAGATAGAAGGGGAGGAACTTCGCTTCAGCATCTTCCCTGCTGAAGCTGAAGGTCGCCTGACTGAGGTCGTTCGTGCCGAAGGAGAAGAACTCAGCGTACTTAGCTATCTCGTCGGCATCGAGCGCGGCCCTCACAGTCTCGACCATCGTGCCGAACTTGACGTCGAGCTTCACGTTCTCCCTCGTCTCTATGAGGAGCCTGACCTTCTCGAACTGCTCTCGCAGCAGCTTCACCTCCTGGTGGAGGGCCACCTGAGGCGTCATTATCTTGGGCTTGACGTCGACGCCTTCCTTGACGAGCTCTGCCGTCGCCTCCATCACGGCCGCTATCTGCATCTCGTAGATTTCTGGGTGCGTGAGACCGAGCCTGACTCCCCTGTGGCCGAGCATCGGGTTCGCTTCAGAGAGAGCCCGCGCCTTGTCCAGCATCCTCTTCGCCTGCACGAGCTGCTTTTCATCGCCGTGCTGCTGCAGCTTCTCCACCTGCTCGAGCATGTCCTCGAGCCTCGGTAGGAATTCGTGGAGGGGCGGGTCAAGAAGTCTGATGATGACCGGGAGGCCATGCATCTCCCTGAGGATCCTCTTGAAGTCCTGTTTCTGGAGCGGTCTGAGCTTGTCAAGATAGTACCGCCGCTCCTCCTCGGTCGAGGCCATTATCATGGAGACGACTATAGGTAATCGTTCCTCCGAGTTGAACATGCGCTCCGTCCTCGCAAGGCCTATCCCTTCGGCCCCCATCTTGCGCGCCTTGGAAGCCATCTCGGGCGTGTCGGCGTTGGCCCACACTCCGAGCGTCTTCACCTCGTCCGCCCATGCCAGTAGCTCGAAGACTTCCTCCTTCAGTTCGGGTTGGAGCAGGGGGACCACGCCGGGATAGACGCTTCCAGATGAGCCGTCGATGGTTATTGTGTCACCCTGGGTTATGGTCGCCCCACCCACACGCAGCAGCCTGCTTTGCTGGTATATTGTAAGGGCGGAGCAGCCGACGATGCAGGGCTTCCCGATGCCCCTCGCTACCACCGCAGCGTGGGACGTCTTCCCACCTCTGCTCGTCAGCACGCCTTCTGCAGCGAAGAATCCGTGCACATCCTCGGGCTTGGTCTCCTCTCTGACCAGTATCACCTTCTCGCCCTTCTTGGTCCATTCGACCGCCGTGTCCGCGTCGAACACGACCTTTCCCGACGCCGCCCCAGGGGAGGCAGGGACACCTGTCGCGATCGGTATCTCCTTGTGCGACGGGTCCACCCTTGGGTGAAGCAGCTGTTCTAGCTGCTCCGGGGATGTTCTGAGTATGGCTTCCTCCTTCGAGATCAGGCCTTCGTGGACCATGTCTACCACAGCGCGGATGGCGCCCATAGGGCCCATCTTCGCCGCCCGGGTCTGCAGAAGGTACAGCGCGCCTCGCTCGACGGTGAACTCGATGTCCTGAGGCTCCCTGTAGTGCGACTCGAGTTTCTGTGATACCTGCTCAAGCGTCTCGTAGGCGCGGGGGAACTCTCCCTGCATGTCCGCTATCGGCTTCGGAGTGCGGACCCCGGCGACCACATCCTCGCCCTGGGCGTTGGTCAGGTAGTCCCCGTAGAGGCCGCGCACGCCCGTGGAAGGATCCCTCGTGAACAACACGCCAGTAGCGCTGTCGTCGCCCATGTTCCCGAAGACCATCGAGACTATCGTCACCGCAGTACCCCTGGCCTGTTCCGGAGCTATGCGGTACTGTCTCCTGTATTCTATCGCCCTCTTCCCCATCCAGCTCCTGAACACCGCCTCTATGGCCAGCTCCAGCTGAATAGCTGGGTCCTGGGGCAGCGGCTTGTTCTCCCTCCTCAGCAGTTCCTTGTAGGACTCCGAGACCCTCCTCACGGAGTCCGCGTCCAGGTCGCTGTCCTGCTTGGCGTTTCTGCGCCTCTTCTCGCCGTCGAGAAGTTTCGCGAACTCATCCTCGTCGACTCCGAGCACGATCTTACCGAAGAGCTGGATGAAGCGCCGGTAGGTGTCGTAAGCAAAACGTCTGTTCCCCGTGAGGGTGGCGAGTCCCTCGGTGACCGAGTCGTTCAGCCCGAGGTTGAGGATGGTGTCCATCATCCCGGGCATCGAGACGGGCGCCCCGGACCTGACTGAAACTAGCAGCGGCTTCTCTGGGTTCCCGAACTTCTTTCCCGTCCTCAGCTCCAGGGAGCTCATCGCCGCGAGGACCGTGTCCATAAGCCCTGTCGGCAGCTTCTGCCCGTTCCGGTAGAACTCCTCGCACACCTCTGTGGTAATCACAAACCCCTGAGGGATCGGGAGCCCCAGAGAGGTCATCTCGCAGAGACCCGCGCCCTTCCCACCGAGCAGCTTCTTGTCTGAGACGCCCTCGTCGAAGAAGTATAGCCATTTTTGCGGTGAGTTGGCTACCTGCACGAGAGAGCTCCGGACCTCATTCGTTATAAGTTTAGACTATGATTCTTCTCTGATTCAGAGCCGGAAGTCGTCGATTGCCTTCCGCAGAGAAGGGACCGAGTCGAGCTGCCTCGCCTCTTCGGGAGACACCCACAGGAACTCCGAGTGCTCTGACGGGACCACCCTCCCGGAGGAGGCGCAAAGGAGGAAGGGCACCGCGACTGAGCGACCGTATTCGTCACGATACTCTATCAGCCTCCCGACTCGTTCGATACGCGGCTTGAGCCCCGATTCCTCAAGCGCCTCCCGAAGCATGCACTCCTCGGAGGATTCTCCCTTCTCGAAATGACCCCCCACGCAGTCCCAGAGGCCCGGATATGTGTCGTCGTCCTCCTTCCGCTTCAGTACCAGTATCTTCCCCCGGCGCTCGACTATGCCAACCGTGAATAGTCGGGTCTTCAAAGCTCCTCGATGTGGAAGCCGACACCTAATGAAGATGACCGTCTACCGCGAGGCGGGAGATGGTCTTGGTGAATCTTCCTCCGCTGAACACTGTCCTTCCCGCCTTGAAGACGTGCTCGACGGAGTAGCGCATCGTCTCGCCGGCGAAAGGCGTGACCCTGCCCTTCGAGACGAACCTTTCGGGGTCTACCTTCCAGCTTCTCCTCCCGATTACGACCATGTCTGCCCAGAAGCCCTGCGAGATCTTCCCCTTGCGTAGACCGAGGTATGCGGCCGGGGCCTCGCAATACATCCTGGAGACGAGGGCAGGGTCATTGGTCTTGGTGAGGAAGAGAGGAAGCGCCAGCTCCAGGCCCGGAAAGCCGGGCGCACCCTGGAACTTCTCCTCTACCGTGTGAGGGGCGTGGTCGGTCACATAGAAGTCGAAGACGCCCAAACGCATCATCCGGCGCATCTTTGCCGCGTTGGCCTTCGAGCGGAGCGATGGGTTCACCCGGCTGGTGACCCCTATCCGTTCTTCTGCGACCTCGTCGCTCATGAAAAGGTGATGCGGCGCAACCTCTACCGTCAAGCCGCTGTGCGACCTCTTGGCGCGCTCAAGTTCGGAGGCACCGTCCGACGTGGAGACGTGCGCGAACCGGACCTCGGAGGTGCTAGCGAGCCCCCCGAGAATTCTCCTCACCGCTACACCCTCAGCTAGGTGCGCCCTTTCCGTGCCGACGAGAGCGAACTCCTCAGCGTGGACGGCGAGCTTCATGCGAGAGCGCGTTGTCTCCTTGAGCACCTCGGTGAACCTTCCAAGTTCCGGAGGATAGAGCTTTACTGCGAACGCCCCCGCCTTTTTCAGCGCAGCGAAACTGCCGGGCGAGTCGGGGGGACCGGCGTGCAGGGCAAAGTCTGCGAAGCTCTTCGCGCGCATCAGGTCGGCGCGCTTCTCGACGGCCTCCACAGTGTTCATCCTGGGTTCGGTGTTCGGCATATCGGCGACAGTCGTGACACCACCGGCGAGTGCGCTCTTGGTCCCGGTCTCGACAGTCTCCTTGCGCCTCTGCGACCAGTCCCGGAGGTGCACGTGAAGGTCAGTTGCAGCGGGGAAGAGGAATTGGGAGTCAGAGAGCGTTATCTCGGCTGCCGCCTTCCCGGACCGCTCTCGTGAGACCTTCGCTATCTTCCCGCCTGTGACATACACCCACCCCTCTAGGAGCCGGTCGGTGTAGACCCTGCCGTGTATGGAAAGGTCGAACAATCGACTACCCGAGCTGGGCCGATATTTCCTGTTCGGAGAGGATACGACCGCAGAACTTGCACTTGTAGGAAAGAGGGGAAGAGCCCGCCAGGGAGAAGATTGACTGCACCGACTCCTTCTCCTTGACGGAGATGCACGTGGTGCTGGTGCAGTTCAGGATTCCGGTCACGACCTTCGGGGGGACGGCGTTCTTCTTCTGAGTCACCCTGAAAGAGCGAATTGTCACGACCGTGGCGAGGGGCGCTATCAGTGCGAGCTTCTGCACCTGCTCGTCCGTGAGCTCCACCCCCTCCATCTTCACGATGTCCTTCCTGCCCATCTTAGAGCTGCCCACGTTCATGACCAGGGCGACCGTTACGCCCCTGTTCTGTGGATTGCTGAGTAGCCGGAGGACCGAGAGCGACTTCCCGGCGGAGACGTGGTCTATCACGGTGCCGTCACTTATCTTCTGGACGAGCATCGTCTCTTTGTCGCTCATCTCTTCCTGTCTCCCAGCACGAGGTGGAGAAGAGCCATGCGGACCGGCACCCCCATCCTCGCCTGCTCCATGTATGCGGCGTTCGGCAGCGAATCGACATCGTAGGCCAGCTCGCCGGTCCTTGGTAGCGGATGCATGACAATTGCGTCCTTCGCGTTGGCCAGCGTGCTCTTGGTGATCTTGTAGCTCCCCTTGACGCGTTCGTACTCGTTGGGGTCCGGGAAGCGCTCCTTCTGGATGCGCGTCATGTAGACCACGTCAACCTTGTCGAGGACCTTCTCGATGTCCTCGACCTGCTGGGTCTCCAGGTTGAACCCGTCGAGCGTGGCCTTCACCTCGCTCTTTATCCGGAGGCCCTCCGGCGAGACCAGATAGACCACCCGGGGGCTGTACTTTGAAAGCCCGTAGAGGAACGAGGTTGCGCTCCTCGCGTACCTTACGTCACCGAGCACGGCGTACCGCAGTCCGTCTATCCGCCCCTTGAGCCGCTTTATCGTGAACAGGTCGAGCATCGCCTGCGACGGATGGTGCTGCGAACCGTCGCCGCCGTTGACTATCGGGACCCTTCCCACCTCGGACGCGAGCAACGCGGCACCCTCCGACGGATGGCGCATGACGATGAGGTCGGAGTAGGACTCGAGCATGCGTATGGTGTCGGGGAGGCTCTCCCCCTTCATCACCGAGGACGCCTCCGGGGAGAGGTCTATCACCTTGGCACCGAGCTTTATGGCTGCGGTGCTGAAGCTGAGCCTCGTCCTGGTGCTCGGTTCGAAGAACGCGGTCGCGACGATCCGGTCACTGAGGGACTTTTCGACCGAGTCCGGTCGCTCGACAAAATCATCCGCCACTGCGAAGAGCTGCTCGAGGTCTTGCCGAGAAAAATCGAGGATGCTGAGCACGTCTTTGCCGGACCAGGCGTCCCTGCTCATGCCATCGGCACCAACAGGGGCCCGCGAACATTGCATATTAACGATACGCCGCGGCTCGCCCAGAGAGCCCTAGATGGAACGGAGGACTGCCCCGTCGACTGGAATCGACGCTCCCGATACATAGGATGAGAGGTCGCTCCCTAGGAAGACGACCGCCCTGGCGAGCTCCTCCGTCGTCCCTATCCTTCCGAGCGGGATGTCCCTCTCCAGCTCCGCTACATAGTCCTCGGGCTTGATCCCTCTGCGCTTCGCCGCGTCCTGCGCGAGCTGGTCTATCCTTCCTGTCTTGATGAAGCCCGGTAGTATCCCGTTGACGCGGATACCCTTGGGCCCCAGCTCCCGCGCGAGAGTGCGCACCAGAGAGAGCATCGCAACCCTGCAAACGCTCGAAAGCGCTATGGCAAGCGTGGGCTCCTTGATCACGTACGAAGAGAGTATCACCATCCTTCCCCTTGTGCCGTCCTTGAGCATCCGGTCCGCGACGAGTCGCGTCAGGTAGGCGGGGCTCACGACGAGAAGGTCGGAGGCAGCCCTCCAGTCCTCGTAGCTGAACTCCAGGAACCGTCCAGGTTTCGGCGACCCTGTGACGTAGACGAGCGTGTCTATCCCCCCCAGCTGGTCGGTCGCCTGCTGGACGATCTTCTCGATGTCCGACTTCAAGATGAGGTTGCCGAGCACGCTATGCACGTCGCCGAGAGGCGCGAGTTTTGCCCTTGCTGCGTCCAGCTTGTCCCCGTTCGATGAATTGATTACTACTCGCGCGCCTTCCTTGAGGAAGGCCTCGGCGGCGCCAAAGCCTATCCCCGCGCTCGAGGCCGTGACCAGAACCCTCTGCCCAGCGAGTCCGGAGTTCAACGGGTCCGACTCGGCGCTCGTACCTCTAATAAGCTATCTCAAGAGCGCGGGCCTCGTGTGGAGGAAGAAGTTCTCGGGCATCTTCGTCTTCATCAGAAGGTACCGGAACTCATCCCCGCGCTCTATCAGGGCAAGTGCGACGTATCCCGCAGCGAAGTACTTCCGGAAGACATCACGGGTGGCGAGCCTCCACCTCTTGCCTTCTTCCATGTTCTCGGCCTTAAGCGCCGTTACGTCCGACGGTATATCCACCAGGACCTTGCTCGCCGTCAGGTCGACGCTCCAGTCAACGCATCGGGAGTACGGCTCGTGTCCTGTCTTGCTGATAGCCACGTGAGCGCCGCGGAGGTCGGACCTGCCCAGGGACCGGAGACGATTCGCCTCCTTGGGTCTGACGTACCATTCGCAGAGGATGCGGTCCGTCTCCCAGCCGAAGTTTATCGAATCGTTCATGGGCCCGTAGTAGTCGATGAAGTATGTCCTGGCGACCACCCCGAGCTTCTTAATGTTGAAGTGGGCGTTCCTGGAGATGAGCGGGTCAAATGTCCATGCGATCATTCCTACGCCCCTCTCGAGGGCTATCTCCTTCTGCTTCTGTTTCAGCAGGAAGCCCACGCCCTTCGATTGATACTCGCTGCGAACGCCCGTCATGTGCGAATAGAGGTACGAGTGGCCCTCGACGCTCGCAGCCAGCGTTATCGCGAAGCCGACCTCCCTCCGGCCGTCGAAGGCACCAAGCACGACGCCGCCATTGTCGCTGATGGCTATCATGACCTCCTTTGGGGTGGCCTCCCTTGGTCCCATACCCCACGCCGACATCTGGACCTCTTCCGCCTCCTCAAACTCCCGGGGGTCCTCGAGTGGTCGTACGGTCACCTTCATGGGGCGTGCCTCCCCGGGTTTGACGCGATAAAGACAATCCAGCGAGAGGGTAAGCCGTCCTGAGGGAAGTTGGTCTTGTGCCATTCTTCGAGCCCAGCTCGGACCTTTAGTGCGAGCATGGCGTCAGCCACCGGCCCGGAGAAGTGCCGCTTCCTCTCGAACGTATCGTACCGCCGCGCGCTCTTGTTCCAGGGAGAAGCTTCGGCGCGCGACAACACGGGAGAGGACCTGCACGGTTGTTTTTCTCGGTTTCGGAGACAGGCCCGTGAAACGTTAAAGAAAAGCGGGAGCGAGGAAGCAACGTTGGCGCTCACAGTCACGCTGGTCCGTCTGCCGCTCCTGTCTCCGTTCACGACTAGCTTCGGAACCGAGACCGCCAGGAACGCTCTCATCGTTAGCGCGGAATCGGACGGCGTGACAGCCTTTGGCGAGTGCGTGACGAGCGTGGGCCCTTACTACAGCTACGAAGACAACTCGACGGCGCTGCACATCATCAGGGACCACCTTGCGAAGCTGGCGAAGGACGTCCCGTCACCCGCAGAGTTCCTTGAGAAGGCGGGGAGCATCAAGGGTCACAACATGGCCAAGGCCGCGGTCGAGATGATGCTGTGGGACATGGAGGCCAAGAGAAAGAAAGTTCCGTTGGTCAGGTTGCTCGGGCCGACGAAGGGTTACGCCGACGTCGGCATCTCGCTCGGGATGGACAGGCCCGATGTAACGCTGAAGAAGGTGGAAGCCTCGGTCGCACGCGGCTACAAGCGGGTGAAGCTGAAGGTCGAGAGGGGGAAGGAGTACGATATCGTCAGGAGGGTGAGGGACGTGTATCCTGACATCAAGCTCAGCGCCGACGCAAACTCGTCCTTCACCCTGAAGGACGCTCGGTCCTTGAAGCGGCTCGACCGATTCGGGCTGGCGTACCTCGAACAACCCCTGGGCCACGACGACCTGATTGACCACGCGAAGCTAGCCGGAGAGATCTCGACTCCGATCTGTCTCGACGAGTCCATCTCGAACGTGGACAGGGCGAGGCAGGCCGTTGAGATAGGCGCTGGAGAGGTGTTCAATGTCAAGCCGGGGAGGCTTGGAGGCCTCTGCAACTCCCTTGAGGTCGCCGGGCTCGCGAGGACGGCCGGTTGCCACGTCTGGGTGGGTGGGATGCTCGAGACGGGGGTGGGAAGGGCGTTCAACATCGCCCTCGCATCGCTCAGGACTGTCGACTATCCCGGTGACACCTCGCCGAACGACAGGTACTTCGCGAAGGACGTCGTGAGCAACCCATTCAGTATGGAGGGAGGCAGGATCAAGCCCAACGCCGGGGACGGCATCGGGGTGAAGCTGGATGAGCGGTTCTTCAGAGCATCATCGGTGAGGGCCTGGAAACTCGACTGAGCGGCCGACATAAGGCATAAATAACGTCGGCCGGCCTCAGGCGGCAGAGAAAGTTGAAGGGCGACAGCAGAGGCGGTTCAGTTTATCGGTGGGCCTTCGGCTTTTATTATTTCTAGAAGCCTTTCTCGCTCTCTCTGGACATTGGTGAATTCAGCTAATTGAGCAATAGAGAAGATAAGGAAACGATCGTCGTCAAGTTCGGCGGCTCCGTCCTGGAGGATGAGAAGGGCATCACGCAGGCGGCGGCGCTGGTACGCGACACCACTGAGAGGGGGCTCGGTGTCGTCGTGGTCGTCTCTGCGATGAAGGGGGTCACCGACCAGCTGGTAGCGCTATCGAAGAAGGTCAACCCAGAGATGGACGCTGCGCTCACGGACGAGCTCCTGTCCTCGGGCGAGCGGACGAGCGCCAAGCTGATGGCCGGCGCCCTCGCGGGTCACGGTATCAGGTCGGTCGTGGTCGACCCCGACACGCAGTACTGGCCGGTGGTGACTGACGCACACCACCTCGATGCGAACCCGCTGGTCGAGCTGAGCAGGAAGAGGGCGCAGGAGAGGATCGTGCCGCTGCTGCGGGAGGGGAAGGTACCCGTAGTCTGCGGATTCCTCGGCAAGACGGAGGACGGCAAGACCACGACGCTGGGGAGAGGGGGCAGCGACACCACGGCCGTGCTGCTCGGCAACATACTCGATGCAAAGGAGGTTGTCCTCATCAAGGACGTTGAGGGAGTATACTCCAGCGACCCTGACAAGGTGAAGAACCCGCAGTTCATCGAGTCCCTGAACGGAGAAGAGGCCGAGATGCTCGCAGCCGGCGGCGCGAAATTCCTCCACGTCAAGGCGCTGAGATACCAGGGGAGCGGGAACAGACTCAGGGTGACAAGCCTGGACAAGCTGAACTCCGGGACGGTCATCAAGGGCGACCTTGCAGCCGTCAACCTGGAGATATTCCCGCAGGGGGTCTCCATGGTCACGGTGGTCGGGCTCGACGCGAGGAAGCTCGAGTCGGTCTCACAGCTCACGCGTGCCGTCAGGAACGACGGAGGTTCTCTGCTCGCGCTCTCGCTCGAGACTACCTCGGCGATATTCTACGTGGCCGGGGGGAAGAACGTGCTCGACGAGGTGCACGCCGTGCTGGTCAGCGAGGGCATCGGCAAGGCGGTCTCCTCCTTTGACGGGCTGTCGATGATCACGGTGAAGGGAACCGCTCTCGAGACCGAGAGCGGCATCATCCAGAGGATAACCCAGCCGCTGGCCAGGGACAGCATCAACCTCTACGGTATAGTCACTATCAGGTCATCTATCAGGGTGTTCGTGTCTTCGGCCCAGGCGCAGAAGGCGCTCGAGCTGATCAGGGAGGCAATGGTGGTCAAAAAATGAGACAAATCAAAGCTGCGCTACTAGGTGCGACGGGCGCTGTTGGTCAGCGTTACATCAACATGCTCCCGAAGCACCCGTACATCAGCCTCGACGTTCTGATGGGAGGGGAATCGGCCGGGAAACAATACGGGGAAGCGGTCCACTGGCTCTTCTCCGACCCGGTACCGGACGAACTCGCCAAGGCGAGGGTCAAGGTCGCGAGGCCCGAATCCGCGGCCGGTTGCGATGTCGTCTTCTCTGCGCTGCCGTCTGAGGCCGCCAGGGACATCGAGGAGAAGTTCGCGCAGGCAGGCTTCATGGTGGTTAGCGAAGCGAGCACGCACAGGATGGACCCCGACGTCCCCCTCATGATCCCGGAGGTCAACGCGCCGCACCTCAAGCTCCTGGAGAGGCAGGGCATGAAGAGGAAATGGGAGGGCGGCATCGCGACCACCCCCAACTGCACGGTGACTGGTCTGGCGATGGTCCTGAAGCCGCTCGTGGAGCGTTTCGGGGCGCAGAAGGCCATCGTGACAACGATGCAGGCGCTGTCGGGCGCTGGATACCCGGGAGTTCCATCGCTCGCGATAACCGAGAACATCATCCCCTACATCAAGAACGAGGAAGAGAAGGTCGCGAAGGAGGCGAAGAAGATACTCGGCGCGCTGAGGGACGAGACGATCAGGCCGCACGACATACCGATGGGAGTCTCCTGCAACAGGGTCTCGGTCATCGATGGCCATACGGAGACCCTCTACGCGGAGTTCGACGAGGAGATTGACCCGCGGGATGCTGCGAAGGCGCTGGCCGATTTCCGCGGTCCCCCGCAGAAACTCAAGCTTCCAACGGCGCCGGAGCAGCCCATAATCGTCAGGACTGAGAACGACCGGCCCCAGCCGAGGCTCGACAGGCTCGCGGGGACCGTTCCGGGCATGGCGGTCACGGTTGGGAGGGTAAGGAACGGGATAGACGGAAAGGCCCTCCAGCTGACCCTGCTGTCGCACAACACAATCCGTGGTGCCGCTGGAACAGCAATACTTACGGCAGAGCTCATGGAGAGGGAAGGGTACATAGGGTGATATTGTTTGGTATCTGGTAAACAAGTCCGCCTCTCCCGGATAACCCGGAACGGAAGGATGCTCTGCATCCCAATGGACCACTCGCTCACGATTGGGCCCGTCGCGGGCCTCGAGGACCCCGAGGACACTATAAACAAGGTCGCCCGCGGAGGGGCCACCGCCTTCCTAGCGCAGAAGGGCATCCTGAAGCACCTGAGCAAGCCTGTCTCAATCGGCTCAATCGTCCAGATGTCGGCGAGCACCACGCTGGGGATGGCCCCCAACAGGAAAATCCTCATAGCGACGGTGGCCGAGTGCCTCAGGCTAGGCGCCGACGCGATCTCCATACACGTGAACATAGGAGGAAAGGAGGAGCCCGAGATGCTCCAGCAGCTCGGCATGGTCTCCGACGAGTGCGACTCGCACTCGGTGCCGTTCGTGGCCATGATGTACCCCAGAGGTGAGAACATCAAAGACCCATCGGACCCGGAGGTCGTCGCCCACACAGCCAGGATAGGGGCAGAGGCGGGAGCGGACATCGTCAAGACGGTCTACACGGGAAATCCGGAGACATTCAGGGAGGTCGTCAGGAGATGCCCCGCACCAGTGGTGCTCGCTGGCGGTTCGAAGGCAGACTCTGACGAGGCACTGCTCAGGATGACGGAGCAGGTGATGAAGGCGGGCGCGATGGGCGTGACCTACGGGAGGAACGTCTTCCAGCACAATGACCCGATGCTCATCACTAGAGCGCTCAAGAGAGTCGTGGTCGACAAGGCGAGCGTAGAAGAGGCGATGGAGGTCTTCAAACCTGACGCTCCCTGAGAAAGAGATAGTCATAGACGTGACCGGAGCCAAGGCCCTCCAGCAGGTCTCCAGAGAAGCCGCGGCAGCGGGCATCACCAGGGCGATATCCAGGGACCCGGCGACGCAGGCCTCGTCCCTGGACGGGATGACGCTGGTCCGCGTCTCGGAGTCTGACGGGAACGCCGGCACGGCGGCATGGGTCGAGATATCGGGGGCGAGGGACATGGAGAGGGCAGTGGCTGCCTCGGGTCAGGGGCACGCCTTCGTGGTGGTCCAGCCCTCCAACTGGAAGATCATCCCGCTCGAGAACCTGATAGCGGACTTCCACAGGTCAGGAAAGAAGGTCTACGCCTACATGAAGACGAAGGGGGAGATGGAGACCGCGTTCACCATCCTCGAAAAGGGTGTTGACGGGATAGTGGTACCCGCGGAGGCGCTCGACGACGCCGCCGAGATAGCCTCGACGCTGAAGAAGAAGGACCTGTACTCGCTCCCGTCCGCCAAGGTGACCAGGGTGGTCGATGTAGGGATGGGAGAGAGAGCCTGCATCGACACCGCTTCCCAGCTCGCTGTCGGCGAAGGGCTGCTGATCGGCAGCCGGGCCAGCTTCTTCTTCCTCGTTCACAGCGAAACCGTCCCGTCGGAGTACATCCCGACGAGGGAGTTCAGGGTCAACGCCGGCGCGATCCACAGCTACGTGCTGGGCGAGTCGGAGAAGACTAGATACCTCTCCGAGCTCAAGGCGGCGGACAAGGTCCTCACCGTCGCAAACGACGGCAGGTCCAGACAGGTCGTGATAGGAAGGGTCAAGATAGAGAGGAGACCGTTGATGATGATAGAGGCTTCCGTCGATGGGGAGCTCGGGACGGTCATGCTCCAGAAGGCCGAGACAATCAGGCTGATCCGCCCCGATGGGTCGCCGATCTCGGTGACCGACATCAAGGCGGGCGACGAGGTACTCGTGCACGTCACGCAGAGCAAGGCGCGTCACTTCGGCGGAGAGGTAGACGAGTTCATCCTTGAAAGATGAGCTCGCGCTCCCCCGGGTCGAAGACCATAAGAAGCTCGGCCAGGTCTGTACCACCATCTCCGCCAGGACGGCGGTCGAGATGGTCGACAAGGCTCAGGCCGCCTTCGACCTCGGGTCAGACCTGGTGGAGTTCAGGGTGGACCTGGCGCAGGATTCGCTGGGCGAGATGGCCGAGAGAATGCTGCGCTTCGCAAGGAAGTCCATAATCACGGTGAGGTGCAGGGAGGAGGGAGGGAAGTTCCGAGGCAGCGAGGCCGAGAGGCTGGAGGCGATCTCCGAGCTGACGAGACTGAGGCCGGCCTACCTTGACATCGAGCTGAGCACGGCGAGGGAGCATCCGCTGTGGTACGCCGGGCTGCCCAGGTCGCTCAGGAAGATAGTCTCGTGGCACGATTTCGCTGGGACTCCGTCTCTGAGGGTGCTACGGCAGAAGCGCGCCGAGGCACGTGAGCTCGGGCAGGTCACAAAAATCGTGACGACTGCCAAGGGAAAGGCCGACAACCTCAGGGTGCTGAAACTCTACGAGGACGACCCGCAGTCGCTGATAGCGTTCTGTATGGGGTCCCAGGGCAGCGCGTCCCGGCTTGCTAGTCTCAGGTTGGGTGCTCCGGTCGTCTACGCCTCCCTACCCGGCGAGCCCGTGGCACCTGGTCAGCTCTCCGTCACCACGGTTACCGGGATGAAGAGACTCTTGGAGGAAGGACGTTGGTAGACAGGTACTGCCTCATCGGCGGGGACGTCACTCATTCGCTCTCGCCGGCGATGATGAACGCCGCTTTTGCTAGCATGAAGATCGACGCGGAGTATCGTCCCATGAGCATAGCAAGGAAGGACTTTCCTGAAAAGTTCCTCGACCTGAGGGGAGAGAGCAAGGGCATGAACGTTACCATACCCTACAAGTCGGACGTCATTCCGTTCGTGGACGAGCTCGACGAGGTCGCCTCGAGGATAGGTGCCGTGAACGTCATCAAACACGAGGGCGACAGATTCCTCGGATACAACACGGACGCCGGCGGGATAGTCGAGTCGCTGAAGGACCACGGCAGGGAATCTCCCAGGACCGCGCTCTTGGTGGGGGCGGGCGGAGCCGCGAGGGCGTTCTGCGAGGCCATGCACCAGCTGCGCTGCGGCAGAGTGACGGTCGTCGTCCGGGAAGCATCTAGGGGGGAAAGGTTCATCGTCGAGATGGAGAGGGTATTCCCCGGGATGAAGTTTGGGTTCACCACGTTCTCCAGGCTCAAAGAGACGGACGCGGACGTGATATTCAACGCGACCCCGGTTGGCTCCGGCGATCACGAGGTGCCCGAGAGCCTCAAGCGAGTTATCTACGGGCGCGCTACGGTCTTCGACGCCGTGTACAGACCTATGAAGACCGAACTCTTGAGGACTGCTGAGCTAAGAGGGTGCCATGTGATCTACGGCTATGAGATGCTGCTGAACCAGGGCGTCCTGGCTCTCGAGAACTGGACCGGGAGGCCCGCTCCGAGGGAGACCATGAGGAAGGCCCTTCTGGACTCTCTGGAGGTAGCGGCTTGAAGGGAAGAGGTTCGACCTTCGGGGCGGTCAGCATAGTCAACGCCGTCGCTGGAGGCAAGGGGGTCACCGCCAGCATCAGGCTGGGCACGGAGGCGGTCGTGGAACTCGTCGCCGGGCCCGGCGAGTGGAAGATAATCGCCAACGGGAAGGCGGTCGAGTCGAAACTGGCGACGGAGACCGTGAGCCTCGCGCTCAAGATGGCCGGCAAGGACGCCTCACAGTACAGCGCGACGGTCGAGACCACGACGGCGCTCCCTATGGGCGTGGGCCTCAAGACGTCCTCTTCCGCGTCATCCGCCATTGCGCTCGCGGTGTTCGCCGCCCTGGGGCAGCGGGCGTTCGACCCGCAGAGGATCATGACCTGCAGCGTCGATGCGTCGCTCGCGAGCGGGGCATCCGTGACCGGCGCGATGGACGATTCCGCAGCCTGTCTCCTCGGAGGAATCAACCTCGTCGACAACCTGGGGAGGAAGGTGGAGCGCTCGAAGCTGTTCGACAAGCCGCTAAAGGTGATCATCAAGGTCCCCAAGGCGCAGAGCAGGAGGGCCGCCGTCGAAGTTGCACAGGTGAGGAAGCTGGGAAGGGTCGCGGAGGTGCTCTACCGCATGAGCATGGAGGGCGACCTCTGGCGCGCCATGACGCTCAACGGGACCCTGTACTCCGCCATATACGGTTATGACGGAAGGGCCGCCCTACAGGCGGTCGAGCATGGGGCGCTCGGCGCGTCGCTCTCGGGGACGGGGCCCGCTACGGCCGCGGTCTTCGAGCCGAAGATGTCCGAGGAGGTCAAGAAGCTCGCCGAGGCCTGGCAGGCGGATGGTAGCGTGGTCATGGAGACGGAGACGAACAACGAGCACGGGAGGATTGAGTCGCTCGACTAGAACCACGACCGTCTCGGAGGGAAGGCTAGAAGGGAGGGTCAGGCTCCCCCCCAGCAAGAGCTACACCCACAGGGCCGTCCTCATGGCCGGCCTCGCAGAGGGGGCGTCGCGGATCTCGAACGTGCTCTTCTCACGAGACACCAACGCGACCATGGCGGCCTGCCAGGCGATGGGTGCAAGGATGGAAAGGTCGGGTTCTGCTGTCACGATAACCGGAACTATGCCGACAGTGCCCGCCGACGTGGTCAACGTCGAGAACTCAGGGACCACCCTCAGGTTCATGACCTCGGCGTTCGGGGCCGCGCCCGACGGGTTCGTGGTGTTGACGGGTGACTCGAGCATCAGGCGCAGACCGATGCAGCCGCTCCTCGATACCCTCGGGCAGCTGGGAGTCGAAGCCTGGTCGACCCGCAAGAACGGATGTGCGCCTATCGTCGTGAAGTGCGGTGGCATAAGAGGAGGGGAAGCCGTGATAAGGGGAGACGTCTCGTCGCAGTTCGTCTCGTCGCTGATAATCTCGTCTCCCATGGCAGCTCAGGATACGTCCATCAGCGTGGCCGACGCTGTGTCTAGGCCGTACATCGACGCTACCCTGACGCTGTCGAAGGTCTTCGCAGTGCAGGTGGAGAGGGAGGGCTACTCGAAGTTCGTAGTCAGGGCGGGACAGAGGTACCGCCATTCGGACTTCACCGTCCCGGCGGATTTCAGCTCGGCGTCTTTCATAGTCGCCGCCGTTGGGCTGGTGGGGGGGAAGGTCGTGCTCGAAGACCTGAACCCCGAACTGCCACAGGGCGATTCCGCGATAATGAAGATAGCGAGGACTATGGGGGTCAGGGTGGATGAAGGGGAGGGCTCGGTGACGGTCGAGTCCGACGGCTCCAAGCTGAAGGGAGGTACCTTCAACCTGGGCGACACACCCGACCTGCTACCCGTCGTGGCCGCGCTATCTCTCAGGAGCGAGTCGCCGGTCGAGGTCGTCGGTACGGCCCACGCCAGGTTCAAGGAAACGGACAGGATAGCCGTGCTCGCGACGGAGCTCTCGAAGGTCGGAGTGAAGATAGAGGAGAGGCCTGACGGGATGAAGATACAGCCGAACGCGCAGCTCAAGCGCGCCGCCCTGGATGCGCACGACGACCACAGGATGTTCATGGCATTCTCGCTGGCGTCGATGCTCCTGCCCGGCGGGATACCGGTCGTGGGGGCGGAGAGCCTGGACGTTTCATATCCCACTTTCCTGGAGGACATGCGGAGGCTCGGAGCGAGGGTGACCAGCGAATGACGGGTAACATCGTCGGAGAGAGGTTCGTACTCGTCAGCTTCGGGGAGAGCCACGGGAAGTGCGTCGGTGCGGTCGTGGAGGGGTGTCCAGCGGGGCTGAAACTCTCGGAGGAGGACATCCAGAAGGACCTGGACCTGCGCAAGCCCGGGCAGTCGATAGTCACCACACAGCGGAAGGAGGGCGACGTCGTGGAGATAATGAGCGGGACGTTCAGGGGTTACACCACCGGTGCGCCGATAATGGCGATGGTCAGGAACGAGGACCAGAAATCGCGCGACTATGAGTCTCTCGTCAGCACCCCCAGGCCCGGCCACGCCGACGCGACCTCCAAGCAGAAATACGGAGGGTTCAACGACTACAGAGGAGGCGGCAGGTTCTCCGGCAGAATCACGGCCACGTTCGTGATGGGTGGCGCGATTGCCAAGAAGCTCCTCTCGGAGACCCTGGGCATCGAGATAATCGCGTACACGTCGGAGCTTGGTGGGCTGAGGGCCGAGAAGTTCACCCTGGACGACGCCAGGAGGAACAGATACTCCAACGAGGTCAGGAGCCCGAACCCGATCGCGGCCGAGGAGATGAGGAAGAAGGTCATCGAGATGAGGGGGAAGGGCGACAGCCTGGGTGGCGTCGTAGAATGCGTCGCGCTGAACGTGCCTGCGGGGCTAGGGGAGCCCGTCTTCGGGTCTCTGGACTCTGACCTCGCAAGGATGGCGCTCTCCATCCCCGCAGTCAAGGGGGTCGAGTTCGGCTCCGGGTTCGCGTCGACGAGGATGACGGGTACCCAGAACAACGACCTCTTCAGGATGCGCGATGGCAGGCTCCTCTCCGACACCAACAACGCTGGCGGAGTCCTCGGCGGTATCTCAAGCGGCATGCCGCTTCTCTACAGGGTGGCGTTCAAGCCGGCTGCGTCGATAGCCGCCAGGCAGCGGACGTACGATACGGCGAAGGGCGAGGAGGTCGACCTCGTCGTCCCGGGGAGACACGACCCGACGGTCGTCCCGAGGGCCGTCCCCGTAGTCGAGAGCGTGACCGCGCTGGTCCTCGCGGACCATGCAATCAGAGGCGGCTTTATCACGCCCGTCCTCAAGCGGGTGGACTGATGATGAGCTCCGAGAACGAACTGGAAGGACTGAGAGAGCAGATAGCGGACACCACGAGAGAGATCATTGACCTGGTGGCCGCAAGGAACGCGCTCGCCAAGAAGGTCGGGGAGCTCAAGATGAAGGGCTCCATTCCGCTCGAGGACGCCAAGGTCGAGGACTCGCTGGTGCGGCTCGTCCTGGGCGAGTGCGAGACGAAGGGGCTCGACGGGCAGACGGGCCTGAAGATACTGAGCACCCTCCTTGCGGAGGGGAAGCGGGTGCAGGGATTCCCGGCGAAGCAGCAGCTCATCACTCCGATGATGATGAGCGCCAAGGCCCAGCAGATAGAGGCCACGGGCAAGAAGTTGCTGAGGCTTGACGTGGGTGAGCCCGACTTCCATCCCCCCAAGGCTGTGCTCGACGCCACCTCCGAGGCGCTCTACGCGTACAGGACTCGGTACGCGCCCACGAGGGGCATACCCGAGCTGGTGACTGCGGTCAGGCAGTACATAGACCGGAGGCACCACTTCCCCGTCAAAGACAGCGAAGTGATAGTGAACCCCGGCGGGAGGTTCGGCGTGTACATGGCGCTCATGTCCTCGGTGAGGGAAGGGGAGAGCGCGATAGTCATCGAGCCGAACTGGCCGGCGTACAAGGAGGGCCTCCAGTACATCGGGGCGAGGGCGATTTCGGTGCACACGACGCTCGAGGAAGGCTGGTTACCCTCGGTGGACGCTGTCCAAGACGCGATAAGGCCGAACACCAGGGCAATAGTGCTGAGCTATCCTGCGAACCCCACGGGCGCGATACTAGCCCCGGAGAAGTTCAGGGGGATCGTGGAGGTCGCGGACGAGCACGGCCTCACGGTCATCAGCGACGAGATCTACACGGACTACTCCTACGCGCCCACTCCAAGCATACTGGAGACCCCCGCGAAGAAGTTCATACTCACCGCATCGTTCTCGAAGACCTGGGCGATGACAGGGTTCAGGGTCGGTTACACCGTGTCGTCGGAGGAGAACATCTCGAAGATGATGAAGATCCAGTCGCTCATCGTCACCTGTGTCCCCGAATTCATACAGAGGGGCGCGATAAAGGCGCTGGGAAGCGACCCCGAGGTGGCCAGTAACGCAGCGGCGATGAGGGAGAGAATCGACCTGGCCAGCCGTGAGCTGGACGCCATCCCCGCCCTGCAGTACGCGAAACCCGACGGCGCGATGTACATCTTCCCGCAGGCGAGGAACGCGGACTTCGACTCCGTGGCCTTCACGATGAAGCTTCTCGAGGAGAAGGGAGTGACGATATCCCCGGGTACCGGATTCGGAGACTACCCGAGAGCATTCAGGGTCTCGCTCGGCGGCTCGAAGGAGACCATAGTAGAGGGCATCAGGAAGATAGGGGAACTTCTCGCTTGAAGGTGGCGGTCATCGGCTCCTCGGGGGGCATGGGGAAGTTCCTTGCGAAGTACTTCCTCTCCCAGGGGTGCGCGGTGACCGGGTCCGACCTCCGCCGGCCGGGGATAAGACACCGGAGCTTCTCGTTCTCATGTTCGAACCTCGCCGCCGTGAAGGGGGCAGACGTCGTTGTCATCGCGACCCCCGCTGACGCTACCGTCGCCGCTGTCAGCGAGGTGGCTCCGGGGCTCAGAGAAGGGGCAGTGGTGGTAGAGATAACCTCGGTGAAGGCGAAGGTGCTCCGCCAGGTGAGGAGGAGGCTGGCGGAGAGCCGGGCGACGCTGCTATCACTGCACCCCCTCTTCGGACCCTCCATGGACGTCTACAAGGGCATGAAGGTCTGCGTGATAGAGACAGACGGAGGGTCGGAGGCGCTCGCCCGCAGGCTCTTCCCGCAGGCCGAGCTGATACCCATGGGCGAGGAGGAACACGACAGGAAGATGGCGCTGATACTCTCGCTCACACATCTCCTGAACATCGCTTACGCTGGGACGATAAGACGGCACATGCGGCCAGTTGAGTTCAGGAGGCTCCAGACGCCCACCTCAGGGGTGCAGCTCACGCTGGCGGAGGGGATACTCTCGCAGAGCCCTGCCCTCTACTCCTACATCCAGACCGAGAACCCGTATGCGGCCGAGGCGGCGCGCGCCCTGGTCGAGGAACTCGGCGGGTTGCTGGGGTTCATAGAGAAAGGCGACAGGAAGGCTTTCGAGAAGCGGTTCAGGGAGCTCTCCAGGGCCTTCGCGGGCGACTCTGAGGAGGCGCTCGGCCTCGTGTACCAGGCCTTCGAAAAGTCGTCGTCGCGCTAAAACTGGACCAGCAACAGGGCCAGCAAGAAGGCGCCCACAGGGACGGCCAGCCAGGAAGCGATATTCTCTGCGGCCAGACGGCTGTTCACCACAGATAGCTGCTTGGTGATCGCGGCCCCGAACATCCCGCCCATGAGGCACTGGCTTATCGAGATAGGGATGGCGAGCTGGGTCCCGAACCAGATGAGCACGGAGCTGCTGGCGAAGGTCGCAACCACCCCGAGGGGGCTCAGAGCAAGCAGCCGGTCTCCGACCGTGCCCGCGATCCCTCCCCGCCCCAGCGCGACCATTCCTAGCACCCCCGCGAAGACGAACAGAAGCACCTCAAGCTCGGACGGGGAGGAGCCGTTGAGGGCGACGCCGTAGATGAGTCCTATGTTGTTCGCGCCGAGGACGTAGGCTATCACGAGGGACGTCAGGATGACCCCGTACCTGCTCGCGCCATCCAGCGCGAGGAACCCGAGATTCGAGACAGATCTGACGATGATCCAGTAGAAGAGGTAGGCCAGCACCGCGGCAAGGATCGGAGCAAGGAACCAGAAGGCGGCTACCTGCTCCAGCCTGGCGATGTCTAGCGGCTGCGAAGACCCGTACACGGCACCTGCGAAGGCACCGACTATCGCCATGCTGAACGAGACGGGAAGCCTCAGCAGGGAAAGGGCCACCGTGACTCCGATCGAGACGAGGAGCGCGGTGAAGACCACCTGGTCACTTGCGGACGGGGTGATCGTACCGCTCAGGCTCTTCAGCATCTTCGAACCCTCGAGCAGGACTCCGAGGAGCAGGCCCGCAGTGGCCACGACGAGCGCTTCCCGGGGCGCAAGAGAGCCGGAGCCCTCTCCGTTACCGATGAGGAAAGAGCTGTTGTTCCATCCGAAGACGAAGGCCAGGACTATGCCTAGGACGAAGACGACCTCGCTAACCATAGCCCTTCGCTACCAAGACGAGCACGACGTCGCTGGCGTGCTCGGCGTTGTCTGCGATATCGTCCGACGCGAAGATGAAATCCCTGAGCTCGATGATCGATACAGGGTCCATCCGCCCACGCTCGCCCAGCAGCTGCCTGAGAAGACGGTCCTTCTCGGTATCTGCATCCTCCTCGCAGTCTCCTACGATGCGCACCTTCGAGACCACAGTCTTCTTGTCGCTCTGGAGTGCCTGTATCAGCGATTCGAGGGCTGTGACGGCTGCGAGGAGGTGCTTCTGGAATGCGGCCATGTGTTCGCTCCTCAGGATCTCGAGGAACCCAGGCTCCCCGTCAGCGCCGATGGCGAGCAGGCGCGCGGCGTCCTTCGCGCTGTCGGCTATGTTGTCGTTGGTCTGGATCAGCGTCAGGATGTCCTCCCTGACCCCTCCGAAGAACGCCCCCTCGGCTATCTTTGCGCTGAGGTCCCGGCGCATGGCCTTGGCGCCGTCCTGGAGCGAGAATACCTCGGAGAGCAGGGCGTCAGGCGACGTCCTCTCGGCTGCGAAAGAAGAGACGAGGCTCTGGTAGGTGACGACACACTTTTTCACCACCGAGAGGTGCTGCTCCACACCCCGGAGTATCGACCGCTCCCTCCCTCCCAGCGAAAAGGACGGAAACCGCGCCAAGAAGAGCCTTCTCGGAGCTTGCGGAGGTAATTAAGTCTGGTTCGAACCGCCCGTCTTAGTAGCGGTTTTCAGCGTCCTCGCATAGTTTTCAACGTCCTTGAGCATGGCGGCCGTCGGCTTTCCCGAGGAGACCATGTTCACGATGCTGCTTCCCACGATCACGGCGTCTGCCCCAGCTGCGAGGACGGCCCTGACGTGTTCGGGTTTCGAGATGCCGAAGCCGACCCCGAGCGGAATCTTGCCGCGCGTCACGCGCTTGGCTTCCTTCACGAGCTTTAGCGTCTCGTCACCGAGCTGCGACCTAGCGCCCGTGACTCCTAGCAACGACACGAGGTAGAGGAACCCCGTCGAATGCCTCACGAGTGACTTCATCCTGGCAGGGGAGGTGGTGGGAGCGGCCATTAGTATCGTGTCAAGAGAATACTTCCGGGCGAGTCTCGAGTAGTCCTCGGTCTCGTCGAGCGGAAGGTCCGGAACTATCAGGGCATCCACGCCCGCTTTCTTGGCCTCCGAGAGGAAGCGGTCGAGGCCCGGAGAGTAGAGGATGTTGTAGTAAGTCATGATGGCGATCGGTGTACTGTGCTTCTTCTTTAGCCGGGCCACCACGCCCAGGATGTCCGAGGGCTTCGTCCCAGCCGCAAGCGACCTGACCGCGGCCTCCTGGATCGACTTGCCGTCGGCTATGGGGTCAGAGAACGGGACGCCCAGCTCGATGATGTCTGCACCGCCGGCTATGAGGGCGTCGACGACCCTCTCCGTGGTCTCGATGTCGGGGTCCCCTCCCATGGTGTATGCTATGAGCGCCCCATCCTTCCCCAGCGAGCGGAAGACTGACCTTATCGGGCTCAAATCTCCAACCCTGCCCTCTTGGCGATTATCTGCACGTCCTTGTCGCCCCGTCCGGAGAGCGTGACGACCACGTTCTCGTCGCGCTTCATCCTGCCAGCGAGCTTCACCGCATATGACACCGCATGCGACGACTCCAGCGCTGGGATGATCCCCTCCTTCCTCGAGAGAAGATGGAAAGCCTTGACCGCTTCGTCGTCCGAGGCCGACACGTACTGCGCCCTCCCGCTGTCCTTAAGGAATGAATGCTCCGGACCGACCCCGGGGTAGTCGAGGCCGGCCGAGATGCTCTCGGTCGACGCGACCTGCCCATCCCGGTCCTGGAGGAGGTACGTCAGCATCCCGTGCAGGACTCCTTCCCTCCCTTCGACGAGCGTCGCCGCACTCCTGCCGCGACCGGTACCTCCTGCCTCCACTCCGTAGAGCTTCACGTCCCTGTCATCCACGAACGGATGGAAGGTACCCATGGCGTTGCTCCCCCCGCCTACGCAGGCCACGACGGCGTCCGGCAGCCGCCCCTCCTTAGACTTCATCTGCCGCTTGATCTCGACTCCGATTACGCTCTGGAAATCGCGGACTATCACAGGATATGGGTGTGGCCCGACCACCGACCCGATAATGTAGTAGGTGTCACGCAGGTTGGTCACCCAGTCGCGCAGGGCCTCGTTGATCGCGTCCTTCAGGGTGCGCGACCCGCTGTCGACGCTGTGGACCTCGGTGCCCAGCAACCTCATCCTGAAGACGTTCAGCTTCTGTCTCTCGATATCCTCGGAGCCCATGTAGACCTCGGCCTTGAGTCCCAGCACGGCGCAGGCCATCGCGGTCGCGACGCCGTGCTGGCCGGCTCCCGTCTCGGCGATCACCCTCGGTTTGCCCATCTTCTTTGCCAGCAGCGCCTGTCCCAGTGTGTTGTTGATCTTGTGGGCGCCGCTGTGAAGCAGGTCTTCACGCTTGAGATAGACCTTGGCCCCTCCCGCGCTCTCCGTAAGGTTCGATGCGAGATACAGCGGCGTGGGGCGACCAGCGTAGTCGGCGAGGAGGTGCGCGAGCTCCCGCTTGAAGGAGGCGTCCCTTCGCAGGCGGAGGTAGGCCTTCTCGAGTTCCTGGACGGCAGGCACGAGCGTCTCAGGAATGAACTGCCCGCCATATCTGCCGAACCGGCCCTTCTTCGGGTAGTCTTCGCCCACTACCAGTCCGCCACCTTCGCCTTCTTTACGAACTCCATGACCTTGCCCGGGTCCTTGATGCCGGGAGCGCTCTCGACGCCGGAGGAGGTATCGACCGCGTAGGGTCTGACCATCTTGATCGCGGCAGCGACGTTGGCAGAGTTGAGACCGCCCGAAAGGACGAGCCTGGTCGGTACTATGGAGTACTTGAGCTTCCTGCAGACGGCCCAGTTCGCTGGCACGCCCGTGCCTCCCTGCTTTCCCTCGACATAGGTGTCGGTCAGGAGGGCGTCGAAGCCATTCACCGCCTTCTTGGCCGCATCGACGTCTTCGGTCTGCGGCGAATAGGCCCTGATGAGCCGTGCCCCCGTCATCTTTCGGACGGCGTCGGGGTCAGCGATTTCGCCATAGAGCTGAAGCGCGTCGAACCGCCCCCCCTTCAGGTTCGGCTCGGCCTTGAGCACGTCGCCCGTGGTCACCAGAACGGCGTCGACGAATGGAGGGACCGTCTTCGCCAGCTCGATCGCCTTCTCCAGAGAGATGTTCCGCGGAGAGGACGGGAATCCGGAGATGAAACCCACGGCGTCCGCACCCGCCAGTATCGCAAAACTTACGTCCACTTCACGCGTCAGACCGCATATCTTCACTCGAAGCATATCTATGCACCCGCTAGCTCGCGCACGGCCTCCTCGATATCCTTTGACCTCATCAGCGAGGAACCCACAAGGAATCCGTCGGCACCCAGGGACCTGAGCTCGAGGAGCTCCGACCTCTTCGAGAGGCCGCTTTCTGAGATGACGAGCTTTCCCTGCTTCCCAAGGGCCAGCAGGCGCCGCGAGGTGTCGAGCGACACGGCGAGCGTCCCCAGGTCACGGTTGTTTATCCCGACTATGTCCGCCGAGCTATTCAGTGCGAGCCGGTACTCTTCCTCCGTGTGCGCCTCGAGCAGCACCTCCAGTCCCTTGGAGTGGGCGAGGTCAATCATCGAACCGAGCGGCTGGTCTGCGAGACGAGACCTGAATATCCCGGCCATGAGAAGGATGACGTCCGCTCCTATCTTCTGCGCAGCCTCTACCTGGAGTGGGTCGACTATGATGTCTTTCATCAGCACGGGCAGAGCGACGCTCTTCTTGACGGCGGTCAGGTACTCGATGCGCCCGTCGAAGTGCTTTGGCTCCGTGAGGACCGAGATGCCTACCGCTCCGCCCCGTTCGAACTTCCTCGCGATCTCCCTCACGTCCTGTGCGGCGCGGAGCTCGCCCTCTGCGGGAGACTTGAACTTGACCTCGGTGACCAGCGGTATGCGCTTGGACGAGGCGATCGCCTCGCGCATGCTCCTCCGAGGGAACGGAGTCCCTTCGATACGATAGTAGCCCTCGGAGACGGTCTTCCTGGCCCCCTCTGCGAGCGTGAAGATGAAGTTCCTATCTCGCTGCTGCATGTTTCTCCAGGCTCTCCATGCTACCCCCGCTCATTCTCACCATCCCTTCAAGCTTCTTCTGCGCGGCCCCGGTCTCGATCGAACGCCGCGCGTCCTCGACCGCGTCTGCGAACCCGCTAGCCTTCCCGGAAAGTACGATTGCGGCTGCGGCGTTCACGAGCACCAGCTCCAGGCTGCCGTCGCTTCTCCTGGACCCTCCGAGCATCTCCATGACGAGGCGCGCGCCTTCGTCGACGGAGGATATGCGAGGAGGCATCCCTTGGACACGTCCCACGCCAAATTCCGACGGCGCGTGTTCACGGGACACCACCTGGCCCTCCCGCAGCCATGAAACGAGCGTGTTTCCCGTGACGGAGATCTCGTCCATCCCCTCCACGGCATGGACGACCATCGCCTCCTTCGTCCCTAGCTTCTGGAGCGCGCTCGCCACTTTTGATGTGAGCGACGAGGAGTAGACCCCGAGGAGCTGATAGTCAGCTCCCGCGGGGTTCATCAAGGGTCCCATGAGGTTGAATATCGTGCGGATGCCTAGCTCGCGCCTGACCGGGATTACCTGCCTCATTGCCGGGTGGAAGACCGGAGCGAACATGAACCCAATCCCCACCTGCTCGATGGACTCCTTGACCTTCGACGGCTCCATTGCGAGGTTGAACCCGAGACCTTCCAGCAGGTCGGCGCTCCCGCTCTTTCCCGTGACCGACCTGTTCCCATGCTTGGCTATGTGTACGCCTGCGCCCGCTGCGACGATTGCCGAGATGGTGCTGACGTTGAACGTCCCCGCGCCGTCGCCGCCGGTGCCGCATGTGTCCACGAGCCTGCCGCTTACGACAGGATGTATCTTCAGGCTGTGCCGGCGGAATGTGGAGGCGAAGGCCGCAAGCTCATCGGCCGTCTCGCCCTTCCCCCTGAGGGCGACGAGGAATCCCGCCGTCTGCGCCGGGGTGGCGGCTCCGCTGATTATCTCTTCGAGAGACTGGTCGACCTCCGAGGAAGAGAGCTCGTGCCCCTCCACCAGCTTGGCGACAGCCTGCTGAATCACTGACGGACTCCCTCCTTCAGGAAGTTCCTGACTATGCGCTTGCCGTCTTCGGTCATGATCGATTCGGGATGGAACTGCACCCCCTCTATGGGATACTCGACGTGTCTCACGCCCATGATCTCCTGGTCGTCCATGGAGAGCGCTGAGACCCTGAGAACGTCCGGCAGGGTGTCCTTGTCTATCACCAGCGAGTGATAGCGGGTGGCCTCGAACGGCACGGGCATCCCCTTTAGGACACCTCGGCCATCGTGGTCGATCCTGCTCGTCTTTCCGTGCATGAGCCGCGAAGCTCGCACCACCTTCCCGCCGAACGCCGCGCCTATCCCCTGGTGGCCGAGACAGACGCCGAGGGTGGGCACTTCCTTGCTCAGAGACTTCAGGACGGACTGACAGACGCCGAAATAGCGCTCGTCCTCAGGGTTGCCCGGTCCAGGTGAGATGATTATGCGGTCTGGTCCGAGAGCCTTCGCCTGCTTCAGGGTGATCCTGTCGTTCCTGAATACCTCCGGAGAGGCCCCAAGCGCTCCCACGTACTGGGCGAGGTTGTAGACAAAGGAGTCGTAGTTGTCTATGATTAGGACCTTCATTTCCTGCCACCCGCCGCCTCGACGGCCCTGAACAACCCCGCAGCCTTGTTCTCGGTCTCCTCCCATTCCTTCTCGGGGACGGAATCTGCAACCACGCCGCCGCCCGCCTGTATGCTGCAGCGCTTCCCGTCTGCGACGAGAGTCCGGATGGTAATCGCAAAGTCAGCGTTGCCGTTGAACGAGAAGTAGCCGAGCGCGCCCCCGTAGGGACCCCGGCGTGAGGGTTCGAGCTCCTCGATGATCTCCATGGCCCTCGGCTTGGGAGCGCCTGAGAGCGTCCCGGCCGGGAAGACCGCCCTCATTGCGTCGAACGAGTCGAATTCGTCGCGGAGCTCACCGGTCACTCTTGAGACGATGTGCTGGACGTGGCTGTACTGCTGCACGGTCAGGAGCTCGGGTACCTTCACGCTGCCGTACTTTGAGACCCGTCCCAGGTCGTTCCGTCCTAGGTCTACGAGCATCACGTGCTCGGCCCTCTCCTTGGGGTCGGCGAGCAGCTCCTTCGTTATCCTGTCGTTTTCCCTCTTGTCGGGTACGCGCGGCGCCGTCCCGGCGATGGGGAACGTCTCCGCCTTTCTGTCCTCGACGCGCAGGAGCATCTCGGGGCTGGAGCCCACTATCCTGCGCTCCCCGAACTTCAGGAAGTACATGTACGGCGACGGGTTGATGCGGCTCAGCTCGGCATAGAACCTGGCGAGGTCGCCGGTGACCTCGAAATCGTGCCGCTTCGAGGGGACCACCTGGAATATGTCTCCGGCTGCGATGTATTCTTTGGCCCTCTCGACCAGCTTCTCGTAGTTCTCTTTCCTGATGTTGGGAGTCCGGGGGCCGTGGTCGAGCGCACCCATCTCGCCCCTGCGAGCGAGCAGCCTCTCGACGAGGGCGGACCGGTCTCCGTTAAGCGAGCAGTAGTAGACCTCGCCGTTGATGTGGTCGAATGCAATACCGTCTGTGTAGATCCCGAATTCCATGTCGGGGGCGCGCAGGTCGTCCCTGGCGAGGCTCGGAAGCCGTTCCCAGTATCTTACCGAGTCGTAGGAAATGTAGCCCACAGCGCCGCCGATGAAACGGTACGGGCCCCGCTCTGTCGTCCGTCCCATCAGAGAGCGGATGTTCTTGAGAGGGTCGGCCGTCTTGATGTGCTCGTGGGAGCCCCTGGAGCGGTCGTCCAGCTCCATGTCGCCGTTCTTAACCCGGACGACCATCGAAGGCTCGAAGCCGATGAACGAATATTCAGCGAGTCTGGTCGCGCCCTTCGCCGACTCAAGCAGGAATGCCTCCTCGTATTCTTCCTGGACCTTGAGGAAAAGCTTCTGAGGAGTGTCGGAGACCTGGAGCTTACGAGCTTTCAGCCTTGACGTTTGAACCGTCGCGGAGGAGCCAAACGTAGTCACCCAACTTTGTCGCCGAAGCGGGCTTGAAATGCTCGCTTATAATCATTCATGTACACATATGTCCACTGTCTAGTCTAGCTGGTGGCGGAAACGGGTGGCGGGTTCGGGTGAAAGAGTGCCAGACTTTATGGTTATTAGGGTTAGAGCATGCATCCCAAGGGCATGGTAATAGCACTAAAGGTCAGCAAGGCGGTTGATGACCGTCGCTTCATGGTTGCCATTCTTGAAACCCTGAAACGCTATCACAGTCAGGTAACTTATGATGCGGACAAGCCTCGTCTTTCGAGTAATTGGCAAGTCAGGATAGAAGGAAAAGGCGAAGAGGTGTTCGAGAACAGTTTCAGAACCTACGCCTCAACGGCTGGGTGGCAAGTGGAGTATGCGTAAGTGTAGAGAACGCAATCATGGTTGCCAAGAGTTTGAAGAGAGAGCTTGTGCATTCTCGCAAAGGTAGAGTTCTCTATCTATCTGTCGTACCAGTAGGTGGTCGTGAAAAATTCGACACCACAACTGGCGCAAGTGCCTTTGAAGTTGTAGGCGGAGAACGACTCTGACTTGACCGGGCTTATGGCTCCGCATTTGGGACACTTGGCATAGGTTTTTGCCATATTACTGTGCCCGAGGGAGGTTCTGCTAACTCGGTTAGGATGCCAATCACTATTTAACTGCCAGATATATCTCGAAAGTATCAGATGCCAGAAGTCATTTTTCCCTGGAGGAAGATTCAGAACTCCAACGTGGGTAATGTCGCCCGACCGGTTGCGCTTATCGAATTAAGAGCGAACACCGGGGAATGGAAATCCTTCGAAATGAGAATTGACAGCGCAGCACCAATAACTTTGCTTAATCAGTCTGACTGCGAGGAACTGGGATATCCACTAAAAGATTCTAAAGAGGATAAACCGATTCAGATTCATAGCGTGGTCTTGGGGCACTGGGATGCCCATATCCGTAAGTTGGACATGCGAATCGGGGAGGAGACAATCTCTGCACGCGTAGGTTTCACGGTGGGCGGAGACCATGAAAGGCTACTGGGCAGACTTGACGTCTTCGATAATTTTCGAATCACGTTCTCAGGAAAGAACTTACGGACTTCTTTCCTTAGAGAATAGCATCGTCTTCAACTGGGACGAAGATAGAGAGAGGATTGCAGTCTTGGCCGCGATTTGCTTTTGCGAGTCTTTCGGCTTCGATTGCACTATCCCCACTCCCGACTACTTCCTTCTTCCAGATTGCGATGTACTTTCCCTTGAACGCACTCGTATCCAGCTCACCCGACGCAAACCAATCAAAGTCCGCTTTCGCATCATATTCCATCGCCGGGGGGAGGACCGTTCGGGCTTGGTTCGCAATTCCGAGCAACGCCAAAGCAGACTGTATCCCCCCCACTGATTGTGTCATGAAGTCCAAAGTGGATTCAGGGTCGCGAAAGTTTTGGGTCTTGTGAAATGGGCTGTTCACGTCTGGGGATTGAGTCAATCTTTCAGCTCCGAGATTAAACGCTTCAACCGTTCATATAAGCGTTGCAGGAACT
>JAJYWC010000044.1 GCA_021791695.1 archaeon | reverse complement strand
TTATTTATCGATATTGGTGCACTCGGCGATGCTTAAACGGGAGCCCGCCGGAGGGCTCTCAGAGGCTATTTTGGGTTGAAGACCAGTCCCGAGGTCGAGAAGTACCTGGACTCCGCCAGGACGTCAGCGAGGCACCTGTCTCAGATGGACGTGGCGGAGGGGAGACAGCTCCAGAGGGACCTCGAGAGCGAGTATGCGTGGGACCCCGGCGTCGACGTGGATTCGCGGGACGTCACGATACCCGTGGAAGGGGGCTCGATACCGCTCCGCATCTACTCCCCTTCCGGGGGCGACAAGGACGGGCCGCTGCCGATCTTCGTCTACATCCACGGAGGGGGCTGGGTCCTCGGATGGGTCGACAGCCTCGACTGCGACGCGCTCTGCCGGTATCTCAGCGCGGAGGCCACCTGCGTCGTGGTCTCAGTTGGCTACCGGCTCGCCCCTGAACACAAGTTCCCCGTGGCGGCAGAGGACTGCTACGCGGCGCTGGACTGGGTGGTGAAGAACGCGGCCACCCTCGACGGCGACAGCGACAGGCTGGCCGTCGGGGGAGAGAGCGCGGGAGGGAACCTGACCGCCGCGGTCTGCCTCATGGCCAGGGACAGGAAGGGGCCTGCGGTATCCTTCCAGGTCCCGATGTACCCCGTGGCAGACTTTCGCTTCGACTCCGGGTCCTACAGGCTCTACGGCAGGGGCTACGGCCTGGACAAGGAGGACATGGAGTGGTTCTGGAGGCATTATCTGCGTAACGACGAGGACGGTTCCAATCCATACGCGTCCCCTGTGCGCGCCGCGGACTTTCGGGGACTGCCCCCGGCCCTGGTGGTGACCGCCGGGCTCGACCCGCTGAGAGACGAAGGAGAGCTCTACGGGGAGAAGCTCAGAGCAGCGGGGGTACCGACGAGGGTCTGGCGCATCGAGAACGTACCGCACGGCGTGCTGTCGCTTCCCTTCGGGGGCGAGGAGAGGAGAGAGCTTGCAGCCGAGCTTCGCAGGGTGTTCATCTCCGCGAGCGCGAGCGGCGTCCCCCAGAGGCCGTGAGCGTGCCTCGCGAAAGAGTTATCACGAATCCCGGCGCCCGCGGGGCCATCTGTTGAGTCCAAGAACTTCCCCGAAAGGCGTCAAGAGCTACGGCATAGGCATGCTAGGTTATCTCTTCATGGGCAAGGCCCACTCCAACGCGTACCAGAAGATGCCGGTCTTCTTCTACCCCCCGCCGGCGATACCACGGCTGGTCTCCATCTGCGGGCGTTCGCGGAGCAGAGTCCAGGAGGCCGCCGCCCGGTACGGCTACGAGAAATACGAGACGGACTGGCGGAGGGTGGTCGCCGACCCCGAGGTCGAGGTCCTCGACAACGGTCTGCCGAACGACATGCACGAAGCCCCCTGCGTCGAAGCGGCCGAGAGGGGCAAGCCCGTCCTCTGCGAGAAGCCGCTGGGAAGGAACTCCAAGGAGTCGGCGAGAATGCTCCGCGCGGTCACCAAGGCGGGCGTGAAGAACATGGTCTTCTACAACTACAGGTTCGTGCCGGCGATGCAGCTCTTCAGGCGGATGGTCCACGAGGGCGCCGTGGGCAAGGTGAGGCAGTTCAGGGCCGCCTACCTCTCGGACTGGATAGTGGACCCAGACTTCCCCCTGGTGTGGAGGCTCAGGAAGGACATCAGCGGCTCGGGCGCTCTCGGGGACATCGGGTCGCACGTGATCGACATCGCGCGCTTCCTCGTGGGCGAGATCGACTCCACGTCGGCGCTCCTCAAGACCTTCATCGGGGAGAGGAACCTCGAGGCCGGCTCCCCGAAGAGGGGGCGGGTGACCGTCGACGACGCTTTCATCTCGATGGTGAAGTTCAGGAGCGGAGCGATCGGGACGATCGAGGCGACCAGGGTCGCAACCGGCAGGAAGAATCACCAGCGCGTCGAGGTGCACGGCTCGGAGGGCTCTCTGTACTTCGACATGGAGCGCCTGAACGAGCTCCAGTACTATTCTTCGGCCGACCCAGCGGACAGGCGCGGGTTCAGGACGATACTTGTTACAGAGAAGGTCCATCCGTACGCCGGGAGCTACTGGCCACCGGGACACGTCCTAGGCTGGGAACACGCCATGGTCAACCAGGTGTACCATTTCTTCGACGCGCTCGCGAACGACAAGAAGGTGGAGCCCCTCGCGGCGACTTTCGAGGACGGACACCGGGCCGACATGGTCATCGATGCGATGATAAAGTCGTCGAGCACAAGGCGATGGGAGCCGGTCTCGTAGTGCAAGTCCCTGCCGGCCGGCTCGGTCCAGTCCCATCGTTCACTCTTCCCTGAATCTTGAGGTTATCTGGCCCCGCATAGGCCCGCCAGTATACCGCCAGCGCTCATGCAGCGCCTACCGCCCTGGAAGGGCGGCTGCCTCGCCTGCCCAAAGGACGACCGTGCTCGATGTCGTGCGCCTTGGTACTGTGTCGGGGCGCATCCCTGCGCAGGCCGCAGCGTCCTCCCGACGCTTAACACTTAGAAACAGGTCGGACATCGAGCCGTCCATGGCCAGCTCGCGCAGACCGGGTCTTCAGGGGCGATGGCGGTGGGTGTTCGACTCGCTCGAATCCATCATCCCTATCTACGAGCGGGGTTCGAGCAGGATCTCTCTCTTCTCGGATTCGCGGATGCGCGCGGAGGTCATCGAGTTCGCTGTGGATGAAGGCTCGCTCGTTCTCGACCTGGGGTCCGGGCCGGGGACGATGGCCGCGCTCGTGGCGAAGGCCGGGGGCACGCCCTTGCTCCTCGACGCGTCGATGCGGATGCTGCGGGCGGCGCGAGGGGCTGACAAGGTACAGGCCGTGTTCGAGCACCTCCCCTTCCGTGAGGGAACGTTCGCCTCGGTGGTGGCGGGTTTCTCGCTCCGGGACTCGATGGACCTGGTGACCGCGCTCGGTGAGGTCGCGAGGGTGACAAAGCGCGGAGGGAGGTTCTCCTTCTGCGACCTCGGGAAGTCCGACTCCTACGGCAGGGCGGTGGTCCTCGGCGCCTACATCCGAGTCGCGGCCCCGCTGATAGGCGCTATGACAGGGGGGCGCAACGGTCTCCGCTTCGGGTCGCTCTTCGAGACCTATCTGCTTACGCTTCCGAACGGTTCTCTCGCCCGCCTGCTCCGGAGGTTCTTCTCCGACGTGAGTCTCAGGGCGGACCGGCTCGGAGGGTCGATAGTCGTAAGATGTGTGGAGTAGCGCTCAGACCCTCGAGGAGAGCTCTTCGAGCGCGGGCAGTACCTTCTCCGTAGGTATCGAACATCCCGCGGCCTTCTGGTGCCCTCCCCCGTTCCCCCCGTACCTGCCGGCTATCTCGCTTATCGCCTGTCCCAGGTGGACGCGGCACTCAGACGTACCCCTGAGGCTCATCTCGCTCCGGTCTCCGTCCTTCCTCTTGTAGGACACCCCGACCACGACATCGAAAGCACCCAGGAGCAGCTTGGCCACGTTCCCCGTGCTGCTCTCTTCTGTCTCCATATACGCCAGTCTTCCAAGCTGGACCCCCTTCTTTCCGACAAGACCCGCGAGCTCGTCGACCACGACAAGCTGCCCGAGGGCCAGCTCGCTGACCATCTTTATCGCGTGGGGCTTCTTCATCGCCACGAGCTCCGCGACCACGTTCTCCAGGTACGGGTACTCCCCTGCGTTGTTCGCGAGGGCGTAGGAGAGCATCGTGCACTCGAGAAGGACGAACTGCCTGTCGAACCTCTCCATCATCTTCGCTGCCGTGGGGGACGCGTCCAAGTAGTCGGTGACGGCCCCGTACAGGGCCAGGTAGCCTGCGCCCGCCGGCAGCCTGGACCTGAAGGTGAGGTAGGTGAGCATGCTCGCGCACTCCGTGGTGTCGTGGACGAGCCTGATGGGCAGCGACTGGAGGCTCTTCCTCATCTCCTCCGTGAGGAAGTGATGGTCGATGTAGGTGACCTGCATCCTCTTCTGGAGGTTCGCGAGCCTCTCCACGAACTCCCCGAACCTCGTTGCGTCCGTCCCAAGGTCGCACAGCACGAGGGACTCGGTCGCCTCCGGGATGTTGTCGAGCTCGAAGAAGAGCTCATCATAGTCGGTGAGCCTGAACGTGCCTCCGTTCGCGGCGACCGCCAGCGCGGCCGAGCATATCCCGTCGACATCCTTGATGTGGGATATGCAGTGGTTGGTCAATCTCGGCCCAGACGCCCGACCGGGTCTAATAAACAGGATTACAGTCGCAACGATAACACATCTTAGATGTCATTTTATGTCACTGCAAGTGAGTATAGACGTGGCCAAAGCGCTTGTCAGGTCAAGGAAAGTGGGAGGTTCTATCGTGGTGAGCATACCGAAGAAAGTCGCAGACCACGAGGGAATCAGGGAGGGCGAACTTTTAGAAATCGATGTGCGGAAGGCAAAGAAGGATTGGTTCGGAGCCTTCAAGGGGATAGGCCCGTTTACAAGAGAAGATGAGCTAGACGCGCATGAGTAAGTACATTCTGGATTCGTGGTCGTGGAGAGAATATCTTGAGGGAAGTGCAAAGGGAGAAAGGGTGAAAGAGATAATGTCTGATTCGAGAAACGAAATCTTTACTCATTCGGTTTCGATAGCCGAGATTGTCTCAAGAGCCGAAAGGAGGGGGAAGGATATCAACGAAATATGGACGGCCATCACCAACAATTCAAAGGCCTTAGAGACCCGCGCTGAGGAGTCCAGGGAGGCCGGCGCTACTCACGCCGAGGTGAAATCAAGCAACCGAAATTTTAGTCTAGCGGACGCGTTCGTTCTTGCAGCAGCGCGAAGGCTTGGGGCGAAAGTTCTGACAGGTGATACCGATTTCAAGAACACAACAGAGACAACGTTGCTCTAGCGTATGACGACGACCCGCCAGCAGTAAGCCGTCGCGTGAAAGCTATGACCATGCATTTCCCATAGCCAGGGCTCATAACAATCGATTCCTGGATGCGGATGCGCCCTTGTTGGCGGAGTTCATAATCTCAAAATCTCCTGGTGCGCGCTACCCCTTCGCATATATGTCGCCCCGTAGACACGGACGCAATGGTCAGCGCCCCGAGGGGCCTTCTCCGGCTCGTCGCCCTGCAGCTGCTCTCCGAGTCCTCCCTCTCCGGAGCGGAGCTCCAGGAACAGGTTAGGCGCTCGAGCGCAGGCGTCTGGAAGCCGGGGCCGGGCTCGATCTACTTCATGATCAAGGGGCTGAGGGACGACGCGCTGATAGTCGAGCTCCCCGGCGGTGCCGGTACCACCCGTCGTTACGTCATCTCCAACAAGGGCAGGGCGGAGCTGGAGAAGCTGAAGGCGGCCGCTGAAAAGGAGACGAGGAAGCAGCTGCAGCTCCTCGCGTACTTCAGCGAGCTGGCAGGAGACGCGAGGATGTCCTCCCGCCTCAAGGAACTTTCTTCCGGAATCTGACCACTCAGCCGAAAGCGTAAAATCCTCCCGCGGGACCCTGCGCTCGTGAGTCAGGGGCGCTTCATCAACGTCCGGAAGCTCGCCGCCCTCGACCTCCACTTTCGCGGCACGAGGCGCATCATCGTCGAGTTCGGGCTGGGTGCCTTCGGTAGCGGAGCGCTGGGTCTCGTGGCGCTCCTCTTCGGCGATATGAAATCTCCGTTCGTCATCTGGCTGGGCGTCTACCTGCTCCTCCTCGGGGTCGACTACGTCCCGCTGCTCGCCTACGGGGTCTCGATAGCCCGCTCGGGTACGGCGCAGGAGGAGATACGGGAGGAGCTGGCTGACTTTGCGCACTCGCGCTGGAAGTACGGCCTCCAGCAGACCCTGCTCATGGTGCCCCTCTTCATCCCGGCGCTCGCGCTGTGGCAGGAGACGCATGGGGGCCCCCGCGCCCTTCGGCGTGCCTAGGCTTTTTATTCTCGGGCGCGCGACGGGCCGCGCGTGTCAGCAGAGACCAAGTTCGTCGTCAAGATCTACCCTTCTCCCAGCCCGAAGAAGGTACCAAAGGTCGTCAGCACTGAACTGAAGGGGGTGGCCAGCGGGAAGCAGATGTCGCGGATGAAGAAGGAGAGCGTGGACTGCCCCGTTGTGAAGCAGGAGCTCTCTTTCCTCGTCTGCTTCGCATGCCCCTCGTTCATCCGGAGGGTGAAGGGCGAGGTGGACTGCGCCGGAGGGCAGGGGCCGCCGAAGGAGTGGCTCCTCTAGCCCTTGAAGAAACCCACGACCAGCCCCACGATGAACATTATCGAAGAGTAGGGCAGGTATCCCGCTATCTGCGCGACCTTTGGCGCTATCTTGGGCCCGCTCTCTACCAGCTGCACCAGCGGCTGGATCACCTGGCTCGGCGTCAGGAAGCCGACGGCGATCAGCAGGATGATTATGATGGCTATCGCCACGCCTATCTTCAGCGCCGCCTTGGCCACTATCCCGACGAGGAAGCCGAGGATGAGGGGTACCAGCAGCGCCGCAATGAAAGTGATTGAAGCGTCAGGCGCCAGCACGGTCGTCATTTTCTCGATTCACCTTGGCATTCTAATGAACGTTCGCGTTTCTTGCCGGCCCCGGAGGGGGAGTGCGGTGAAAGAAATCTACCGCCACTCCTCCAGCACCTGCGGGCCTACCCTACGATCTGGCTGATTTCCTTCGCGATGCCGTTCTCGACGTGGGTCGTCCAAAGCATCTCCGGCACATCGATGGCTATGAACAGGACGCTAAGGAGGACGATCTCAGCCGCGGCGACGGCCAGGTTCTGGATCCACTTTCCGACGCCGATGTGGACGCTGAAGTCGTTGGGCTGGCCCGCGATAAGGATCGTGAACGCCCTGTCCGCCGTAATGATGTCCCTCAGAATCCCGGCCTTCTGGGCCTGGATGATGTTCCCCAGGGGCCCTTTGCTGGACTGGGTCTTGTACCCCTCAGTCTTCAGCTGCTGCTCTACCTGCTGAGCGAGCTGGTCTAGGTCCTTGCCCTTTCCCTGGAAACGCATGTTTTTCTCGGCTACCATGTCTATCCGCGTCGGTGGATAAATTCCCTGTTTAAATAGCTTAGGAACCCTGCACAGGTATCCTGTACAGGTAGACCTTTGCCTTCCGGTCCTGCCTCTCCGGCGCCCAGCCGTCGAACTCGTGGAAGTAGGATACTACCAGGCTCCCCGGCTTCATCTCCCTCAGGGCCTTCTCCTTCAGCTTCTGCATTATCCCGTGCCAGAGGAAGACGAAGACGATGTCGGCCGGCGCGATCTCAGCCTCGAGCAGGTCTCCCCTGAGAACCCTGACGCGACCCTGCAGCCGCTTCGAAGCTATCTGCCGACGCGTCCACCAGACCTTGAGGGGGTCGACCTCGACCCCGGTGCAGCTCGCGCCGGTCTTCTGCGCCACCTTCATGATTATCCTCCCGAAGCCTGACCCGAGGTCGTAGACCTGCTTACCAGGCCCTGGCTGGGAGAACTCGACCATCTCGTCCAGGACCTTCCCTGGCACCGGCTCGAACCCCGCACCCTTGACGAACGACCAGAGGGCGTAGCCCACCACGATGGTCAGGATGAGGATGAAAGCCGTGCCGACCTCTAGAATATCACTTGCGGCGCCCGTTATCGCCAGAGGTCCCAACATGAGTTCGTCCGTTTCAGCGCTCCGCGCGCCCGCTTAAATCAGTTGACAGAGGGGACTGCTCAGGCCGTGCTGCGAACCTTGTCGGCCATCACAAGAATGTGGCTGAAGATGAGACCCGCGCTCGAACCGAAGAGCTCGTCCGTCCTTCTCGCGAACCCCTTGATGTCCCCGTTCGCAGCGTCTCCGACATACGCGAGCGACGCCGCGGCAGAGATCTCGCCGAGAAGGTCCGTGAGGGCGGCCCTGATGCATTCAGAAACCTCGGAACCCATCATATTCCGTCGCTGAATCGTTTGGACGAACTCCTCAGCAGACATTCCCATCACGAGTGCGCCTCTCGAATCCATTTTTGCTTTCTTGCTCCAATTTCGTTTCGTAGGACAAAGCCAGTCTCTTTTCGTCTGGGCTATGCCCGACGTGGTAGTGGTTGAAGGGGGATTTATAGCTTTGGACTACGCATAACATATTGCCGCTATTATCCCGTGCATTTTCTTAAGACTTTCCATGGTTTAGCCGACAAATTTTCGATGATTAGTGAACGTGGCTGCCCCTCACGGCAGCTGCCTGTCCCTGAACCTCCTCGCGACGTATCGCGAGAGGAGAGGCGTCTGTATCGTTATCGAAAGGAATGCGACCCCGAAGACCATGGTCTCGATGGTGCCGATGTCCGAGCCCGACACTACCGCTGTAGCGCTTAGGGAGGCCGCCAGCGCGATCGAAAGAGCGCCGCGCACCCCTCCCAGCATGGCCACGTTGCTCCAGGTGACCGGGATCTTCTCCCCCACCCGGTTGAAGACCGCCAGGATAGGGTATACGGAAGCAGCGCGGGCGAGGGTCACCGCCCCAAACGCGACGACGATCAGGCCGAGAGAGTCGTACAGGCTGACGAGGTTCGTCTCGAAACCGATGAGCAGGAACGCCACGGAGTTCCCGATGAACGCGGCAATCTGCCAGAAGAACATTATCGCGTCCTTGTTGGACTGCCCCCTGCTCTCCCTCATCGTCACGTTCCCAAAGTAGAGCCCGACGGCCGCGACGGCGATCAGGCCGGAGACCCCCAGCCCGCTCGCGAAGACGTACGACCCGTAGACCGCCGAGACGGTGAGTATCACCTGCGCCATCCTGTCCTCGAACGAGCCGATGACGCCGCCCGCGGCGAAGGCTATCAGGAGCCCGACCGCGGCCCCCCCGAGCGTCGTGTAGGCGAACAGGGCTATGCTCGAGAGGATGGGCAGCCTGGAGGCGCTCACCGAGGAGAGCACGACCGTGAAGACCACGATCCCGGTCGCGTCGTTGAACGCAGCCTCGGTGTCCAGCAGCGTGCTGAGCCTCGAGGGGACGTCGACGCGCCGGAAGACCTCGATCACCGTGACTACGTCCGTCGGCGCGATGATGGCGGCGAACAGGAACGACACGGTCACCGAGAGGCCCGCGAACTGCCAGAGGGTCAGCCCTCCCACCAGTGTAGCGACGACCACCCCTGCGGTGGCGAGCAGGACCGAGGGCCTGATCACGGCCCTGAGGTCGGGGGCCCTGATGTGCATCATCGCCTCGAAGATGAGGGGAGGGACGACCAGGCCGACGAACAGCCCGCCCCCGACCAGCCCGCCATAGAAGGAGCGCATCTGCGTTATCACGCTCTCCACGGTCTGGGAGAGAGGGTTCGACCCCAGCGAGGGCAGGGTGGAGATGGCGGTGATGGCGACCCCCACGAAGACGAGCGTCAGCGTGTAGGGGGTCTTCAGCTTCTGCGAGACGACCTGCGCGACCAGCATGACCACCACGAAGGCGGTCAGTGCCAGCTCGACCAGCGAGACGGCCACGCATCAGTTTCGCACGCAGGACAGTTAAAGCTCTCCTGCGTCCGCGCGGTGAGTCGCGAACCCGTTACGCGCGGCGAGCCTACGGCTGGCCCTTGGCCGCGCCCGGCCGCGGCGCCTTCGACTTGGTCAGCCACCTGTTGCCCTTGAGCACCAGGACGGGACAGGCGGCGTCCTCGATGATGCTCGGAGAGAAGACGCGTATGAGCCTGTTCGTGACGCCCTCCTGCCAGCTGGGGAGGATGACCAGGTCCGCCTGCTCCTTCTCCGTGATATCCTTTATCGCATGGGTCCCGGCACCTATGACGACTCGCGAGGTGACCGGCAAGCCGTTGGCCGCCATGACTTCGGCCATCCTGTCCAGCGCCTTCTTTCCCACCTCCTCTACCGACCTGACCGCCACGGCGGCCATCTCCGATGTCCCCACCGGGCTCGCGCCCAGCGGCGAGACGGTAGGGAGCTTGCCCATGTAGAGGAGCATCACGGACGCGTCGAAGAAGGCGGCGAGGTCAGCAGCGAGGTCGGCTATCTGCTCGTTCGTCGGTTCGTCGTCGGTGACCGCCACGATTATCTTGTTCACCACGTCTCGTAGGTCGCGGTTCATGTCTGCAGCATCACTTCATGCATCCTGCCCTCGTATAAATCCACCCTTTGAAGGCAGACGACCGTCCAACATTCGCTTGTCTGCCTGCTCACGCGAGGGACGCGCGTTTGTCATCGACGGCTTGGTCTTGCGCGCCATCATCCCGCCCGCCAACCGGCTGCGCCGCACGCTGTGTCCGCGGTCGTGGACGGGACGAGCCTTGGGGCGCAGGTGAAGATGGACTCGAACGCCCTCGTGGTCCTGGAACCCAACGCGGCCTCGGCCTCTGCCGGCTCCAACCCGCTTCTGTCCACCGACGCTCTCCTGGGAGTTGGCGGAATCGCCGCCATAGTGCTGGCGGCCGTCGTCCTCGCGCTGAGACGGCACAGGCCCTGAGTGTCCCGCGTCGGGAGCGCTGCGCCTGCGAACATTCTTCTAGTGGCGGGACCATCATGCAGTGCCATGTTCGCGGGGCTGCTGGAGACCTACCTGATCGGCCGGCCTGGCGACGCGTCTGAGCTTGCGGCGGGAATCTTCCTCTCGGTCCTCATCCCCGGCCTCGTCCTTGCGGCGCTCTCGCTCAAGCTGGGCAGGGAGAGGCGGGCGAAGCTGCTGGCCGGCGCGCTCGTGCTCCTGGTGAGCAGCGGGGTCGTGTTCTTCGTCTCGGACCCCTTCGAGCAGAACTCCATCTCCGTCGGGAACGGCTCGGTGCTGGTGTCGGCACCGTCCTACTTCAGCCTCAACGTCACCTCGACCCAGATCGCCCGCGCGTTCGTGGCGAACCTCTCCTCCTGGAACGTGTCGGTCACGACGAGGACGGCCGGGACCGCGCTCGGCTCGTTCCGGTCCGGCTACTTCCGCCTCTCGAACGGCGCCAGCGCTGACCTTCTGTCTACCGGGAACACAAACCTGGTCCTGGTCCTAAAGAGCGGCGTCTACGTGATCCTCTCTCCTGAGAATTTCCAGAGCTTCCTCTCCGTCTTCGACCAGAACGTGGTGAACGCGCAGGCCTAGCTTGCCTCGGGGTTCCAGGCTTCCCCGGAGTGTCCCATCCGCGTCGCCCTGGAGTTTGTGTGCTACCGGTTTCTCTTGTGGACGAGGAGGGGGCATCCAGCATCCTCGACTTTGCTGGGGGATAGACTCGTCTGAGCAGGTCCAACAGCCCTGTCCCTCCTTTATGAACAATGACTTGGTCACTAGGATGAGGGCCACGTGACCGACGCCCTGAGACAGCAATGCTGCCTGGGATATCCGTGCGCCAACGGGTGCGTGCGGGCTCTGTGCTGGAGCCGACTAGTTAGCCGACTCTTGCGGACGTCTCTATGGCGAGGCCGTCTTCCTG
>JAJYWC010000043.1 GCA_021791695.1 archaeon | reverse complement strand
TGAGATACCGGCAGAGCGCGTCGCAGTCGAGGCTGTCGACCCATCCGAGGACCCAGCCCCCTCCGTGGATGTAGACGAAGATCGGCAGCGGCCCGACCTTGTCGCCCCCGGAAGGGGAGTAGATGCGGAGCGGTATCGAGCCCCCTTCCACGGGTATCATGACGTCCCGCGAATCCACGTCGACGCCGGGGTCCCACGCATACTCGCTCTCGAGGTCCCTCTGGAGCTGTCTCCCCTCCGCCACGTCCATCTGAGACAGGTGCCTCGCTGACGTCCTGGCGGAGTCTAGGTACTTCTCGACCTCGGGACTGGTCTTCAACCCAAAATAGCCTCTGAGAGCCCTCCGGCGGGCTCCCGTTTAAGCATCGCCGAGTGCACCAATATCGATAAATAACAACAAGGGGGGTTCGGGGACGTTGGATATCGGCCGGTATATCGCCAGACGGCTTTTGCTTGCGATATTCGTCCTGCTGGGCGTCCTCGTCGTCACCTTCATACTCTCGCACAGCTACGGCGACCCCATCTACGCCTGGCTGGGAAAGAACGCGGCGCTGCACCCGAACCTCGTCAAGCTCTACGAGGATAAGTACCACCTCAACGACCCTGTGTATATCCAGTTCTACTACTACATCGTCGGCCTGGCCCAGGGGAACCTCGGCGTCTCGCCCTCGAGGGGGTTCGAGCCGGTGAGCCAGGTCATTGAACAGACGCTCCCGTTCACGCTCCAGATAGCCTTCTTTGCGATAGTCATGACTCTCGTCATGGGGATAGCGCTCGGCATCGCGGCTTCGTTCTACTACAAGAGGCCCGTGGACTACGGCGTACGCGCCTTCTACCTTGCGGGGTACGCGTCGCCTTCGTTCTTCGTCGCGCTGATACTTCTCATAGTGCTGGTCTACTACCTCCACCTTCTGCCGAGCGGAGAGGCGGTCGGCGTCGGCATCTTCCCGCCCCACGTGATAACCGGGATACCGATGCTGGACGCGCTGATCCAGGGCGACTGGACCTATCTGGGGAGCGCACTCCAGCACATCATCCTCCCCAGCCTCGCCCTGGCCCTGACGACATTCGGCGTGGTCACGAGGATCCTCAGGAGTTCCGTGCTGGATGTCATGCAGTCGAACTACATCAGGACGGCGAGGGCCAAGGGCGTGAACGAAAGGACGGTCTTCCTGCGGCACGGATTGCGGAACGCCATGATACCCGTCATCACGGTCTCTTCGCTCATAGTCACCTTCATCCTCACCGGCACGGTCTTTGTAGAGTACATCTTCGCGTACCCGGGCATGGGCCAGTACGTGGTCCAGGCGCTTCTCGGGCAGGACTTCCCTGGCATACTCGCCTGCACGCTGATCTACGCCCTTCTCATCGTGCTCACCAACCTCGCCGCGGACATACTCTACGTCGTCGTCGACCCACAGATCAGGTTGGGCTAAAATGACCGAGAAGACGAAACCCAAGAACCAGATGAGCCTGGGCCGGCTGGCGTTCATAACCGGAGACGCGAAGGTCCGCGTGAACAAAGAGATGATCATAGGCGGGGTCATCGTGGCATTCTTCGTCGTCGTCGCGATAGCCGTCACGATAGCAGACATCCTGCACATAACGATAACCCCGTACAACCCGGACACGCCCAATGTCGGTCCCCTCTTCGGCCCGCCTTCGCTCGCCCATCCTATGGGGACCGACAACCTGGGCAGGGACCAGTTGAGCAGAATACTCGCGGCTACACCGAATGCAGTCGTCATCGGGTTCGTGGTGGTGGGGTTCTCGCTAGCCCTTGGCCTCATCATCGGCTCCTTCGCAGGCTTCCACGGCGGATTCGCGGATGAAGCGCTGATGAGGCTGACCGACATCTTCTTCGCGATCCCGGCCCTCGTCCTCGCCATCGCGATAGTGGCCGCGCTTCATGCGAGCCTCCTCAACCTCATGATAGCGCTGATGATAGTGTGGTGGCCCGCCTACGCGCGCCTCTCGAGGGGTGAGACCCTCAAGGTGTCGCACCAGAACTACATCGAGGCGGCGCGGACCTCCGGGTACGGCTCCGCCAGGATTATCTTCAGGCACGTGCTGCCGAACATCTTCGTGACCCTCGTGGTCTACGCGACCCTCGACATCGGGACGGTCATACTGACATACTCGGGCCTGAGCTACCTCGGCCTATCGGTGCCACCTCCCGCGCCAGACTGGGGCTACATGGTGGCTTCGTTCGGGGACTCGCTCCTCTCCGACCCGTGGCTCCCCCTCTTCCCCGGCCTCTTGATAGCCATCAGCGTTATAGGCTTCAGCATCTTCGGTGACGGATTCCGCGACGCGATATCTGGGAATTGACTTGAGCCTCATAACGATAACCGGTCTTACGATAGCGTACGGGTTCCGGGACTCGAGACTCATCGCGGTGAATTCCGTCGACCTTGAAATCGGCGAGAAGGAGTTCCTGGCCGTGGTCGGAGAGTCCGGATGCGGCAAGTCAACCCTCGCCCTCTCGATGATCGGGCTGCTGCCAAAGTCCGTGGCGACCATCGTGGCAGGGCAGATAGTCTACAAGGGAACTGACCTTGTCAAGCTCGACAACAACGAGCTGAGGAGGTACAGGGGGACCGAGATAGCCATGATATTCCAGGAGCCCCTCACCAGCCTGAACCCGGTCTACCGGGTGGGCGACCAGATGGCAGAGGCGATAGCGATAAGGGAGGCCCGGACCGGCGGAGACGAGGCGCTCGCCGGTTCCAGCAGCGTGATGCAGGAGGTCCACAGGAGCGACGAGGTCCGGGTCTCCCGCGTTCCACGTCCTAAGAAGCGCGTCTCCTCCGAGCTGAAGAAGGAAGCCGTCGACGCCCTCAAGCTGGTGAGAATCCCGGACCCCGAGCAGGTGCTCGAGAGGTACCCCTTCGAGCTCTCGGGGGGGATGAGGCAGAGGGTGATGATAGCCATGGCGCTCTCCCAGAGGCCGAAGCTCCTCGTCGCTGACGAGCCGACGACCGCGCTCGACGTGACGACCCAGGCGCAGGTCCTGAAGCTGATGAAGGAGCTGATGTCCGAGGTGAATACAAGCATACTCCTCATCACCCACGACCTGGCGGTGGCCAGCCAGGTCGCGGACAGGGTGGTGGTGATGTACGCGGCGGAGGTGGTCGAGGACGCCGACGTCTTCGCGCTCTTCTCCGAGCCGCTGCACCCGTACACCAAGGGCCTGCTCTCGTGCATCCCCACCGGGTCGAAGGACGACACGAAGCTGCTTCCCATCCCGGGTTCCGTGCCCGACCTGGTCAACCCTCCCGTCGGGTGCAGGTACGCCTCGAGGTGTCCCTACGTGATGGACGTCTGCCGAACAAGGGAGCCGCAGCTGGTGGAGGTCAAGCCCAAGCACAAGGTCGCGTGTTACCTATATGGAAAGTGAGAATCCGTCCAACCTGCTGGAGACGAGGGACCTCAAGAAGTACTTCCTCGTCAGGAAGAGCCTCAACCCATTCTCCAGAAGCGGGCGCAGGTACGTGAAGGCCGTCGACGGCGTGACGATAAGCATCCCGCGCGGGAAGACCGTGGCCATCGTGGGTGAGTCCGGATGCGGCAAGACCACCCTCGCCAGGACCGTCGCCCAGCTCACCCCGCCGACCTCGGGCGACATCATCTTCGACGGCAAGCAGATAGGCTACGGGAAGACCTCGCTGAGGGAGATCTACAAGAACATCCAGATAGTGTTCCAGGACCCCGACTCTTCGCTCGACCCCAAGCGCACGATAGAGGACACGGTCGGCGAGCCCGTAAGGGGTCTCCTCGGCGGCGGGAGAAGGGCCGTGGAGGAGAGGGTGGCGCGCAGCCTGGCGGCCGTCGGCCTATCGGGGGAGCAGGGCAGGAGGCTGCCGAGACAGCTGAGCGGAGGGCAGAAGCAGAGGGTCGCCATCGCTAGGGCTATAGCGCCATCACCGAAGCTGCTGATACTGGACGAGCCGACGAGCGCGCTCGACGCCTCCGTGCAGGCGCAGATACTGAGGCTCCTGATCGAGCTCCAGACCAACTTCGGGCTCTCGTACATGCTCATCACACACAACATAGCCGTCGCGCAGTACCTCTCCGACATCGTCGCGGTGATGTACGCCGGTCACGTGGTCGAGTACGGACCCACCAAGAGGGTGCTCGCGGCGCCCCGTCACCCCTACACGGTCACCCTGATGAGCGCGGCACCGATCGCGAACCCCTGGAAGAGAAACCTCCTCAACGTGGAGATAAAGGGAGAAGTGCCGAGTTCCATCAACCCGCCCCCGGGATGCAGGTTCAACCCGCGCTGTCCCTACGCTGAAGACGTCTGCACGAAGGTCGACCCGCCCCTCGAGGAGGTGATACCGGGGCAGTTCGTCGCCTGCCACTTCAAGGAGAAGACGGCAGGGGTGTTCTCCGGAGGGACGGCGACGACCCCTCCGGCCACGAAGGCCGCATGAGCTACCACTTGGAGATGGTGACTTTCTTGTCGGTGAAGAAGTCCACGGCGTCTATCTGTGCGTGCAGGACTCCGTAGAAAGAGTCCCTGCGACCCCCGAACGCATAGTACGCGGAGGGAGCGGCGACGCCGATGTTTACCCCGATGTTGCCGGCGTCCGCTCTGACGCGGAACTCCCTCGCCGACCTGCCGCTCGACGTGTAGATGCACGCCATGTTCCCGAACGCCGTGCCGTTGTTGATGACCTCGATAGCGTCGTCTAGCTTCTCGGTCCTTATCACAGACGCCAGGGGCCCGAAGACCTCCTCCCTCGAGACCTTCATGTCGGAGGTGACGCCGTCGAGGACGGTGGCCCCGAGGAAGAACCCGCCGGGGTGCTCGGGCACCCTCGCCCCCCTTCCGTCAGTGGCGGCCTTCGCCCCTTCGGCCAGTCCGCTGTCCACGTAACCCATCACGCGCTCCCTCGCCTTCTCGGAGACCAGAGGACCCATCTGGACGCCCTCGTCCAGGCCGTAGCCGAGCCTGAGCTTCGCGGCCGCCGGCACGAACTTGTCCATGAACGCGTCGTGGGAGTCGCCCACCGCCAGGAGGTTCGCCCCCGCGAGGCACCTCTGGCCCGCGTTCCCGAAGAAGGACGAGACGATGTTCGACATGGACGTATCAAGGTCGGCGTCCGGCATTATCACTATGCAGTTCTTCGCGCCACCGTTCGATATCGCCCTCTTGCCGTGCTCTCCAGCGAGCTTGTAGACCTGTCTTGCGACCGGGCTGGAACCCACAAACGTCACCCCCTTTACGTCGCGGTGCGCGATCAGCCCCTCCACGACGTCCTTGCCGCCATGGACGACGTTCAGGACCCCGGGGGGCAGGGCGACCTCCTCCTGTATCAGCTTGGCGACCCACTGCATCGGGAGCGGCGTGATGTCGCTGGGCTTCACGACGACCGTGTCCCCTAGCACTATCGCGAGCGGGAGGAACCAGAACGGGATCATCACCGGGAAGTTGAACGGGCAGACCAGGGTGAAGACCCCCAGTGGCTCCTTGTTCATGGCCACGTCGATCCCCGGAGCTATCTGGTCGAGCGACTCTCCCTTGGCGAGGACATAGGCGGCGCCGATCGCGACCTCCACGTTCTCTATGGACCTGCGCAGGTCGCCACGCGACTCCTCGAGGGTCTTGCCGTGGTTCTGGGTGTTCACGGTGGCGAGCTCCTCCAGGTGCTTCTCCATCGTGTCCTTGAGCCTGAAGAGGTACTTGATGCGCTCGATTATTGGGACGTACCTCCACTTTTCAAAGGCCCGCTGGCCCGCCTCGACGGCCAGGCCGACCTCCTCGTGGAGCGAGAAGGGCACCCTGCCTATGACCTCGCCCGTGGCGGGGTTGAAGGTGTCGCGGAACTCGTGGGCACCCGATTCCCTCCACACCCCGTCGATGAACAGCTGAAGCTTCCCGTAATCTCTTCTTGGCTCTACCGCTTGCATGGAAGACCCGCTCCTGCGCTCGCGCCTCCGTATTGAAGGTATCTCCGGGAGCGCCTGAAAGGTTTAACCTCGGAATGGACCTGGCGTGCGCGGATGCGAGACAGGATAAGGTTCGGTTACCGAGCGGTGGCTGAGCAGTACGGCCCCTCACAGCTCATGGAGTTCGCGGTCCTCGCGGAGGCGCAGGGGTTCGAGTTCGTCTCCATCAGCGACCACTTCCACCCCTGGTTCCACCAGGGAGGACACGCTGCGTTCGCGTGGTCCTGGATAGCCTCAGCGGCTGAGAGGACGAAGAGGGTCAGGCTCGGGACGGGTGTTACCACTCCCATCAACAGGTTCCACCCGGCCATCGTGGCGCAGGCTTTCGCGACCATGGGGGCTATGTACCCAGGCAGGGTCTATCTCGGGCTGGGGACTGGAGAGGCGATGAACGAAGTACCCGTCGGGCAGAGGTGGCCGCCCTTCCGGGAGAGGGTCGCGAGGGTCGAGGAGTCCATCGAGATAATCAGGGGCCTCTGGAGGGAGGACTTTCTCACCTACCGTGGGAAGTACTTCAGCGTCCAGGGCGCGAACATCTACGACAAGCCGACGGTCCCGGTGCCTATCTACGTCGCGGCGAGCGGTGCGACGATGGCCGAGGTCGCCGGAGGGCGAGGCGACGGGCTTTACACCACTCCCGCCAGGGAGGAGAAGATCAAGGGGCTGCTCCTGCCTGCGGTCAGAAAGGGGGCGGAGGAGTCGGGGCGCAGGTTCGAGGACATTCACAGGATGATCCTGTGCAACGTATCGTGGAATGAGGACTACGACAAGGCGCTCGACTCGATCAAGAGATGGCGGGCGACAGCGGCTCCCGGTAGCTTCGAGGAGAACGTCTCGGACCCGCGCGAGCTCGACCGCATCGGGGAGAAGGTCCCGATGGAAGAACTGACCTGGAGATGGACGGTCTGCACCGACCTCGAACAGGTGACCAAGAGGGTTGACGACTACGTACGGATGGGCTTCGACGAGATAGAGATCCGCAGCGCGAGCCCGAACGAGAAGGAGTTCATAGAGCGCTTCGGAAGACAGGTCCTCCCTGGTCTCAGGGAGAAGTACGGAGGCGCATGACCCGGTTGGCATCCACGAAGGTCGCGCGCGAAGAAAAGTACTGGGGGGCCGAGGTGGCGACCCTCGAGAACGAGCACCTGAGGGTCAAGGTGGTTCCCGAGAAGGGGTCAGACGTCGTCGAGATAGTCTACAAGAAGAGAGGGTACAACCTGCTCTACGAGTCTCCGATCGGCTTCAGGAGGTTCGGGTCTCTATCGCCTCCGGTCGGGACGGGGGACTCTGGGTTCATGGACTACTACGAGGGTGGCTGGCAGGACATCGTGCCGAGCCCCGGCCTTGCCTCCTCCAACAGGGGCGCCTCCTGGGGTCTGCACGGCGAGAGCTCTCTGATGCCGTGGCGCGCCGCTGTCTCAGACGAGGGGGAGACCGCCCGCCTGCGGGTCTCCACGTCGCTGGTGAGGTATCCGTTCCACGTCGACAAGATGCTCTCCCTCGCCGAGGGGAGCAGGGTCCTGATGGTGGACGAGACGGTGACGAACCTGGCTGAGCAGGACGTCGAGTTCGCCTGGCTGCAGCACATCGTCTTCCAACCTCCGATGGTGGCGCCGGGGATGCACATCGACCTGAGGGCCGGCGTCTGCACGGCCGGCGTCTACAAGCAGGCGAGGCTAAAGCCCGCCGTGCCCTTCGAGTGGCCCGACGCCCCGGGCCTGGACGGCTCGACGGTAGACATGAGCCAGGAGCCGCCGGCGAAGAGGTGCGAGGACAACATTTACGCGACGCTGAAGGAGCCCTGGTATGCGGTCCGCAACGCCAACGCCGGGCTTACCGTTGGCGTCTCCTGGGACATCGCTGTCCTGCCGTACCTCTGGATGTGGTTCAACTACGGCGCGCTCGACTATCCCTGGTGGGGGCGGTCGCACAACCTCGGTATGGAACCGTCAAGCAGCATAACCGAGCTGGGCATCGCGGAGTACCTTGAGAAGGGCACCGAGTTAAGGATCAAGAAGGGAGGCAAGCTCAGGCTGCGCCTGAGCTACTCGGTGGCAGACGGTGCGCAGCCGGTGCGCTCCGTCGGCCTCGACGGGCGGATGACCACCTGAGGACGTCTGTCAGAACCCGAGTGGGAAGGTCGAGACCTTCTCCCGTCCGCCCCGCGTGACGAAGTAGCAGTCCTCGACCCTGACCCCTCCGGTCCCCTTCTCGTAGACCCCGGGCTCGATGACGTAGGCCTGGTTCTCCCTCACGACGTCGGTCGAGCCCCGTATCAGCCAGGGCCTCTCCTGGTCGTCGAGGCCGACCGTGTGGCCGATGTGATGAGGCATCTCTGAGTACCCCCTCTTCTTCAGGAAAGAGTTGACCTCGTTCGCAATGTCCGCCGTCGGGGTGCCCGGCTTGAGCATCCTCGCGGCCATGTCCTTGGCCTCGATGACCGTTTCCAGCGCCTTCTGCTGTCCCCTTGTCGGGCGGCCGATCACGAAGGTACGCGCGGTGTCCGACCAGTAGTTGTTGTGGGTCGTCTGCATGTCGATGATCACGGTCTCACCGCGCCTGAACTTACGCCTGGTCGCCATCCCCCCCACCTCGAGGTTCCGCTTCCCCGAGACTACGTCACCTCCTATCATGCCGAAGACTCCGAACCTGGCGAAGGCCGCGTCGTTCATGGCGCGGAACATGTCGAGCTCGGTCCTGCCCTCCTCGGCAACCGCCTTTGCGAAGCCGTAAGCGTAGTCGAGCGCCTTCGCGGCCGCGCGTAGGTTCTCGAGTTCGTCCCTGCCCTTGGTCTTGCGCATGTCCATTATGGTCTGCGAGATGCCCACGAGCCTGCCTCTATTGACCGTCCGCTGGATGACCTCGCGATGGACCCCGGGCAGGTGCCAGTCTTCGACGCCTACCCTCCGCGCCGAGAGCCAGCCCTCAGCCCTGGCGAGCCGGCGGAGCCAGAACTTCACCTCAGGGGCTATCTCGGCCCCGTAGGGGACCATCGTCGTGTCCAGCCCGTAGTCAGAATACAGCGATAGTCCAACGCCGTTCATGGAAGCCGGGTCGGGACGAGGCCCGCTCACGTCCTCGCGCGCCCATGGAGACCAGAACTCCGAGCCGCCCAGCAGCAGCGACGACTGTCCCTCGTCCCCCACTGCGAGGAAGGCTATGGACCGCTGTCCCTTGCCCAGGACGTAGTAGGGGTTCAGGTTGGACGAGATGCCCGTCAGGTAGAAGATGTGCTTGGGGTTCGAGACTATGGCGAACTTCAGGCCCGACCGGCTCAGCTTGTCCGCCAGGACCCTGCGCCGCCCCGCCGGCGAGTCCATGCGCCCCATGGACCCGACGCGGCACCTTCGACAGATAAGCGTTTGGAGCCGGGCCGCTACGGGTAGACTCCGGCCGTTATTCCGCCGTCCACGGTGATTATCTGGCCGGTCACATACCGGGCCTCGTCCGAGGCGAGCCACAGGGCCGTAAAGGCGACGTCCTCCGGAGTCCCGAACCTGCCCAGCGGTATCCGGGCAAGGACGGAGGCCTTGACCTGAGCGGAACCGGGGAGGTTGTTGTAGGTTGCGAGCCACAGCGGGGTCTCGATCTCGCCCGGCGCGATGCCGTTCACCCTGATGTTGTGCTTGGCGAGGTCGAGTGCGCTGGCTCTCGTGAACTGGAACGCGCCCGCCTTCGCCGCGCTGTACGCCGCCGTCCCCGGCTGCGTCAGGAACGCGTTTATCGTTATCGTGTTGACGATCGCACCGCCTCCCTGCTTTATCATGTGCGGCACGACCTCGTGGGTGACCAGGAAGGTGCTCTTGAGGTTCAGGTCGATGAGCCTGTCCCACTCCTGCTCCGTGTCGTCGACGACGGTGTCGTGGGCCTCCTTCTGCCAGCCGCCCACGTTGTTGTGCAGGATGTCGATGCGGCCGTACTTCCCGATGACCTGGTCGACGACAGACTTCACCTCTGCCGCGCTGAGCACGTTGGCCTTGAGCGCCATCGCCTCCCCGCCGTCCTTCTGGATGAGTCCGGCGGTCTCCTTCGCGCCGGCCTCGTTCATGTCGACCACGACCGTCTTCGCCCCTTCCCTGGCGAAGAGACGCGCTATGCCCCTGCCAATACCCTGACCGGAACCGGTGACGACGGCAACCTTGCCGCCCAGACGTCCATGAGAGCTCATGGGGCCCGGGGACAGCACCCGCCTATTCAACTCTATTGGCCCAGAAAGCGAGGACAGACTTAACAGGGGGCGGCGGGGAGAGCCGGGACAGGAATCATATTGAGCTCTCCCAGATTCGGCTTCACCGAAGTCTCAGTAAGCCCGGGACAGGCTGTCTCGGACGGCGTGCTCGCCGAGAAGGCGGGGTTCGACTCTGTCTGGATACCCGACCACTTCACGGACGTCAACGGCGACAAGCTCGAGCCCTGGACGTGCCTCTCCGCCATCGGCGCGCTCACCAAGAGGGTAGAGCTCGGCCCGGCCGTGACCGACACCCAGCGCACCCATCCCACGAGGACGGCCCACGCGGTTGCGTGCCTCGACGGCATAGCCCCCGGAAGGGCCCTGCTTGGGATAGGCGCGGGGGAGGCGATGAACGTCACACCGTTCGGTCTGCCATGGGGGGAGCCGGCCGAGAGGGCCGCCCGCCTCGAGGAGGCGGTGCGCGTCATCAAGCTCCTCTGGTCGAGCACGAGGGAGGAGCAGGTAGACTTCTCAGGCGAGTACTACTCCATGAAGAACGCCTTCCTGAGCCTGCACCCCTTCAGGAAGCCCCACCCGCCCGTCTACGTCGGCGCCATGGGCGCCAGGACGACCCTAGAGATCGTCGGGAAAGAGGGTGACGGCTGGTTCGCCTGGCTGAACACGCGCGACCAGTTCAGGAAGAGGTGGAAGATAATCGAGGAGGCCGCGAGGGGGGCGGGACGCGACCCGAAGAAGATAGATTCGGCTTCGCACTGCATGGTCGCGCTCCCGAGGGACGCCGAGGAGAAGAAGGCGGCGATGCTCGGAGCCAAGGCCACGCTCCTGATGGAGAAGAAGACGCTCGAGAGCATGGGCTACACGGACCACCTCAAGTTCCTCCAGTACCAGAACTTTACGATCTCGAATGAGTACGTCAAGAAGATCTTCAAGGCCGCCTCCGACATACCCGACGAGCACGTCCACAAGGTGATGGCCATCGGCGGGGTCGACGACATCCGCGCCCTCATCGAGCAGATGGTCAAGACCGGGGTGAAACACCTCATAGTGGCGGACCACCTCGCCCCGAAGAGCACAAAGAGGACCCTCGAGGCGTTCAGGAAGCTGATACGCGAGTACAGGTAGAAGAGGGCGCTATCCCTTCTTGCGCGACTCGAAGTAGGGCAGGACCCTCTTCTGGAAGAGGTCGATCGCGCCCTCGTCGTCGAAGGTGTTCAGCTGGACGTAGACG
>JAJYWC010000042.1 GCA_021791695.1 archaeon | reverse complement strand
GAAAGGAAGGTCAGGGAAGAGCTCCGCAGGAAGGAGCTGGCAGACGCCAAGAGGCTCCGAGATCGGATGGCGAGGGCGCTCAGTTCTGCAGACCTGATTCGCGAGGACAGGGACCACGTCCACTAGCATAGTGCTCGATTCGACGGCAATCGCTGCCCTGTTCTTCAAGGACCCTTATTCAGACAGGATGGATGGAGCCATCAAAGCGTACGACATGATGCACACCCTCGACCTGGCCTATTCCGAGGTGGCGAACGTGGCATGGAAGAGAGCGTGTTTGTTCGGCGAACAACTCGACACCTGCAGGCACGCCCTCGAACTTGCAGAGGAATTCATGCAGAGCACCTGCAACGTCATAGAGGCCCGTGGCCTCGTCGACGAAGCGCTCAGGCTGGGCTTCGAAGAGCGGATAGCGGTCTATGATTCCCTGTTCTTGGCGGCGGCCAGAAGAAACTCGGCCAAGGTATTGACTACGGACGAGAAGCTCCATGCCAAGGTACAACGGTCGAAGGAGCTGCATGGGCTGACCTTGCTACCAGATCCAGTCCAAGACGCACGCCGCAGATGACTCTCCGTGTATGGGGTTCGTAGCGCCTCCGTCATGGATTCTATCAATGCTCTTGCAGGCCACATTATCCTTTGGTGGATGTGGTTGACGAGCAGCCCATCGCCGTAATGAATGACCAGACTTGGACATCGATGCGGCTCCCATCGACTGTCACGTCGCCCGATTGCTCACGACTAAAGGGGTCGGTCGGGACTATGGTGTAGCTGTATGTTCCGTTTGGTAGGAAGAAGGAGATGATGGAGTAGTTGCGATCAGAGGTCAGATGTGCTCCGGTGTAGCTTACCGGGAGGGTCGCGTTCGATGGTTGGGTCAAGGTCTCGCCGTTGAGCACGACGCCCCATGGGAAGAGCCAACCCGGCCCGACGGGACAATTCGACTCTTGCGAGAACTCCACCTGATACAGTCCGGAGGTTGCGGCGGCGGTTACTACCGCTTCGCCTGAACTCGTGCAGCTGCCGCCGCCTGGACTGCAAGGGCCAATGCTGCTCGCGACTCCGTGCTGCGTTGCAACCGCCAAACCTCCGGCAAGCAAAGCGACCATGGCGAGTGCGAGTGCGGCGACAATCCCGCGATTCAACGGACCTTGGTGGAAACATGAGAACTTCCACTTAACGTCTCTGAAAGAAAGTTCGGGAGGCTTGTCGCCGAACACCCGGTTTCATTGCACTTCCGCTCAAATTCAAGATCGACCTATTTGGAATGAAATGCCTGGGACATTGCAGGTCCACCTATATCAGCGCCTATGCGAATCCTCGCCAGGCCGAGCCGCTTTGGAAACCGTTTTACTCGGTCCGCGACCTGAAGAACTTCTCCGTCTCCTTGTCGGTGAAGCAGACGTAGCACCCCTTCACCGCCCGGCTGAGCAGCACCCTGTAGGTGTTCTTCACGAGCCTCGTGAAATCCCCGCCGGCGCGCTTCACGGGCCTGTCGTAGGAGCTCTCGAGGTGCCCCTGCCACGCCTTCGAGTCAAAGTCGTACCGGAGGTCGGGCCCGAAGATGACGCCGGCGTAGTCGCACTCGAACCCCTGGATGGTGTAGACGCAGCCTATCTGGTCTAGGCCACCGGGGTCGGTCGCCCACAGGGACGACTTTGGGATTCCAGGCGCCAGCCTTCCCGCGTCCGGCTTTGCGTTCCACGGTCTCTTGAAATCCCCGATTACCACGTCGTCCACGAGGCTCCCATCCCTCCTGGGGTCGGACCACGGCCAGCAGAACCCCGCCATCAGCCGCGCCGTGACGCCCCGCTTCGCCTTCTCGCGAATCGCTGCCTCGAGCTCTTCGGGGCTCTCCATTATCCTGAAATCAAACTCCTGCTCGCTCTGGTCCCAGATGACATCGGCGGTCCTGGCGACACCCAGCGTGTTCTCGACCCAGCTGACGAACGCCTCCGAGCCAGCGCACCTGAACTGGACGTCGAGCTTGTACTCGAACATCTTGCATCCCCTCCTCTCGGCGTAGTCCTTGATGTACTGCGTGGACCCTATCTCACCCGGCCGGACGACCTGCTTGTTGTCGATGAAGAAGACACAGACCTTCGCCGCGGTGACGAGCTCCTCTATCTGGGGGACGTCCCTCCTCTTGATGCGCGGCGTGAACCGGCTCTGGCTCGTCAGCCTTATCCTGTGGGACTCGTCGGCGATCAGGACATCGACCGCGTTGTCCTGCGCGTCGGAGTAGCCGTTGAAGTACTTGAACTGGGCCGCAGCTCGCGAGCCAACGCTCTTCCTCAGCGTCTCGGTGAAGGCCTTCGAGCCCGTCGCGTACTGGGCGTTGTACCCCTTCAGCGAGAGGTCGGCCATCAGGTTGATTGCGATGACCGACTTGCCCGTGCCCGGCCCGCCCTCGACCATCACCACGACCTTCTGCTTGTCGTGGAACCCCTGCTTGGCGAAGGAGAGGATCTTGTCGTAGACCACGAGCTGCTCGTCGAGGAGGACGAACTCTGGCCTGCCTCTGATTATCCCACCTACGTGGTCCATCAGCTTCTTGCTCGGCCTGTACCTGCTGGCCTCGACCTTCCGGAGGACTTCTATCCCTTCCCCCTTCTCGAGCCGGGGGAGGAGATAGTCGCCGAGGCCCCTGACGTCGTCCGCAGTGAAGACGGGGCTGTCTTCGAGTGCGTCCTCGAACTTGCTGGAGAAGAGAACGTCTTCAGCGTAGGAGTTGTAGTTGTGGAGGTAGCTGCAGGCGTCGAGCTTCACCAGGCCGTCCGGGTCGTAGAAGACGGTCTGGAAGTCCTGGAGGTACCTCTTGTACTGGGCCGCCTGGACGGATGGGTGCAGGACCTCGCGCTCCCTTCCGCCCAGCCACGTGCTCACTTCCCGCTCGCTGCTAGAGTCCTGGCACCTCTCCCACTGCTTCAGCTCGACTATGACCGCGTGGTCCTCCCTCTCGTGGTCCCTCCCGCAGATCATGCAGTCGAGGCGGCGGGACGAGAGGGGGAGCTGGTACTCGAGGATGACCCCGTGGTCGGTCAGGCCGGTGTGCTCGACCACCTGCGACATCGCCCGGAGGGAGTTCTTCCAGGAGCTGACCTCGCTGGGAGATGGGTAGTGGCGGAAGTGCTCGAAGAAGGAGTTCCGGAGCTTCTCCGCTATCTGGCCCTGGAACGTGTCCTCGACGAACTGGGCGGAGGTGCCAGAATAGAGTCTCAATCTAGCTCGGCAATTGCTTCGTTTGAGAGGTTCTTGGGTCTTCTGGACTTTCGGCCTGATGGGGAAGGGATTGGTGTTCGCCCCAAACCGGGAATTCGTCGAAGCGTCTTCCGATTGGACAACACCCAGGCATAGGCGGTGGTTGATATCCAGTTCGCCGTTGGGCGTGCACGAAGTTGGGTTGCGCCTCCCGGGACGTTGGCGATAGGTGGCGGAGGGGCCGGACTGGTATAGCGCTCGCCCTATTTCGAACTTTTTCTTGCAATCGCTCTGGCTCGTGATACGTCCTGCCGCCGAGCAGCCTGTGCAGCCTGGTCGTGCCCGCCCACTCCCTCCCGAAATTGCCCGGCAAATCCGAGAGCAGGAGGTCGACGGAGCCGTCGTCCAGCCTCTTCAAGACCTCCTAGGCGTCGCCCTCCACTAGGAGCATTTGGACTTCCCGAGCGGGCAAAGTAGACCCCTCCACGACCCGGACTATCGCACCCTCCTTCATGGCCTCGTGGAGCCTCGCCCTCACGGAGTGTTCCGGGACATCCGGCCTCCATCTGTGGACAAAGTCGTAAATCGACCTGAGGGGCTCCGGGGACGCCGCGCAGGCGTTGATGGCGGGCTGCTTGGTCGTGAGCATGGTTCTACGCTAGATCTGATCCGTGTTCGAGTATTTCATCGCCCACGCCTAGAGTCGACCCGGCGGTACTCTCCTGAGCCGAGGAACTCGATGAAGCCCAAGTCGCGGAGGACCTGCAGCTGCTGCCTTACCTTCGCCCTCACGTTGTGGTTGTCAGGGTGCTTGGCGGCAAGCTCAGCCTCGAACGCATAGATGTTGACAAGAGTGAAGGTCGAGAAACACCTCTCCACGCACCGCAAGACATCCGCGAGCCATCCTCTCGTCTCTGGCCTCGACTTTAGCAACGAGTCGGTCTGCTTCCACTGCGCAAGCACCTCCGACTTGTCCCTGACCTGCCCCCGGGCGACCACCTCAATCCTTCCTTGCGCGGGAATCTGCTGGAGCATGATGGTGTACCCCTGCCAGCCAGCCCGCCTGGCGGAGGACGAGAGAGGAGCCCTGGGGGTGATGCAGCTCGTCGTGACGCACGCCCTGTGGACCAACGAGAGGTCTTCCACAGCCCATCTCTGCCGGTCATAGTGCAGCAGGATGAGAGAGGGGAACTTGTCTTTCATGATGCTGTCGAGCGTGGTGCCGTACTCGCCTCCTAGAACCGACCTTGTGAAGGAATTGCTGGCCGACTTTAGCTGGAACTTCTCCTTGCACTCCGAGTAAAAGTCGTAGACCTTGGTACCCGGAGGGTACGCGGCCAGCCCAGTCCCGCAGGCCGCGCAGTAGAAGTTCTCGGACGCCCACCTCTCTGTAGATACGCGTGCCCTTTGAGAGGCGCTAGTCAGGGCGGGTGGGGGCGGAGAGAGCGCGAGGTCCGTTCTATCCAACACCCGGCTTGGAAATCGTGCTTAGGAATCCCTCGACGCTATACCTCTTCCATTGTAGCTGCGCGCCTTCGATTTTCTTCAGGCCTGCCAGCGTGATCTTCACGGGCTTCTCGAACCGCTTCTCTCTGTACGGGAGGATGCAAAGAGTGAACGAGCCCTGATTCTTCCGAAAGAGCTCCTCAAAGTCGAACCACATCAGGTAGCTTGCCTTGATGTCCTTCTCTCCAAAATACTCGAATCCTTTGGTAGTACCTTTGACTTCAATCCGGACTCTGGATTCTCCCCTTTGCCCTATGATGTCTGCCTCGTTCCCACCGAATCGGAATTCGTAGCCTTGCAGCTCGGGAATGAGACCCCCGCGAAGAAGGTGGATCCCTATAGATTCGGTGAGTTTAGGTGGAAGTTTGGGGAATTGAATGTCCCGCGCGAGCGGATGGGCTGCCTTCAGATTGGAGATGTACGCGAACACATCTTTTAGCAGGCCGATGAGCTCGTTTATCTCCGGCGGAGAGAGAAGCTGCCTAGCCAGAGTTCTGAACCTCTCGGTTCGCCAGAGCCTTCAATTGGGCGGAAATGAGACGGCCTTGCTGGGTCACCTGCAGCAGCTTCCCAGACCTCGCCGTTGGGGTGAGAGAGAGTATCAGCCTCCTTTCTCTTAGCTCCCTCAACGCCCTGCTAACGTTGGGAGTGCTGATTCCCAACTCACGGGCGACGGAGGTGGGTGTCTTCGGATGCTCGAGGCTGATCAGGACAGCCTTTCGCGTCTTGCTACGCAAGACGTAGCTGACGTCGTCCCAGTCCATCACCCTGAGGAGGGTTAACAGATCATATTGATCTAGTTATCATATGCTTAACAATCAATTATCAAAAGACGCTTTAGATCCCAGAGCGTTTGGGCTCCCTATGGATTGGTGAAGACGGGCGATGTCATCTCCTATTACCAGATGTGCGCCCTTGAAGGAATGAGCATGCGCCGAGGAATGAGTTTTCGACCTCGTCGGAGAACGAGCGTGCTTCTGATGAGTGTCAGACCAGGCGCACCCTACCACGACCAGGTGCAGGACGGCGGGAGGACCCTCATCTATGAGGGTCACGACAATCCGGTTCCATCCAATGGTAAGAGACCGAAGGAAGTGGACCAGGAAGCTAGGTCTGCCGATGGGAAGCTCACCCAAAACGGACTGTTCTACGAGGCGGCGCAAGCATACAGGGAGGGTCGCTGTCCTGCGGAAGTTGTGAGGGTCTACGAGAAGATTAAGACGGGCATCTGGGTCTACGATGGTCATTATGAATTGGTCGATGCCTGGACTCAGCCTTCAGGAGGAAGGCAAGTCTTCAAGTTTAGACTTCGACTGCTTGACGATCTAGAGTCTCCCGAGTCCAGTCGAGTTACTCTGGATTCTACTCGGGTGATTCCTTCCCAAGTCAAGCTGGACGTCTGGAAGAGAGATGGAGGGAAATGTGTGGTGTGCGGCAGCAATGACAATTTGCATTTTGACCACATCATACCTTATTCGCGTGGTGGAACTTCCCTTGATACCAAGAACATCCAGATTCTCTGCGCCCGGCACAATCTGCGAAAGCGCGACAAGATTGAGTAGGTTCGTCGCGCCTCTGCCGGGACGGGCCGAACTGGTCGCCTAGGGGCGACGGATTGAAATGGCAGACCTGCCGAACCTGACCTTCCCTAGCGCGAGAAGCTCATTGTCGTATGTGACGAGTTCGCCGACCTTTCCGACGAGAAGGTTTCCGAGGATCAGCGCATCCCGCCCGCCGAGCTCACGGTGCTCGGTCCCAATCCTCAATCCTGCACGGACCGTCCTGAAAGTCTGGTTGATGAAGAGGTTGTGCTCGTCCGTGCAAGCAGCGACGAGCGTCATTGATGCTTCATCCGCTGCCCATTTCATCTTGAAAACAAGGGTGTGATAGGCCTCATGGATCACCGTGGGGTTGAGGGCCACCCCTCTCTGAGCCAGGAACCCGGTCTCCTTATGCAAGGGATGCCCGGCGTCGAGGTAGGCGACCAAGACGTTGGTGTCTATCCCCAGATGCTCTTGATCTCTTCTGGCGTCGGCCATTCCGGCTTGCCCGTCCTGTGAGGTTTGATGCCGTCAAGATCCTTCCACGCGAGACGAGCGCCTCGCTTCAAAGGAGCAATCTGGATTGACTTCCCCTTGCCCTTCTCCACTTTCACGACAGTGCCCTCTTCGAGACCCGCCTCTTCCCTCAGTTGTTGAGGGATGAGGACCCTTCCCCGCTCGTCGACAACAGTCTCCAACGGTTATTCCCATTTGATGAATGGGAAAGACCACTTAAAGGTTTGCAGTCCGTTCGCCGTGCAGGATGAGCAGGGCGAAGTTGTCGCCGCGCATAGGGTTCATTGCGCCTCCGCCGTAACTCTCAGCCTATCGGTTGTGTGTTGAAGTTCGTGAAGTCCCACGTCTCGTTCGAGATTAGCCAGGCGTTCTCAGACGCGGAATACACGTAGGAGTCGCGGGCTGAAACCGTGGCGTTGAAGGCGCTCCAGAGACTGCCGGGGATAGCGACGATATAGTCCCCCTGCCCACAGACATCGAAGGTCGAGTTCACGACGGCCGAGTTGGCAGAGGTTACCGCTATGGTGCGGGTCACGTTACCGATTGCGAACGAAGTCTCATTGCCTATGAAGCTCTCGCGCATGAGAGTGAGGATGTTCCTCGTGCTATTGTAGAACCCCGCAAGACCCCCCACGCCTAGCACCCCATACCAGTACACCGTCCCATTCCCGGTGTACTGGCTCGCTATCGCAGTCGCGTTCCTCTCGGAGAGGAAGAGCATGTGGTCGGCGAAGCTCTCGGCCACTTGGTCGTAGGCGCTGGCAGACGTCGAGACCGTGACCGTCGACAGCTCAGTCGTCGTCTCTCTAGGCGTCGAGTCTATCCCGTAGAGGTAGCCGGCGAGCCCTCCCACGAGCAGCGCAACCGCCCCGACCGCCGCAAGGGCTGTCCTTGGGTTCATCTTGGCTTCTTGTGCATCAGTTCCCAAAAACCTCTTCGATGGAATGGTCCAGCTCCCCTAGCTCGATGAAAATGCGGGCGAGCCGCCGCGCAAGGTTCATTGTTCCTCCACTATGGGTATTTCGGCCGACTCTTCGTAGACTGGCGATGCGCGTCCCCTAGCAGACCATGCCCGGATTCACCGGGTACTCATCATGGTATTGGGTGAAGTTCCAGGTCTCTTGCGAGATGAGGAAGACCCCGGTCTTCGAATATGAGAAAGCATCTCGAGCCGAGACACTTCCACTGAACTCTCCCCAAAGGCTGCTGTTTCCCGCGAAGCTGAAGGTGGAATCCACCGTCGCCGAGCCGTCCGGATTGAACTCGGTCGACTGCGTGACGTTCTCCACCGTAAACGACCTGACGGTGTCGTGGAAGCCGCAGGGTTGATACAGGAAAGTGTCGAAGGCGCGGCTGAAGTTGCCGAGCCCCACCGCGGGGGCTTCGACTGCGGCGGGCCCCTGATTCCCGGTCCAAGTAACGGACGCGTTAGGCTCGTACTGTGAGACGACGGCTGTGAGATTCCGCGACTGGAGCATGAGCATGTGCTCGGCGAAGCTGCCCAGGACCTGTCCCATGGGTATATCAGTGGAAGTAGTGGTGACAGTCACGGTTCTCGCGCTCAAGAGCCCGCTGCCAACCAGGGACTGTAAGACCAGTAAGACGATGAGCATGAGCGCCGCGCCCAGGGCGACAAGGAAGCCTTCTTTGCTCCTTCGCGTTGCTGCCCCATTCATGGCGGTTCTCGCGATTGTGAAGGGGAAAGGTGGGCGATATTTACCCGTTCAGATAGATTGCTCGCCAAGGAAGGCGAAAGTGATTTCGCTGCGCATAGAGCTCATTGGCCTCCGCCGGGGCTAGCCCGCGACGATGAAGCGCAGAATCGCGACCTTACCCCACTGGTCGCCCGCAAGTACCGTGTAGGTCCCAGAGGCGAACGGGGTGTAAGTCACACCCTCCAACCAATACCCCACGCATGTCTCCGAAAGGACGTCCCTAGCACTCATAGGCTGAAAGACGTAGGAGCTGTTGCCCATTGTCTCTGTCTCCACGCCGCATTGCATCTGATCATTTTGAGGCTGGAGCCACAGGGCCTGGCCGTCGGTATAGTTGTTCGACCCATAGTTGCCTTGGAGAACCTCGTAGCCTTCCATGCCAGGCTCGTAGCAGTTGGTCCGGGTCCACTGGAACAACGAGGCGTTCGGCCAGCTGCTTCCGTAGCTCACGTTGTTGATTCGATTGAGGGTGTTGAACTCGTACGCGGTGACGACGATCTGTCCTTGGGTGTTGGTTGACAGATTCAAGGTCAAGCTCAGGCCCGTGGCCGGGTTCAAGGTCGACGCCGACGGTGTCGGCACGAGGACTCCTTGGGAGAAGATCGACGTCGACGTAGTCGTTGACGTCATCGTGCGAGTGCTCACGGAAGTGATGGTCTCGGTGCGCGTCGCCGCGCCTCCGGCAAGGTAGCCGACGCCGAGGCTAGACACGACCAGAATCAACACCACCACCATGACCGACGCACTCTTCATAGCGCTTGGACGTCGGAAGGACGTGGTCGCTATTGAAGCTGATGGAGCAAAGCGCCCGAGCAGTCGGAGATGTTCGCCGCGCACTGGGTTCGTCGCGCCTCCCGCGACGTTAGCCGACAGGTAGCGGACGGGCTGAACTTGTCTCCGAAGCTTCCAGCGTACGCTCGGACCCCTTCAAGGGGGTGTGTTCTATCGCGACCGTTTCGAGGGCCTGCGAGCGGGAGAACGAAGCTGCGTCTTGATTTCCTTCTTGAGAGTCGGCGGCAGGAGGAACTCCAATCCGAGGACCTTCTTCTTCTCGTCGAGATCGGCGAAGATGTTGTCTGCGAGAGGCTCGGTGGAGGAGACCTTCCCCTTCCTCAGCCTGAGATACATCGCATTTTCCTCGTTGTCAAACTCTAGTGAAGCCAAATCGTCTCGCCCGGTCTTCATCTACCTTGAGCGCGGTGATGACTAAAAAGCCTTCTTGAGAGCGTTCGAAAATCACCACCAGGCATCGACCACTCTCCTGCAGCGCGCACGCGGCACTCCTGCCGTACCTGGTCGGGACCGTCTCAAGCGGTCTTGCTAGCGTCTCCTCGACCTCGGTCTCGGTTATCGACCGCTCCTTCATCCTCTCCTTGGCGTGGGAGATGTACCGGACCATTGGTACGTCGGAGAGAACGCCAGATGGTTAACCTTTTGAAATCTTCTTCAGACGCGTAGGGTTCATCGAGCCTTCGCTCGACCGCTACCAAGAAGGCGCGGAGTTGCTGAACTGTATCTCCCGGGTGTAAGCGAAGGCCGTTCCGTTAGCCAGCGTCCCGGAGATCGTCAGGGGATACTCCACGCCGATGTCGAAGAGGTTGCCCTGCAGTGTTATGACCGACTGCACGGCCTGGCCCGGGAGCAGGGGGTTGGACGGGCTCAAGCCGAGCGCGTAGGAATATGAGAGCGGGCCCGAGCCATTGTGAGGGGGGACGGACGGGAGGTCCCAGCTCAGCGAGGTAATCGGGGCGTCGGACAAGTCGGCCAGGGTGACGCCTTCGATGGGGGACTCGGGGCCGCTGAAGGGCGACTCCTGCGCCGCCACCGCCAGCGAGGGGCTGGGGCCCTGGACGACCTGGAAGTACGCGAAGACAGACTGGCCCCATACGTCCTCTGCGGCCAGGGTGTACTCGCCGGGCGTGAGGTAGCGGAAAAAGTCCGGAGCCGTCGAGGGCGCAGGGCAGCATATCGAGCTGCTCGTGTTCCAGTAGCCGTAGAGGCCCGAGCCACGACGACAGATGGGGCTCCCGTGGGCCGCGATGCACGCGGCGGTCGAGACGCTGAGGGCGACAGGGGCCCAACCCGAGTAGGTTCCCGGGATGGAGGCGTTGTCGCTGCGAGGCAGGAAGCTAATCACCTCGTCCTGAGGCCAGACGATGCCAATGCATGACGGAAGGTCTGACACCGCTGCGAGTTGCAAAGGCGGGCGCGCGTGGGAAAGGTTGCCTGCCGAGAAGCGGCCCGGGAAGACGGCGAAGCTGGCGAGATATCCGTCGGGACCGTCAAACCCGCAGAGAAAGTCGTAGTTGTCCCAGACGCTGATCGAGTTCGTCGAGTTGGAAGAATCGAACGGGGAGAGCGAGAGGCTGCGGTCGAGCGTGTTGTAGAGCGTGACGTTAGCTTCGAGGGTCTGCCCGGGGTCCATCGAGGTTGCGTTAAGATTGAGGCTGAGCTCCAAGCCTGACGAGGCCACCGTCGAGACTGTGTTGCTCGTCTTTGTGGTAGTTGATGTCGACGTCTGCCGAGACTCAGTCGATGTCGATGCAGGCCAGCCCGGGCTCGAGGTTCCGGCAAGATACGCCACGCCGAGGCTTCCCACGACCAGCGTCGCCAGGATGAATCCCGATGTCGCCCTGTTCATCGTCCCTCGGGACTTGCGAGGGCTGGTGATTTTTGAACGTAGCAGTTAGAACAAGCGGAAAAAGGATTGTTGGCGTGTATGGAGTTCATCGCGCCGCCAGCCCTTGACCTATCTTCGTGAAGCAGGCGACCGGCGCCGGCGTCAGGTCTGTGCGCTTTGGGCTGGTTACTCCCGTTAAGGGGAGGCGCTCAGGGCTTGGGTGAGGCATCTTGTACCAGGCTGGAAGGTGTCATTCGTGCTAGGTCATCTCTCGAATAATGCCTAGCGTACAGTTTACGCTTTTCCAAGTGTCCTCTTCCCTTGAAGTGTCAAATCTCGCCATCGGCATTGAAATCTCGCGCCCATTTGACGATGGTCTCTGCTTCGGTGACGGTCACCTTGGCAGTGCCGCTCTTGACCTGAATCAATGCCACTCGTCCGTCCTTCGCGGCTATGACATCTATGGGCCCGCTCCTGGTTCCAACTACAGACCACCCGTCACCTCGCAACAGTCTACAGGCATAAGCTTCAGCCCGCGCTCCTCTCTTGGCTGCCAGTCTTCCCTGGATCGACCTGATAACGTCATCAGGTAGAACGCTCGAGCTGCAAGACCATCGAA
>JAJYWC010000012.1 GCA_021791695.1 archaeon | reverse complement strand
GACTCCAGGGCACGACTGAGCGTGAGGTTGAACAGGTAGGCCTGGTAGGACTGCACCAGGAGCCTGCGAGGAAGGATAGGCACCCTCCTGAACGCCCCGAAGAAGTCTCCCGGCTTAGCGGCGAGGTGACCCGCGACCCGCCTCTCTATGTCCTGCCTCGCTGAGAAGAGCTTCCTGGAGTCCGCGTACCGCCCTTCGCGGAACGCACTCCGAGCCTCGGCCGCCTCGGGCTGCTCCCCGACCCTTGGCTCGCCAAGGAAGAGCTCCATCGCACCGCGGAAGTCGCGCTTCAGTATCGCCTTTCCGGTCCGATGGTTCACCATGCTCCTGAGGCCGAACCTCTGATAGCCGAAGAAGTTGGGCATGCTCCTGGTCAGGCAGAGCGCGTACGCCTCATCTATCGAGCGCGAAATGTCCTGTCCGGTCCTTACGACTATCCTGAACGAGTTGCCGGCTATCATGCTCCTGCTTATCGGCCTCGGGAGGTAGCCGACCCTGTGCGCCTCGAACCCCTTTCCGGTCACCGTAAGGGGGTCGCACGCTCTGCTGCTCCTCGCGCTAGCGTACTGGGTCGTCACGGCGTGGCTGTCCTTGAGCCCCGCGAAGTTGACGTTGCTCTTGAGGGCTTCGCCCAGCTCCCTGGCTGCGTGGGGCGTGTCCAGGCCGGACTTGCGTAGTGAATAGACCGGGACGTACCCCTCCTTCCTCTCGCTCTCCACCTGTCCGAGGTCAAAGAGCTCGTCGACAGCAAAGTCGCCCCTCGACGCCCTTATCCTGCCCGCCAGCCTGTCTCCCGACGAGGCGTAGACCGTCATGCCGGCCGAGATGTCGGCTGCCGGTGGCTCCAGCGTCATAGCAGCTTGAGCTGCCCTGTGACGCCGTCTATCAAGGAGGTGGGTGCTGGACCTATCCCGAGGCAGGTCACCGTGCCGGGCTCGAGCTGGGTCAGCCCCCTGTCCTGGATTATGGCCGCTGGCAGGCCCATCGTCTTCGCCTTCTTGAAGAGCTCCAGCAGCTCCGACTCGCTCGCTGCCTTCACCACAACCTTCGCCTGCCCCTGCTCCCTCCACTCGTCGTACCACTCTCGGTGGACCCTCATGCCCTCCTCGACGGCCGCGAGCGAAGCGTGCGCGACCTGAGCGGCAAGCTTACCCTTGCCCATCCCGAGGTCGGTCCGAGCGACTATCACCTGCTTCAACTCTGCCATTTTGTCTCCGATTCGGGTCAAGGGTTATTACCAAACGGGTAAAGGGTTTACTCCAGAATTGAGCTCGACCCCCTACGACGTCGTGATTGGAGGCGGCAGCGTTGGCGGCCTGAGCTTCGCTTCAGAAGCGGCTTCCCTCGGTCTCAGCGTCCTCGTCCTCGAAGAAGACCGCGAGATAGGCGAGCCGGAGAAGTGCGACGGCCTTGTCTCGCTGAGGGCGATGGGCGAGTACATCGCTCCAGAGAAGGACTGCATACAGAGCAGGGTCCGGAGCGGCACGGTCTTCTCTCCCTCCGGCGCGTCGACCACCCTGGACGCATCCAGACTCGACGTGGTCGTGATAGACAGGGGCGCCTACGACAGGCAGCTGGCAGAGCTGGCGGTCTCGCGTGGTGCGAAGGTCCTGACATCATCCAGGGTCATCGGGACGGAGACCACTCCCGGGGGCGTCAGGGTGAAGGCTGGCGGGGAAGAGTACCGCTGCGCCTACTACGTCGACGCGACGGGGCCCTCCGGTGTCATCAGGCGCAACCGCTTGGGGTTGATCCCGGCGGCCAAGTACGAGGTCCGCGGCAGGTGGGTCAGAGATGGTGAGGTCGAAGTGCATCTCGACCGGCGCAAGTATCCGGGATTCTTCGCGTGGGTGATACCGCGCGGAGATGACATCGCGAAGGTTGGAGCGGCGGGGTTTGGGGTCAACAGCTTCAGGGCCCTGGAGTCTTTCCTCGCAGGGAGGGGCGGTGAGGTTCTGAAAAAGGTCGCAGCGCCCATCTACGTCGGCGGCCCGGTAGCCGATTTCGTGTCGGGGAGGACGATACTCGTCGGGGAGGCTGCGGGACAGGTCAAGCCCACCACGGCGGGAGGCATCCTGGCATCGGTCGCGGGAGGGATTACGGCAGCAAGGTCCGTGTGGAAGGCTCTGACACGGAAGGACCCGACGGAGCTGGGTGGTTATCAGCGGAGCTGGGAGAACCGGTTCGGCACCGAGTTCAGGACGATGAAAAGGCTCAGGGGTATCTTCGAGGGGCTCTCCAACGACGACCTGGAGAGGATAGTCTCCCTGCTTTCATCGAAGAGGGTCTCCGAAAGGCTCGCATCGGCCGACTTCGACTTCCATGCGACCGCTCTGCTTTCGGCGGTGGGAGTGAAGGGGACGCTCCAACTCGCCGGGGTGCTCATCTCAGCCGAGGCGAGGCAGGCTCTCGCATCCCTCGTCCGTTAGCCCGAGAGGCAGCAAGGTATATGTGGGAGCCCCGGAGAGGCCTGCCAGTTTGTCTCAGAAGAGCATCACCCTCCCGACCTGTACATCGTGCAACAGGCCGATCATGCCAAGGGAGGAGGCCTCGCGCTTTTACTGTCCCAACTGCCACCAAGTCTTCATCTGGCGCTGCCAACGGTGCAGGAAGTTCTCCAGAAGATACAAGTGCATCAGCTGCGGCTTTGAAGGACCCTAGTGAAGCAAGTTGGGCTCATACGTGATCAGGATCAAGGTCCTCCCGACAGGGCCAGATGTGCCTGTCCAGGGACTTCTGGACGGGATAAAGGGCAACCTGACCTCGGTCATGTCCGTGAGGTCGCACAAGGAGGAGCCTATCGCCTTCGGCCTCTACGCGCTCATCCTCGACATCGTCGCACCCGAGGAAGAGGGGATGGTCGACCAGGTGGAGAAGGCGGTCTCTACCGCGAAAGACGTCGCGCAGTACGAGCTCACAGCCGTAAGCAGGATGTCGAGCACCCTCAAGGTCTGAAGCTTTTATAGAGGCACGGTTAGCAGGAACCGTTCTCCGGGACTGACAATTTGAAGCCTCCTCTTCGCTACAGCGTATTCGAGTTCATCAAGGACAAGAAGGCCGCTACAGACGACGATATTCTGGACTTCATCAACAAGAGCGACACCTACTCCATCCACGAGCTCAACAAGTGCCTGATGGACCTCGAGATCCTCGGGGTCATAAGCATCCGCTGGGTCGCCAAGGAAAAGAGGAGGGTCGAGTTCGTCGATGTCCCGCTCGAAAGCACGAAGTACGGCGAAGGTTAATTATTCGACCGACGGGTCGTGACATCTAATGGGCATCGACCTAGGAGACATAATTCCACGAAGGAAGGTCGAGCTCTCTTCGCTCTCCAACAAGAAGATGGCCGTGGACGCCTACAACGCGCTCTATCAGTTCCTCGCGATAATCCGCGGGGTGGGCGGCGAACACCTCAAGGACTCTCAGGGGAGGGTGACGAGCCATCTGAGCGGCCTCTTCTACAGGAACATCAACCTGATGGAGCTGAACATAAAGCTCGTCTACGTCTTCGACGGCGCGCCACCGGAGCTGAAGACGGAGGAGATCGAGCGCAGAAGGCAGGTGAAGGTCGAGGCCACCCGGAGATACCACGAAGCGGTCGCGGTGGGAGATATGCCGAGCGCGAGGAAATATGCGGAAGCTTCCACGTCTCTGAGGATCGACATGGTCTCCGAGGCAAAGAGGCTCCTCGACGCCATGGGCATCCCGTGGTACGACGCGCCCTCCGAGGGTGAGGCCCAGGCGTCAGTGATGGCAGCCGAGGGCACGGTAGACGCCGTCGCGTCCCAGGACCACGACTCGCTGCTGTTCGGGGCACCACTTCTGGTAAGAAACTTGACCATCTCCGGCAGGCGGAGGCTCCCGAGCAAGAACGTCTTTATCGATGTGGAGCCGGAATCCATCTCGCTGTCCGAGACGCTCCAGTCGCTGCAGCTGAGCAGGGAGCAGCTCGTCGACCTTGGCATCCTCCTGGGCACAGACTTCAATCCAGACGGTTTCAAGGGAATCGGTCCGGCGAGGGCCCTCAAGTTCATGAAGACGTACGGCTCCCTGGAGAAGGTCGAGCCACTGAAGGAGGACCTTTCCAGGGTCGACTATCCTGCAATAAGGCGAATATTCCTCTCTCCGCCCGCCGACAAGGGCGTGAAACCCGACTGGAAGGACTACAGGCCCGACGCCGTCGCGGATTTCCTCGTCGGCGAGCATTCCTTCTCGGCCGAGAGGGTCGATGCCGCCTCCAAGCGAATACTCAAGCTGGAAGGCTCCAAGAGCGACACGCTCGAGAAGTGGTTCGGCTAGTTTCATTCGACGCCCATGAACTCTTCAACGTTCCTCGCCAGCAGCGCGGGGTTCCTCCTCGCCTCCTCCGCGATGCTCCTGCAAGGAACGTCCCCGTAGTCGTGCCCAGGGTAGACGACGGTCCCCGGAGGCAGCTTCAACAGGATATCGCGAAGGCTGTGGAAGAGCTGCTGGGCGGAACCTCCCGGCAGGTCAGTCCGACCGCAATTTCCGATGAACAGGGTATCGCCGGTGAAAACCTCATGGCCGTCGTAGAGGCAGATGCTGTCCGGCGTGTGCCCGGGGGTGTGGATGACGCGCACCCGTGTATTGCCAAGGTTCAAGACAGCGCCATCGGCGACACGGAGGTCCGCTTCGAGCTCGGAAGACTCGTGCGCGACGACCTGTGCGCCGAGCAGCCTGGCCAGGTCGCGTAGGGTCTCCACGTGGTCGAAGTGCCCGTGGGTAGCCACAACGTACTTGACCTTCAGGTCTCCCCTCCGCGCTGCGTCGACGACGGGTCCTGTCTCCCACCCCGAGTCCACAGCGAGGGCTTCCCTGCTCTCCCCGTCTACGAGAAGGTAGTCGAAGTTCCGCATCGGCCCGACCGGTATCTGAATGACCTCAGTCTTGTTCAATCCCTATCGACACGACGACGACCTCTCCCGCGTATTCATCTCTTCCGCGCAGCCCGACCTTCGCCCCGTGGAGGGCGACAGTCAGGTCAGCCCTGACCACCTCACCCTTTGCGTCGCCCGACTCGGGGTCGAGGCCCGAGGGGACGTCCACCGCCACCTTGGCCGCCCCTGAGGCGTTCATCGCCGCAGCCGCTGTCGCGGCAGGGTCGCGCAGCCCTCCGCTGACACCCGTCCCCACGATGGCATCGACTATGACGTCCGAACGGTCGAAGTACTTCAGGGAAGCGAGCAGCTTCTTCGTGTCCTCAACCGGGACGACCGAGCTTTCGACCCGTACCCAGTTCGCCCTGGCCTCGGGCGTCTTGATCGCGGATGGCAGCCCCAGCAGCAGGACCAGCACGCTCCAGCCCTTCTTCTTGAGGTACCGGGCGACCACGAACCCGTCTCCTCCGTTGTTGCCAGTACCACACACCACGAGCACACGTCTCGAACCCGGTTTCCTGTACCTGAGGTCGATGACCTCGGCCACCGCCTTTCCAGCGTTCTCCATCAGCTCCTCAGGACCCATCCCTCTCCCGGCCGCCTTCCTCTCGAGCTCACGCATCTCGCCTGGCGTGAGATATTCCATGGCGGTTTCGGCGCGCCGCCTATCTTTATCAATGTCTCTGGTGTGTTGTCCGTGGATGTCTAGGTCACGCGGAAAAGGGAGGCCCGTCTCAGACTCAATCGTGACCTCGGTCCGCATCATGATGCCGACGGACGCGAACATCCGGGGCAACGTCTTCGGAGGCTCGATCCTGAAGTACATGGACGAGATAGCCGCCGTCGCAGCGTTCCGGCACGCGCGGCAGAACGTGGTGACCGCCTCCATCGACAGGATGGACTTTTTGGCCCCCGTCTATCTCGGTAACCTCTTGATCTTGAAGGCGGCGGTCAACTACGTCGGGACGACTTCTATGGAGGTAGGGGTCCGCATAGAGGCCGAGGACCTGATAACCGGGAGTGTGACACACGCGGGGTCCTGCTTCCTCACGTACGTCGCCCTTGACAGCAAGGGTAAGCCCACGCCGGTCGAGCCGGTCATCCCCGTGACCGCGGAAGAGAAGAGGAGGTTCAAGCAGGCAGCCACGAGAAGGAAGATCAGGCAGGTCGAGCGGGTCGAGATGAGGAAGCTGTCGGTTGATTAGCCGCTCAACAAATGTAGAGCCCTCCTCTATTATCCGTTCAAGACTCGCACATGAACATGGTCAGTGTGTCCGAGGCTTTCGATTTGGCTAGGAGCGGGAGGAAAGAGGCGGCCTCAGACGCGCTGAAGCAGGAGTTCCAGCGGCTCCAGTCACCTGACCAGAAGGTGGAGCTCTGCGAATGGATAGCGAGCTGCTTCGAGAACCTTCGCGATTATGAGCAGGCAGCCGAGTGGTACGAGCTCGCAGGTGCCCTTTCCCTGTCGGAGACCGGCTCGCCCCTCTCAAACGCTCTGATGGCGCTGAAGGAATACGAGCGAGCCTTGGCCTGCAGAGAGAGGGGAGACGACGAGGAGTCGCTAGAAGCCTGCATCAGCGTGATCAGGGACCTGCGGCGCGCGTACTCTGCGGCCTAGGCGCGGCTATCCGCCCTTGTCGAGTGCCTTCCTCCTGTTAACGGTCTTCAGGTAGCACTCGCTGCATATCATCTCTTCCTTCATGCCGACCTTGAAGGGCTTGGCGTCCTTGTCCAGTTCCTCGTCGCATAGGTAGCACCTCAGTTCCAAGTTATGACCCTCGAGCCTTCGAGATGCGCCTCTTGACCAAGTTCCCACGACCCTTGAAGTGCCAAACCTCAGCGTCTGCGTCGAACGCCTCTGCCCATTTAACCAATTCCGTCAGCTCGCCGGTCTTCGTCCTAGCCTGTCCGCCCTTGACCTGCACCAGCAGAATCCGGCCCTCCTTGGCCGCAAAGATGTCGACGGGGCTGTGCGACCCGGCGCTCCTCCCGACGACCCATCCCTCCTCCCTGAGCAGCTCCATCACCCTGTACTCCTTTGCGCGACCCCTGTTGTAAGCGTGGTTAGGCATATCTCCGCACTCCGCCCACCCTGTCCGCGGCGTGCCCCGCGCCGAACGAGCTCTCCACTTCCACCCGCCACTGTCTCCGGCTTCCTTGATATCTTCTGCGCTCGGTTTCAGCAAGCTTATGTCCTGGAGGGGAGTGCCCGTTCTGTTTCAAGTTGAACCTAACCGCTGTGGAGAGCTCGCTCGGGAAGATAGAGACCAACCTCCAGCAGGTGCTCGAAAGGAGGGAGAGGATTCTGAAGACCAGCAGGGACGTCATCCTCTCGAGCTCTAGGGCTATAGTCCTGCTGCACTCGAAGAAGAAGAAGGAGGCGAGGGCCGAGATAGCACGGGCCGACGGCCTTCTTGCGGCGATGCGCAGGGACGCCAGGGGCGGCCTCTCCCGCTACCTTGTCTCTCCCGAGACGGAGTTCGTCGAAGCGTCTGTGGTTGAGTCTGTGGTGGTGGACAAGCCCGTACCCGACGCGGCGAAGCTGGGGGTCTCTGACGAGGCCTACCTGCTAGGCCTTCTCGACAGCGTCGGGGAGCTCAAGAGGATGCTGCTTGTCTCGATAACGGAGGGTGAGGTCAAGGACACCGAGGGATACTTCGCCATGATGGAACGGCTCTACGCCCTGCTCTCGCCCTTCGCCGTGTTCGACAACGTCGTGAACGGCGTGCGTAGGAAGATAGACGTCGCGCGGATGATAACTGAAGACACCCGAGGGATTCTGGCGGAGGAGACGCGCCGGCGGGCGCTCATCGCGTCGATAGAGCGTCTGGAGTCGAAGGTCGGATAGCGAGTCCCTTCGAATCTGGCAATACGATGATATATAGAGACGTTCCCGGAACCGCGGTTAGGTATGAGGCAACCCAGTCCCGTGTTGATGTCGGAGCTGTTCGAGCTCGTAAAGCTCCGGGCCCACCTAAACTTCGTCGAGGTCTCCACTGAGGAGATAGCTGCGAAGACGGGTCACAGCCAGCAGGCTGCCTCGCAACATCTTCAGAAACTCGAGAAGCTTGGCCTCGTAGAAAGGAGGAGGATGGGGCTGCGGTTCGCGGTCAAGCTCACGCCGAAGGGGGTCGACATTGTCAACGCGCAGTACGCCCAGCTGAAGGCGGCTGTCGAGGGGAAGAACGACGTTATGCTCTTCAGGGGGAAGCTGTTCCAGGGACTCGGAGAGGGTGCCTACTACATCGGGCTCGAAGGCTACCGCCGCCAGTTCTCGAAGGTGCTCGGGTTTGACGCCTTCCCGGGGACGCTCAACCTCAAGTTGGAGTCGCCCATCCAGATGGAGCAGAAGAGGGAGCTGCGCTCGAGAGAAGGTCTGAAGATCGCCGGTTTCGAGAACGGGAAGAGGACCTACGGAGGGGCAAGGTGCTACAGGGCCACCGTGAACGGCAAGTATCCGGCTGCCGTGCTCGTTATCGACCGGACTCACTACGACGACTCTGTCATGGAGATTATCTCTCCCGTGAACTTCAGGAAGGAGCTCGGGCTGAAGAACGGGGACGAAGTACTCGTAAACGTGACGACCTAGAGCGTACTGACTATCTTGGAAGTCTTCACGTCGGGAAGCGGGGACGTCAGCCTCACGACGCTCAGTTCGAGGCCCCTTCTCTTCGCTTCTGCCTCAATGTCCGCAGGGTTGTGCGTCTGGTCGTAGCCGAGCGCGACAACGTCCGGACGTACCTTCTCGAGGGTGTCGTAGATGCTCCCCTGCCCGCCGGGTAGGCCAACGTCGACGCCCCTCACCGCCGAGACCAACTTCACCCTCCAATCCTGCTTTGTGACCGGCTCTCGCCCCTTGTTCCTCGCCACCGTCTTGTCGGTCGCGACGACCACGACCAGGGTGTTCCCGAGCTTCCTCGCCTGCTCGATCGTGTGCAGGTGGCCAGGATGTATTATCTCGAAGGCCCCCCCAATCATCACTATCTTCAACGTCGACCTGCCGCTCGGGCTCAGAGCGTAGGAACGGCCCAGCTGCCTCAGCAGTCCCGCCGAGAGCGCGTCGTCCAGCCTCTGCGAGAGCGCTTCGCTCGGGGCCCCCAGTTCAGTCGCGAGCCGCTCAGTGGTGGCCTGGCCTTCTCTAAGACCGAGCGAGTATACCGCCCTCAGCAGGTCGAGGTCTTCCAACGTTACCATTCCAGCTTGAGCTTTCCCGTGAAGGTGAGGGCGTCGATGAGACCCTCCGCGTAACCGATGCTCAGCATGGCCAACTCGTCCTGCCCGCCGGCCAGGAAGTTCTCTGCGTCCTTGGTGTAGAGCTCGGCGTTCTCGAAGAGGTCTTGGTAGCCTTCCTTCAAGCTAGCCCTGCCGAACTCGAGGGCCTTCTTAGCCTTTTCAACGTACTTCGGGATCAGGACCTGTGCGGTCCTTCGCACCGTCGCGGCGTTGTCACCAATCCTGCCCTGATCGATTCCCGCGAGCGCGGCAAGGGCCTCCTTCTCGCTGAAGTGCATGCTCCCCGGGATAATCACGACGTGGGGCGACTCTCCAAAGTCCAGTTCGAGCAACTCGGATATGCTTCCGGCCCTGACGCTCTCCTGGACCGTACCGACCCTGCTCAGCACCACGGCGAATGTGCGGTCGCTGACGACCTCCCTCTTGTAGTTCTTCTCGGCCTGCAGCAGGCCCTCCATCAGCGCGCGCGGCATTACCCCCTCTCCCTTCTCCACGTCGAACTCGAGGAGCAGAAGGCTGTGCGCACCGTAGAGCAGGTTCTGGTGTAGCCTCATGTAGACCTGCTCGTGATAGTTCGTGCTCTTCCGGGTGAACGTGACCGTCATCCCGAATTTGTAGTAGTGCAGCCCACTGGCGCTCGCCGCCGCGGTCGCTATCGTTGCCCCGTGGACTATCTCGGTCTCTATCCCTCTGGCGACAGCCCTGACCAGGAGGTCGCTGTGCGTGGTCGCTATCATCGGGTCGCCCTGGACGGCGAGCACGACGTGCCTATTCGCCGCTTCGTCCAGTATTCCCTTCCCGTCCTCCACGAAGAGCCGGTCGACGATGGTCATCGTCCTGTGAGCCGCGCGCTCGAGCTCCTGCAGGAGCCGCGGTGCGAACGGCGTTGTGTAGTACTCCAGGTAAGCCGTATCTGCTTCGGTTATCGCCCTGACGCCACCGATGCTTACTCCCTGGTCACCGAGCCCGAGCCCTACAAAAGTGAGCTTTCCCAAACTGTTGACCATACAGCGTATCTGAATGGCGCTTATAACCCGTCATTTCATGTGCTGTAAAGCTCCGCTTGCCGAACGGATTGCTGCTGTCTGCGATAACTTATAATCGATGCCTGGCAGGTTGACTGCGCAGGTTCTTCGGGCTGGGGTTATGGTATTCTACTGTCGAAAGCTCAACACCACTCTCCAGGGAACCGGCATCCGCTTGAACGGTAGGCCCCAATGCGGGCGAGATTTCTAAAGCTCGATTCTCCTCAATACCCGGTATCGAAAAGGGGGAGCCTACGCCCAGACGGGCTTGTAGGCGAACAGTGCCTCGCTTCCGTCCACGCCGGGAATCTCGGCGATCTTCGCGATCCGCTCTAGGACCTCGTTGTGGTCTTTGCCGGAGACTGTCGCAATGATGTCGAATTCGCCAGGGACTATGTGCGCGCCGTGTATCGGTGTCTGCCTCAACGACTCGAGTACTTTCCCAGGCTGCTCATGGATGTTGAGGCAGACCAGTGCTAGTGCCTCGTCCGGCGCCAGCTGTTTCCCCGACAAGTATCCCTCGAAGGCGATCAGGGTTCTGGTCCTGCTGACGCCCTTCATGGAGCGCAGCTTGTTTACGAACGAGTAGACCTTGGCAGGTTCGTTCGAGCTGAGCTGGACGACCAGGTTGTGTCGGCCCGATGTCGGGGCGACCAGTCTGATGCCTTGCTCTCTACTGAGTTGGTCTACGACTCTGTTCAGTGCCTTCGGCTCCACAGCAGCCATGACATAGCTCGGGAGTGCTGTGGTGCTCTCTCGCCCGATTTCCGTTGTTGATGCTTGCATGCTTTCACAAATCGCTATTTTATGTTATAATATATATATGTTAATGCGCAAGTGTTATATGTATAACATTTGGGTGAGTTAGTCAAGGTGTTCTGATTTTGACCGAGCTACCCAGGCGACTATCGACAGCGGAGGCCGTCTCGCAAGTGGTGCGGAGGAACTATGTCTTGTATGAGGCGCTGCGGCTCAAGTTGGTCAACTACCATGCATTGGCCGCCCGAATCACGCCCGGCGTCGAGGAGCTGACGGGCAAGAAGGCGAGACTTCCGACGCTCGTCGTGGCGGTCAAGCGGTTCTCGGACAGCATGACCGAGGAGCGGGCCGCCGAGCTGCAAGGAATCCTCGGAGACGCAAGAGTGACGCTCACGGGGGGCGTGGTCGAGGTCTCAGTGAGGGTTGGGGATGTCCCGCCGAGCAAGGTCTTGAACGAGGTACTGGAGCTGGTCCCCCGGCTCTCAGCGATGCCAGAAATCTTACAGCTGCCGGGTGTGGTGAAGGTCATGGTGACCGGGGAAGACGCCCTGCTAATCGAGCGAGAGCTCGGGGATCGCTTCCAGACGACTGTGGGAGACGGGATGGCGAAGATAGGAGTGCACGTCAGTCAGAGGGCAGAGAAGATGGTGGGCCTGACCACCTATATCACCGAACTCTTGTACCGGAACGGTATCGTAATTCACAGCGCCTACATCGGGCGTCCGGACTTCCTCCTTGTCGTTGAGGAGAAGTTCGGTGCGAGGGCCTACGAAGTCCTCCGGGAAAAGGCCAAGGAGCAGAGCCGGGGTGTACCCTGAAACCGAGACGGGCCGTGGATGGCTGAGGTCGCCTCCCGTCAACCCTTGGCTCCATCGGGACCTCCTGACTCTTCGGCGCCTCAGCCGTGGTAGAACACTGGAAGCAGTACTATACCCACCATCATCAACAGCAAAACGAGGAGCGAGATGACCGCATACAATCTGTCTCGCTGCCAGAGATAGTTCAGCGCGAGCTCGCTGACCCTGAGTACCGGGGTGATCACTAGAACGACTATTCCCAGTAGCATCAGAGATACGGGGTTTCCGCCTGCGACGCCTGCAATGACCGCGGGGAGCGTAAAGGACGAGCTCGCCGGAGGGTTCGCCAGACCCTCGGCATAGAACAGTACCAGCCCGCCCGCCACAAGAGAGGCGGACAAGACGACCCCGATTCGCAAAGTGAGTGCTATTACCCTCTCGAGGTTCATTACGGCACCAACCCCCTGAGGATCATCTCCACCCCGAGCAAGATGATGACCACCGTGAAGACCTGCCTAAGCCTCCTGCTGGCCATCCTGTTCAGGTATCTCGTGCCTATCATGGCGCCTATGAGAACCCCCGGAATCGTCGAGGCGACCAGAACGGGCTGAATAAAGCCGAACGCCCAGTAAAGTCCGCTGCTCGTGGCTGCGGTGACTCCTATCATGAAGTTGCTCGTGGCGGTGCTTATCTTGAAAGGCAAGCCCATCACGAGGTCCATCGCGACTACCTTGAACGCACCAGAGCCTATCCCTAAGAGTCCGGAGAGGTATCCGGCTGCAAACATCCCTGCTAGTCCGTACGGATATCTCCTTCCCACGTACGGCACATCAGCTTTCAGCGCCGTGTCCCGATAGGTCCCTGCCAACTTCAGTTTCCTGGAGAAGTAATCCGGTTTCAGGTTGCTTGCGACCTCGTTCTTCATCCTCGCAAAGTTGGGGATTCCGGAGATGATTAGCACCACGCCGAACAGGACCGCTACCGCTGATAGCAGGTTGAGCTTCTCGAGGGTGTACAGCGTGAGTGAGCCAGCTATCGCCCCTGACGTCGTCCCTGCCTCGAGCGACATGCCGATCCTCATGTTAGAGAGTTCGTCCTTCACGTAGGCAGATGCTGCTCCGCTGGATGTTGCGATGGTCGAGATTAGGGAGGTGCCGAGAGCGAGGTCCAGCGGCACCCCAAAGAACAGCACCAGTATCGGCGTCAACACGACGCCACCGCCGAGGCCCGTGAGCGACCCGAGCAGACCGGCAAGGAGTGCCGCGATGAAGATCAGAAGCGACGAATAAGGCGTGACTGCTATCATCGCGATCCTCTACCGCCGATGGCCTCTATCCCGCCAGTCGTGCGGGAGAACTGGTTCCTTCAAGACCTACCCTCAAACTGGATCGAGACTAAACTTACCTCTCCTCTGTAGGAGGGGCGGGTCGACATCTTAAGGAGTTGCCTGCGAATCCCCAGCGGCTAGTTTGATGATGTTTTTTCTGTTCGTGAATCTTCTCCTTTTTTGACCGCCCCCCCAGCTTCAGCGGGACTTCGCTGCCATCTGGATGGACGACCTTCGTACAGGGTTCTCTCACATCGCTATCATACACCGTAAACAATGGATTGACGATTCCTTCACAAACCTACTGCTGCGGTGGCATTTACTATTCAACGACAAAGGAATTCACAAGCAGCAGCATTGTCGAAGTTCAAGGTAGTATTACCGGAACACCCAATGGTAACTATGGGGCACAGGTCGGAGGTTGGTCAGCAGTCGCCTATCAGACGTTCTGGGGCATGGCCGGGGTGGAATCAACGACATACTATACCTTGCAGACTTACGATGGATCAGGACACGCGAGCTACCAGATATCAACAGCCTCATCATACTCATCTGGGACAACATTAGTCGCATCAATAGCATTCACAGGCTCTGCATCAGTCGCCACAAACAATTACGGAAGCTGGACCTCCGAATCGTCGAACATTCCCCCATTTCCTCTGTATCCGTCGGCTTCGCAAGGAGCAAGCGGAGTGTCAATCTTTCTGCAATGGATGCGAGTCAGGGTGATGCCTCCGAGTAACACGATGCCGTCTGTGACTTTTGGGACACTGGGTTCGCCAGTAACAGTGCAAATCAAGGCGACTTTGCAAGAAGGAATAGGCAGCACGCAAACTATCTCGACAGGCAGTTCATGTGGATCCAGTCCGACAACATTTTCTGGAGACGGTAGTACTCATGATATAGTCGCATTCTCATCCTGTTCATTGGTTCTGGTTCTGCCTTCAGGTTACGTCTGGGAAGGAACAGGACAACTCACCACCACTGATAACACTTGTTCGACCGGAACTTGTTCTGTGGTTTCGATATCGTATGTGTCATACGTAAGGCCTGACCTCCGACCAAAGCTTGTCAACTTGACGCAAACGGGGAGTACAGTAAAATTCGCTCCCTACAATTACCAATACAATGTCATCAACGGTCATTCATGTGACGCGCCCGGATGTCCTGCAGCGAACAACTCAACCGACCGGTGGTTTAACGGCGCTTTTGACACACAACTCAACATCGTGATTACCACCGATTCGAGCTATTTCTTGCAAGCTGTGGTCTCCTTCAATACTACCGGTACATGGAGCGCACAAGTAAAAGGAATTTCCAGCTCCACTTTTACTTGCAATGACCTAGTCCATCCAGGGGACACATATCATTGGAACGTCGATACGACGAATCCCGGGGGAACTTACTATTTCTCTGACTTGGCATTCTACCTGAATAGCACGTCGGAGAAGACTTGGACTTCAAGCACACTCTTCAGTTGTTCGGACTGCATAATATGGACGAGCGATGTCTATGCCGAGAACTTGTTTTCTGGATGGGGAACGGCCACCAACGGACGCAATCCAATAGACAACGGCACTTACGGCAATTTGTATTCAATGACGGGCGTCTTCACATATACGGGGGTTACCCCGTTCAAATTAGGTTGTGGCTCCTGTGGTTTGACTGTCACAAGAGAATACTCGAATACAGTGTACACTCAGCTATACGGTTCCGGAACATCTTGGAATCAAACGGACTTTGCCGGTGCCTTTATTGATCAATACATAACCGGAAGTTCTTCCGGAGTGACGAGCGGAAGTTCTATCGTGGGACCTCCAGATGGGAACTACGCGACTCTCTCCGCTCTCAGCTCAGGTACAACCGCCTACATCGAGGGTTCGTTCGTCGCATCGAACAATGGCACGGTAATGATTTACGGGCACTCAGCGTCCGGTTACAGTAGCTACGTGCAAGTCCAAGTTTCGAATACTGGTACCAGCTGGACTACGATTTACACAGGAACTTGGACTAGCAGCACCGCGCAATGGATTGTCGTCGGTAGCTCGTATGACTTCAACTACGTCAAAGTCACTGCCTCATACAATTCTGGAAATCCGTCGGAAATACTAATCGACTCTGTCGCCCTGTTCTCCGGCTCCTTTATGGAGAGTCAAGCCTCCGGTGGATCTGGCCACTCATACGGTTCGACCGGTACAGGCAGCGTCACTAGTCCTGCCAACATCGTAGGAATGAACGACTCTGCACTTACTCAGCTTGACGCCCCCAGCGGGAGTACGGCGTGGGTGGAAGGTGACCTCGGAAGTCATTACGACGGCATGCTCGTAATCGATGGATATTCAGCGACTACGTCAAGCGAGGTTCTTGTAAATGTCTCGACTACAGGAGCCTCTGGAAGCTATACAAACGTCTGGACAGGTTTTTGGGGATCTGGAACGTCACCAGTGTGGAAGACGACCGTGCAAGTCAACGACACTGAATATATCATAGTGGAGGTAAAGTACAACTCTGGGCAAGGAATCACATCAGACTTCTATCTTGATGCGCTATTCGAGGCATAGATAATGAAACTAAGAGAGAAGAGGTTCTATTTCGCGATGGCGTTGGCCGTAGCTCTGATTACTGTACTTTTGGTTGCGTCATTTCAGTTTGCGTCGCGCCGAGAGTCTTCAATCTTCACAGGAGGGACGACTACAGGTAATTCGACCACTAGTGCTTCGACCACCCTTTCAGCAACGACCATCGAAGAAGTTTTGGGTCCCTGCAATTGTACGGTAGTCATTCCTTGGGCCAGCCTCCATTCCTACAACTCAATCAGTATTTTGACAGCCTCATCGGGAAGCGTAGTTGCCGCAAACGTCACCTCCGAGAGAACAGTGGGGGAAAAGGTCGATCCAGGCTACGCAGGCGATTTCCCCGCAAATGCACGTGTCCCGGTGACCCTTTACAATATCTCAGTCGTGCAGGTTTTATCAGTGCCAAAGGGTTCGAATCTGACAGCAGGAGATTCTTTCATTATCACACAAATCGGTGGTACTTACGGCGCGACCACAATGAGCGTGAGCGGGTATCCAGCTCTAACGGTCGGATCAGAATATGTGCTTTTTGTGGGGCTACCTGGTTCTTTCTTACCATGGTACTATGAAGGGTATGTAACTGTCGGAGGCCCACAAGGCCTATTCTATGTCGAAGGGGGTAAAGTGTACTCTCTCAACAACATGTACCCGCAGGCAGATTCATGGCTTCCAGTGAAGGCCAATGGTGTTCCTTTGACCCAATTCGCATCTGAAATCCAAATCAATTCCAGTTCAGCGAACATCTCCGGCTAGATTCGGGTGCTACGAAGCATCGCAATGTCTCGGCTGATTCGTTCTGGCCACAGGCGCAACGGAAGACCGGGGGGTTCTTTTCACTATCTTTCTGGCCTGTGTACGCTCGATAAAGCACACCACTCAAGTCGACTCATGTTTGCCGGTAAAGGCTGATGCCACAATTCCCTCACTTTTGGACTCCGAAGGACCGCCGATCAAGTTCAATTGCTGTAGCAGGAGAGCCTTAGCCCGATAGGAGTCGCTTATTTTTCTAAGGGCATCCCTTCTTTTCTCTCCTCGTTGTTCGAGATACGCTGCCGCCCGTCAATGCAGGAGCGAAATAGAGAACGAGGGGGCAGAAAAAATTACACAATGTTAGGATCCACGACAAGCAATCCAAGCCCAGGGACTGGAAGCGCTACGACACATCGAAGAATAACGGGGCCCGTAGTTCAGTGCGGGTCCCGTCAGCGAAAAGCCAGGTTAGAGAGAGTGTATCCTAGATTGGCTGGCTCATAACCAGAATGTTGCCCATTTCCAGTCTGCCCGCGAGTTCGCCGGGACCTTGATAATCAAGCGCACCGGTGGAAAGTAAATATTCCTCTACCCAAGGGCCTTGAACGACGGGCCCGTGGCTCAGCCAGGTTAGAGCGGCTGGCTCTTAGCTAGCTCTTGGGAGATACCAGCATGTCGTGGGAGGCGCCAAAAGCGCCCGCGAATTCAAATCCCACCGGGCCCGCCAACTATCTCCTTTCAGGTTCCTGACTCGCCGTCGACCCGGGGTTTCATCGAATGCGTATCTTGAGCCGGTGCAGCTTTGAGCAGAAGAACAGTCATGGCAAAGGAGACGATGATTGCGATGGCAACGAAGTTGCGCATGCGCCGCTTGGAAACCAACCCCCGCGATGAAGGATTCACTGTTTGCTTCTACCTCCTCCCTGTCAAAGAGCGCAGATCCCAGGACCGAGTTTGCCGCGAATACCTCAGCATCATCGCAAGGCCTCCCAGAAGACTGCATCATAGCCTGAACGAAACCGTTCCGAAACAAGACGTCCCCCGGCGGCGTTACGTTGATCACGTGGACTGGATGGCCCCTCGGTACCAGGGTATTGCCGATCGTTGAGCCTCCATAAGGTGGTACGAACTCTCGGCTCCCGAGTATACGCTCGCTCTTTGTTCTCTCCATGAAGAAGACCCAGTGAATTCCTCTGGTGTGGCCGCGTGCCGTTTCAGCAGAGCGTGATCCAGCCGTAGCTCGGTCAGTACGTCATCAGGCACGGGTTCCATGTGTCTGATTCTGTTCCCGGCTGCGTGCCTTTGAACTTCTTCAGCTCGACCGTACCCGAACTGAGCTCGTCGCGTAGGAGAAATTCTAGGGCGAACAGTCCCCCGAGCTTATTGACCCAATTCCGTCGCCTCGCGCGATTCCTATAATTCTACTGAGTTTGGATTCGTCGAACCTTCCTTGTGATCCCTTGGTCTTTCAACTTAATCAACCTACTTCCGCGTGATTGTCCTGAAACCATCGGGGCCAACTCCGATGCCTCCCCCGTATTGAGGCTCGCCTATGTTCGTTATGAGCCACAAAAGGCATGCGATACCAATACGCTGAATGATGGACGAGAACATGCGGGGAGCTTCAGGCGCTGTCACTGCCTCCCTCTTCGCTCTCGTTTCTCGTGCCAGCGTTTCACGATTCCATGCCATACCGACCTGGTCTTTTGATGGTCCCTCATTTCTGAAACTCGCTTGGTGCGGAACCCGCAGTCTATGCACGTATACGTGGTACCGGCGTTCGCGTCGTTGGTCAAAGACGCTGGGTTCGCTGACCTGTTCACATTTGTCCTCGGGGGTAAGTCTTTGAGAGGTGCAGGGAAGTCTGTCATTACGAAGGTCTCTTCCGTATGAAGTTCTGGAAGGGTGAACGCGGGAGCCAGCAGTCGATGATGCTAGCATACGTCGAAAGGCTTGGTCTGCTCACGGCCCGTTTCCTTTCCTGCGCTGCAGTTTTCTCCTCATTGCGGCTCAACGGCGGACTCGCGAATTTGCCGCTCTCTGTCGCGAACGTTTCCAAGGATGAGAGGGAGGGTCCCATTTCGCAGTCAGCTCCTACTCTCCAGACTGCGATCCTGTACGCTGGACTCGCACCGGTCGCCGTAGTTTGCAGCGATTTCCGATTGGAACTTGTCGCTTCATCGTGGAAGGGGCGATCGGCAGGGTCGTTCTGGTCTATGCCCTCGATCTGCTCCCTGATCTCTCTGGGAGTTATTCTCGCGGGGTCGTACTCAACATGGACTGTGAACGTAAGGTAGTCGACCCTGATCTCAAGGGTTCCTTCGAGCTTGGAGAGCCTTCTCTTGATCTGCTGAGCTCGGTCAGCGGATTGCGGGCCGGAAATGGGTAGGGCGACGACCTCTTTGTCGGTGGGCTCTGATGCATCTAGAGGCGGATTCGAGTCACGTACGTTTCTACGGATCACGAATCTCGATCCACTCTAGATAGGGCAGCTGGATCCGATTTTTGTCCAAACAGGCAAAACCTTGGTTCAAGGGCGTACACGCTCTTGCTAAAGTTCCTCTTCCTCGCATTCGAGCAATGGTCCGTCGTCCCATTCGTCATCGAGGTCGTCGTCCTCATTCTCGTCTTCACTTATCTCAAGCAACATCTTTTGGACTGGCTCCACCGACGCGCAAGTCATTTACGCCGTGACCGGAAGGGAGAACTCCGGGGGATGATTGGGAGCTCGCCAAAAATAGCAGAAGAGTCAGCTAGTCCACCTTCTGTTGTTGCTGCTCCTGCGACGCTGGTCCTCCTGCTTCACTCCTCTTTTGTCTCTTCTTTTTCTCTCCTGCTGCCGGCGCGGTGACGCCGGACTGAGTTGTCTGTGGCACTGCGTATCACCCGTTGTTTGTGATGGGCGGGACCTTATACGCAATCCGTTCCGAAAAGTTCAAATTCCAGATTTTGTGGAATGTCGTGAGCGCATTGAGTGACCTGTTCCGGGCAAGGACATATCTGACGCACTTTCCCGTGCAATCCTATCTCGAGGCCGATGTCCTCTCAAAGGAGAGTACCTGGAACATCCTCGAGTATGCGAGGAGGGCGGGCGCGCGAGGAGTAACCGCCGAGGAACTTTCGAAAACACTCGACCTACCCGCGAGCGTCGTATATTCTACCCTTAAGGAGCTCCGAAGGCTCGGATTCGTCTTCATCCACCCGAGGGAAAAGGGGAAATCGAAGGACCGGAAGAAGCGGTATGTCTGTGACAAGAGTACCTGGGGAAAGTACGGTGTTGACAACGACTTCCTGAGCGCCATGACGTTCGCCGGGATAACAGACCACGTGGTAGAGGCTCTCAGACCGAGCCTTGTCGGTATGCTGTCGAAGTCGTTTGATGAGTTCAAAGCGAAGAAGGAACTGAAAGCATTTCTTCCGCAGGCTAGCCCGGACAATATATGCTCCAAGTGCGGAAGAAGCCATGAAGCAATGGAGTTCATCTACGCGATTGTCCTCCGGGCCATCGACAAATTCATTACGGAATCCGATGAATTCAGAGTTTTCTTGGTCGAGAGGGGCTACTCGAAGTAAACACCACCAATACGGGCGACAAAGCGCAAAAGCTTTGCGAGGAGACACGAATGAATGGCGCAGATAAGTTGGAAAGGCGAGTCTACCGGGCTTCTTTCTTCAATCGAAACCAGTAATGGCCAGTGTCGGCGTCGAGCCTGTCTTCCCCGGCCAGTTTTGCGAGGATACCAATCATGTCAAAGTATGACTCTTCATACTGCGCTGACTCTAGATGCGGGATGAGGTCGACAGCCCTGAACCAGGTTGTTGTGAACGAGCGATTTATCACCTCAACCACTTCTTCTTCTTTCATGGCACCTGGGCACCGGATGTGACACTCAAACTACTGAGATCAAGTACTGCGTCGTGGCACCGAAGAACGGTCAGCAGGTAGGGCTTATTCGTTTGATGTATGTCTCCCCTGACTTTTTTTAGGTGCTGTTGAGTTCGTCCTCGAAGATGCGACCCGAAACTTATGACTGCTCCATTTGCATCTTCAGCATCTTCTGCGCAGAAGGGATGACTCCTTTCAGCAAAGCGCCCCGCCCGCGTCACGAGGAGTTTGCCAGTAAAACGCGACGCTGTGCCTTTCGACTTGGTGTCAGCCACAAGTTAGGACGTTCATTGCGGTCTTTATACGCGCTTCCTTGCAAAAAATACAAATTCCGGATATCCGGGAATTACGATGGGATGTTATTATGGCGCGGCCGAGACGTCGCACCAAAAGGAATATGATTTGGTTGCGGAAATTAACCTTCACGAAGGTTGGAAAGGCGTCGAAGTTTGCGGCACAGTGGGAAAGGCCGAAAGTAATGCATTCTACCGGGCCTGCAGATTCAGTCGTGGATTGATTCCAGTTTGGAGACTGCAGGCTGCAGTGCGACCCTCGAGAAAGAGGGAAGATTGGGGTCTTGCTCCGCCTCACCGAGTGTGCTTATCACATCAGCTGCCCTGAGGCTTATGTTTGCCTTGTGATTATGAAGGGCCGATATCGTATTTCTTATCATAATCCTGACTTTGCGTGGCGCTACATTCGAATCACTCTTCTGATCGAGGATCTCGACTGTCTTCGTTTAGGTCTTCATTTTCCTTTTCCTGATGTGCCTGTCATCGAGCAATTGCCTTTACCCGGAATCCACTCCGGTCCAGAGCGCCAAGAATTCGTCGCAAATCTCAGCGCAGCGTCCCAGCGTCAAGTACAGCGCTGTCTCTTCCTCGTGTTCATCGTTTAGTTACTAAAAACCAGACAAATCAGAATCCACGTTTTTTATAACCAAAGTCGTATAAACATGCAAATCTGGCTCAAATTGCAGATTTGGTGTCCCACAAGTCTTTCCGGAAGCAGGATGTCGAGGGTAAACCCGTAGTCTATTCGTCCGGGAGGACGGCGGGGAAGGTCAAAGATCTCGCTTTCAATCTCGATGGCACGATTCTACTGATCGTAGAAAAGGAGGGTGGCGCCGAAAATCAAGTGCCTATGAGGATGGTGACGGGGATGTCTGATTACGTCGTGGTGAGGGAAGAGACAACCCGTCCGACTTCACCGGTCCCGCCCACATCAATTTCTTGGGTGCAGGGAAGAAGGGGACGAAACTGCAAATTCTGCGGGCGCGACGCTTCACCAGGAACCACGTGGTGTCCAAGTTGTGGCCGGTCCCTGGGGTAAGTTTCATTGACCTGAAACACGATGGATCAATGTTCAGCCGACTGAATTGAATCTCGAGTGATATAGCTTTGACCTTCGCTGTGCGCAGGAGGGCAGCTGGAACGTAGACGGCTTCTACCTTGTAGAACGAAGAGAAAAGTGGCTGGCTTCATAAAAACATAGGGAAGAGAGTCCAGAGCGTCATTGGAAATCGCGCCGGCTCGTGGCATGCGACGCGCTATAAAATTCGAGTGTGCAACCCCTGGAACAGAACACAGGAATCCTGTCTGACGTTCGCGGTAGCGAGCCTGTTGTCAAGAAATTCTGGTAGTACCGCGTCTTCACGACTGCCCCACAGTTCGCACAGAGAATCTTCTTCTGTCTATTCTCAACGTAGTCGTGAAAGTCATGTCCCTCGAGTCCTCGAGTCATTATAGGTCTGGCTGCGAAGTCCGAGATGCCTTGACTTTATTGATTCGGTCTCTAAATCCGGATATCTTGGAATTTCAGTGTTTGAGAACCTAACGCGTATAAGAGCCCCTATGGCCTTAGCGCGCTGGCCGGTCTTTGTTCTCGTCCTGGGCAGCGGATTGTGCAGTGTATACAGAGAAGGAAGCAGCTGGAGTTCCTCCTCGCGATGAAACTCGAAGCACACTGAGGATGCACGTAATCCCGATCTTCAGAGATACGGCACCTGTGAAAAGAAGAATCTGAAAGAGAGGAATGCGAGAGTTTGACTGAGATGACCCCAGATGAAGATAACTTCAGATTGGAGTGCCACACATGTGGAGGGCACCTTGTCGCGGACTCCGAGAGGGGGGAGTTGATTTGTCCGTGGTGTGGTTACGTAACTTCCTTAGCTGTTGACGCTGGCCCTGAATGGAAGGCCTTCGAATTGGACGAGAAGATGAACAGAGCTAGGGCAGGTGCCCCGATAACCTTGACGATGCACGACCTGGGGCTCTCCACCGATATCGGCAATGACGCGTTCGACTCTCACGGCAAGCACCTAGATCCAACTATGCTCGCGACGGTACAAAGGATGAGAAGATGGCAAAGCAGGGTCCGGACGGCGGATAGTCGTGAAAGGGCTCTCTCTATCGTCTTAGGGAAGATTAACGAGCTGTGTAATCGCATGAATCTTCCTCAGAGCGTTGCCGAAACTGCAGCCCATGTCTACCGCACCTCAGCAAAGAAGAGACTCGCCAAGAACAAATCGATAACGGGGATGGCAACCGCGACAGTTTACATCGCCTGCAGAAAGTGCGGCGTAAGCAGGACGCTCAAAGAGGTTGCCAACGCTGCTGGGATGGATAGTCGCAGCCTGGCGAAGTACTTCAGGCTCGTAGTCTGGGACGTGGAGAAAGAGTATCTGCCCCCGCCCCACATCGAGAATTACATCTCAAAGATTGTGAACATGGGGAGCCTTGACTCGAAAGTAGAGCCGCTCGCTCTCGAGCTCTGCAGGCGAATGAATGACGGGATATCCAGCGGGAGGGGGCCCGCGGGGCTGGCGGCTTCGTACGTCTATATGTCAACCATAATGCTTGGGTTGCACGTCCCTCAGAGGGAGATAGCTGAGATCGCCGACGTGACTGAGGTTACTGTTAGGAACAGGTGTCGGGAGCTGCTCGAAGGTTTCAGGGTTCAACAGAAGCTAATGTGAGATAACTCAGCGCGACGTTCTGACATAAGTGGAATTTCTAGGCAAGTGGGTGATACGCATCGGTTTCCTTACGAGATTCTTGAGATAAACTTGCGTCCCTGGAATTTCTTGGCTGTGCCCGGAGATATGTTCTTTTTTCTTCTTTCCGTATCTACGCCGTAAGTGAGCCATGGATTGAGCATGTGGTCGTCTACGAAAGGAGGCCGGCAATATGACATATCAGACTATCATTCGTGATGTTTTGATGGTCGGCGCTGGAGACGCCGGGATGAGGGTCGAGATAGGGACCCCGTTGATAGAGGTGCCAGCGTTCCGATGGTGATGGCCGAAGGAGAAAGATCGCGGGAGCCGAGTGGGAAGGGTCTCTGAACCATCAGAAGAGAACACTTTCTTTGCCGTGGCGAGGGTCTCCAGTCCCATCACGTCTGACTCGATTTTGAAAGGAAAAGCTGCCCGTAGCTGAGTGCGGTGACAAGAAGTTTTGACACCCTTGATTAACTGTCGGAGTCCGATCGAGTGGCGTTGAAATGTAACACTGAATTGGTGAAAGCCGGAGCGGATTCTCTCGCGAGAACCTACCAAGACAAATTGCAGGTAGCCAGGAGCCTCACCGGCGCTGAAACGAAGGGGACGCTAAAGCAGGTCGCGAAACCAAACTCAATTGCGGTGGCATTGAAGAAAGCAGGGCTACTGGTGCTGCTTTCACCGGATCCGCTGGGCCCGATTGCCGATATCCCCGGTGTGTTGTTGTTGAGCGCCTCTTACGTGTTGAAGAAGAAGGAGCCTGCGAGCATCGCGTCGGTGCTCAAAGAGGCACAACTAGTGCTTGACGGATTTGAAACACGCGTCTGAGAAGGTGGAGCCTACTGCGAGCACCGCGCAATAATCAGATCCTCGTGGGTTCTGTGGTGTAAACGACAGAGGTCCCCCCTTCGCTGTCCTCTTCCAGAGCGCACCTAATTCTTCGAGTCCAACAGTGGTCTGGTTGACTCAACTCAATCCTGAGCTTAGTAAGAGGCCAACTTGGCCGATGTATCACTTTATTCTGTCCACCGCAGATAGAAGTCCCTGCAGTATCGCCTCCGGTCTCGGAGGGCATCCCGGTACGTAAACGTCCACAGGTACCACGTTGTCCACGCCTGCATTTGTGGCATAGGTCTCGCCGAATATCCCTCCGCTACACGCGCACGCGCCCACCGCTACCACCACCTTTGGGTTCGGTGTCGCTTCATACGTCCTTCTCAGAGCCACCTCCATGTTTCTCGACCCAACTCCAGTGACCAGAAGCACGTCGGCGTGTCGGGGAGACGCCACGAAGTGGATGCCAAAGCGCTCGATGTCGTATATGGGATTGTTCAAGGCTGTGATCTCTATCTCGCATCCATTACAGGATCCCGCATCTACTTCCCTTACAGCGAGGGACCTTCCAAACATTTTGCTTATCTTCTCTTTCAGTTCTTTCCCCGTTTCTTCGTAGGATTTCTTCACTCCCTCCGATGCCGTCCGACCGCCAAGCGATTCTACCAAATCTCGTTTTTCCCGTGTTGGCGGTACGAATCCATTTTCAATCTTGAAGAGGTCTGGCGCCACCTCTTGACACCTTCCGCACAAGATGCATTTTCCCTTGTCAAGCGAGACCCCGAGACGCGCTGCATCTATTGTTGCGATTGCTTTCGGTGCGCACATCTCAACCGCCCGCTTGTACCTTTCCAAGCCGAGGGATGCCAAATCAGATTCCTCTTCAAGGAGTCGGACGTTGCCCCGATACCCTTGCGAGGAACGGATGTGGTCTAGGAGGTTTCTGTCTGTCTCAACTCGGCTACCCATGATGCTTCTCGGCGATCTTTCTATCGACGCACCACTTATCACAGTAGCCTTCTCTGACTTCGCTTTGCCTGTCCTTGTCATCAGAGATCATTCCCGGCGTACGAAAGGTCCAGGCTCTTGTTGATGAGTGGGAAGTCTGGGACTATATCTTTGATTACTGCCTGCTCTATAGCGGGCCAGTTCACGAACGACGCTGTCCTGACCTTGTATCTTGAGAGTGAGTCGGGGTGGTCACCTATCGTGACCCAGTGTAGCGTCTGACCCCGGTGTGATTCAGCGTAGCCAAGGGCATGGCTGTGAGGCTCCAGCCGCTCCCTCAAATCGCTCACGACCAGGTCCCCGCTCTGGGGCATATTCTCGATGGCCTGGTCGATCATCGCAGCGGAGTCCACCACCTCTTCTACTCTGACCTCGAAGCGCGCCAGCGCGTCCCCTCGCCTCATCTGCATCTCCACTTCGTGTTCGGTTAGATGCATGGGACTGTCGTGGTGCTTATCCGGACGGAGTGAGCTGTAAGCGGCGTAGGGATGGTCACGTCTAGTGTCCTCATCCACCCCCGCACATCTGGCAGCTACACCAGTCAGACCCAGTTCCACGGCCACCCTCCTCGCTATTGTTCCGGTGTTCAATAGACGGTCCATCACCGACGAGTTGTTCCTCAGCATGGATATCACGAGTTCAAAATCGTGGAGTGAGCGCTTTAGCGTGCTTCGAACTTTCCGCACTTTGTCCGCGTCGAGCTCTACGCCCACCCCGCCAACTCTATTGGTCCCGAAGAGCAACCTGCTACCCGTCACCTGTTCATTCAACTGCATCATCCTTTCCTTCAATATATTCAGTCGAGCCGAGCCGTAGGCGAAACCCACATCGGTAGACATCCCAGCAAGGGTTCCGAGGTGATTGTAGATGCGTTCCATCTCGGCACAAACGACCCTTGTTTGAAGCGCTCGCTCCGGCGCGGTCACGCCTGCTGCCCTTTCGAGAGCCTGACAGTATGCCGTCGAGTTTGCTACCGCCTCATCGCCGGCTATCCTCTCACTCAGCAACAGAACCTGGTCCAGGTTCATCTTCTCACCCAGCTTTTCGACCCCCCTGTGGACGTAGAAGAGGCGCGTCTCGAGGTTGATGATGCTCTCGCCGAGTACACTGAACCTGAAGTGCCCCGGCTCGATTATCCCTGCATGCACCGGGCCCACCGGAATCTCGCACACCCCTTCGCCTTCCACTTTCGTGAACTTGTACTCACGACCTCCTGTCCGGTCGACCTTTGTCGTGACATCGAACTCCTTCCTCAGCGGATAGATGCCTTCTGGCCAGCGCTCGTGGAGCACCAAAGGACGTTTGTCTGGACTACCGTCGGGGAAGAGTCCGAACATATCCCTGATTTCCCTCTCATAAAGTGCTGCGGATGGAAACTGGAAAGCAATGCTCGGAAATGAGAGGGACCGGTCTAGCGGGAAACCGGGCAAGCCTTGATCCGCTCTTATTCTCGCCGTCAGAACTATGAAGAAGTCCTGCCCGCCCGCCCTGGCGAAGACGTACCTGAGGGTGAAGGCACCGCAGGGTCCGCGATCGTCGCTACAGAACATCGTGGACAGCTTTGACTTGAGCTCGTCGCGGGCATAAAGGCAGAGGTCTGGAATGTCCTCCTTTCTTTTGAGAAGCACGTGCACCTCGTTTCCATTCAGGTGATGAATCTCGTCCACGCGGTCCGAGAACCTTCCGAGCATCGCGGCCCTGCAAGCTGCCGCGTTCTGGTTATCTGCTGGGCCTTCGCCGTCCGTCATTGGTGAATGACGCCTCCAAATCTGAAGCGCGGGATCCGGCTATCCGCCTCGTGGGTTATCGGAGCGCGCGATCCGCGGTCGTCTCTACGAGTCACCGGTCTCGCGATACCCCGTGGCTCTCCGGCTGAAGAGCTTCCAGAGACCTGATGCGCCGGGGATGTCCTCGTCATTGCGGTTGTCAACCCTGGTTGAACACCTGAACTGCATCGCGGATGAGCGTCTCAAGAGGCTGTGGAAGGTAGACTCCAAGCATGATGAGGAACGCAGCCAAAGCGGCCATCGGCACCACCGCGAGCCAACCCATATCGTCTCTCTTTGGATTAGCGTCGATCGCCGTTTCTCTTCCTGGTCCTTTGGGATTGCCGAAGACCATCGGTATCAAGTGCTTCATCAACCCCGCGAAAATCACGACCGAGAAAGTCAGGAAAAGAGAGATTGCTAGGAACTGCCCACCTGAGAATCCAGAGGTCAGTATAAGAAACTCACCGGCGAATATATTGAAGGGTGGCATGCCAACGATGGTAAGCCCTCCGATTAAGAAGACCACACCCGTGACGGGCATAATCTTGAGGATGCCCTTGATTTCAGAAATTGCTTTTGTATCGTACTTCTGACTTATCGTGCCGCTCGCAAAGAACATTAAGGATTTTGCGATGGCATGATTTATGATCTGGAATAGCGCGCCAAATATGCCCAGAAAGCCGCCGAAACCGACGCCGAGAGTGATTATTCCCATATGTTCGACGCTCGAATATGCGAGCATCCGCTTCATGTCCTTCGCGAAGTATATCGACGCGGCCGCCACGCCCATTGAGACCGCCCCTAGAATGACTAGCATCTGGCTCGAGAACGCAGATCCTAGGGTTCCGGATGTGACGATGTCAAACCTAAGGATTGCGTAGATTGAGCAGTTGAGAAGCACCCCGGAGAGCAACGCGCTCACGGGCGTTGGAGCCTCGCTGTGCGCGTCCGGAAGCCATGTATGCATTGGAGCGAGGCCGGCCTTCGTCCCGAACCCTATGAGGACGAAGATGAAGGCGAACTTGACAACCTCAGGATTCAGGGATGCGGCGTTCGCGGACACGTACGTCCAGTTCAGGCTTGACGCGGCCGCACTGCTCACCGAAGACGGTGCAGCAGTCGCCTCTGAATAGGAGAAAAGGACTATGCCGAAGAGCGCCAGCGAGAGGCCAACCGTCGCGATTATGAGGTATTTCCATGCCGCTTCGATCGCGCCCTCTTTCGTGTAGAGCATTATCAGGAGTACTGAGACAAGGGTGGTCGCCTCGATAGCCACCCACATGAGGCCCATATTGTTCGAAACAGGGACGAGCAGCATGGTGAGCATGAAAGCATTGAAGAGCTGGTAGTACCTGGTGATGTGCTTGTCGTCGAGAAGCCCCCTCTCGTGTTGCCTGCCCATGTAGTTGATTGAATATATGGCGGAGACAAAGCCGACGCCAGCTATGGGCAGCAAGATCAGAGCTCCAAGCGCATCGAGATAGAACAGGCCTCCGAAAGCAGAGAGCTGCTTCTCAGCTATTATGTCCCCAATTAGAACCAACGTCTGGACCAGCACGAGCAGAGTCGACGCGACCGTGATTACCCCCGATGCGCGCTTCCCTCGTAGCAGGGTAACAAGTAGTCCCCCCACGGCTGGCGTCAGCAACAGGGAGACGATCAGCCCACTGGACGACGTGGGAAGGAAAGGCTGAGCCGCGTTGGCAAGCGGATTCCACCAGACCATTTTCAGTCGTCCCTCAAGTTCTCAAGGCGGGTCATGTCGAGCGTATCGAACGTCTGGCTCATCCTCGATAGGAGTACCGAGGCTATTATGACGCCCACAAGTATGTCCGCCAGAATTCCAATCTCGATTATCAGCGCGAGGCCGTAGGTGAGCGCGGCGGTAAAGAGGAAGAGCCCGTTCTCTATGATTAGCAGGCCGACCACCTGGTTGAGGGCCATCCGCCTGCTGACCATGACGAAGAGACCGATGAAGAAGAGCGAGACGGAGACGGGCACGTAGGTCGTGGCGAGGACATCCAGGCTGGCCGTGGACAGTGTCTCCTGGACCAGCGCGTACGAGAGGGCCACGAGCAGCGCTGATATCAGCACGGAGAGCCTTATGCTGACGTAGGGGTTTGCTTCTATCTTGAACTCACCCTTGATCTTCTCCGTCACCCTGACGAGTATCCTGGGAATTAGCACCGCCTTTATCACAAGAGTCAGGGCCGCTGCCACGTACAGCTCGGGCAGGTCAGCGAAGTAGGCGATCACGGCGGTCGTTCCCGCGAGCACAACCGTCTGGTAGCGATAGGCACTCAGCCAGCCCGCGAAGCTCCTCCGAACGACGACCCCGAATGTGGCCACAAGAAGTCCTGCAGAGGAGAGCGTCAGGATATCAGGTTGTGGGACTTGCAATTCTTTCTTTTCTCCAATCACAGGTAGTGCAGGATCACGCCCACCATAGCGCTCGCGATGGCCATCGCGAGGAGGTCTGGTAATCTGAAGAGCCTCCACTTTGCAACCCTGGTCTCTACATATGCTACGATCGCGCTGAGCGTCATGATCTTAGCGACGAACGCAACCGCGCCGAGCGCGAGGGGTAGCGCGATGCCGGCGTCAGAGTTCAGGGGCATCCCGACAGGAATGAAGAGATTCACGAGGAGGGAGAGCATTATCATCTGCTTCACCGACTGCGACCACTCGATGAATGCCAGGCCTCTGCCTGAGTACTCCAGGAGCATTGCCTCGTGCACCATAGTAAGCTCGAGGTGGGTCGCCGGATTATCGAAGGGCAGCCTACCGGTCTCCGCGAGGATGACCACGAAAAAGGCCAGGAGGCCGAAGAGCATACTCGGTGCTATGACCGTTCCCAGCTGAGCCGCCGCTCCCACCAGGCTGGTGAGGTTGGTCCCGCCAAGCGTCAACGATACGACGAAGATCGTGAGGAAGAGCGCGGGCTCGGCCAGGGAAGATATCATCATCTCTCTGCTGCTGCCCAGCCCACCGAACGCGCTCGCAACGTCAAGTCCAGCGAGCATCGTGAAGAATCGCGCGAGTGCGAGCAAGCCGATCACTACGAGGATGTCTCCTGCGACGCTGAACGGACTGAAGGGAACGAACGCCGGCACGAAGAGTGATGCGGTGACCGTTGCAGCGAAGATCACCCAGGGGGCAGAGCTGAAGACCCAGGAAGCTTGGTCAGATATGACCTCGTCCTTCTTCAGCAGCTTCGACAGGTCGTAATAGGGCTGGGTGACGCTCGCCCCGACCCTCTTCTGCGTTCTTGCCTTGACCTTCCGCATAATTCCGGTCAGGAGTGGCGCTAAGGCGATGATCAACACGACCTGCAGCGCGCCCAAGACCAGCCTGACGGACTCCGCATCTATCCCCCGCCAGGTCATGGAACCACCCCGGCAAGGAAGAGGAATAGGACCAGCACAACCATGATGTAGAGCAGGTACGAGTTCACCTTGCCAGTCTGAATCCTGCGCACTTTGTCGAACAGTGATTCCGTTGCCCGGACAGCACCCGTGTAGAGGCCCGCCTCGAAGACGTCTCTTGTCTCGGATACCACACTCACCGACTTATTCATGTAAACATTCGAGTCGGAGTAGTGTTCGCGTTTGATGCTTGTGTGGGGTTTGTAGAGCGCCTTGAATACAGTACGGATTGGCTGCGAGAGCGAACTCGCTGTATACTCCATCCGTTCGTTGAGCATCCCGAAGCCGCAATCCCATGTCGTATTGATCCTCCTGGCGGTCTTCCCACTTAGGCCGGTCGTAACTGCTGTGAAGCCAAGAAGCCCAGCTGCCGCTGACCCCATCAACGCCACGACGACGGGCATGGACATGCTACTCACCGATGTCAGGCCGTCCAGGGCGTAGGTCGCGGTAAGGGGACCGAACGGAGAAGGTGAACCAACAAAGTTGAGGTCGAACCCGAACGACGAAGAAACCAATCGCGCGCCCAAGAATGGCAGGACGCCCAGGACCACGCACAGACATGCCATAACAGACATCCCCGCGATCATCGTCCTCGGTACCTCCTTCGCGTTCTCGGCCTCCTCTGAGCGAGGTCTTGAAAGGAAAGAGATACCGAACAATTTCACGAAGGTTGCGAGCGACAGGCCGACCGTCAGTGCGAAGGCTGCTCCGGCAAGGCTGACGAGAATCTGGAGTGCAACATTGGGGACCTGATAGGAGGATAGCAGCGCCTGGAACGTCAGCCACTCGCTGACAAACCCGTTCAACGGCGGAAGGCCGGCGATTGCTACAGCACCCACCAGAAACAGGAGGGCTGTCCAGGGCATCCTCTTGACCAACCCTCCCATGCGGTTCATGTCCCTCGTGCCGGTGCTGAAGAGGACGGAGCCGGCCCCCATGAACAGGAGACTCTTGAAGATGGCATGGTTGAGTGCGTGGTACATGCTTGCCAGCAGAGCGAGGGAGGCGAGGACGACAAGGTTGAAGGACATGAAGACGACCGAGAGACCCAGACCGATGACGATTATCCCGATATTCTCGACACTATGGAACGCGAGAGCTCTCTTGATGTCGTGCTCTATCGCTGCGTACATGACGCCGATGAGCGAAGAAACAGCGCCGGCAGCGACGAGGAGCATGCCCAGCCAAGCGTCTGCCGGGGAGGCCGGAGCCGCGAAACCCAGGGCGAAGAGCACTAAGCCGTAGATTGCGACCTTTATCATCACTCCGGACATCAGAGCCGAGACGTTGCTCGGGGCAGACGGATGCGCCTGCGGGAGCCATACGTGCAGAGGCACGATGCCGGCCTTCGTGCCGAAACCAACAACCGCCAGCCCGAAGACGAGATCTCTTGTGTACTGCGGCAGGACGGGTGCCTGGGTCCTGAAGACATCGAACGAGAGGCTCCCGGTCTGGAAATACAGAAGCAGGAAAGCGCCGATGATGAACGCAGTGCCGAGATGGGTCATCACAATGTACGTTATCCCAGACTTCATGCTGCTGATGTTTTCATGTTCGTAGATCACAAGGAAGAAGGAGGCGAGAGACATTGTCTCCCAGAAGACGAGGAACGTGAAGACGTTGTTCGCGGCCGTGACGAGCAGCATCGACAAGACGAAGACGTTGAGAAGAAAGCCAAGTTCCCTCACGCTGCGTTTTCCGTAGTACTCAGCGCAGTATCCCACGGAGTAGAACGACACTGCCAGTGTCACCAGGCCTATTATCAGCATAAAGAAGGCCGATATCCCACCGATGTAGAAGTCCATGGCCAAGGGAGCCGCAGCGGCAGGCAGAGGGGACGAGAACCTGATTGCTGAGCCTGAGGTGATAATCGATAACGACAGCGCGACGACAAGGAGGGACCCGAGAGCCGAAGGTGCGAATGATGCCAGCGTTGCCTTCCTTCCTTCGCGGAAGAGAAGCGGCAGGAATGCTCCTGAGACGAAGGAAGCAAAGACCAGAATGAAAAGAATGGGGGAGTAAACTGTACTGACGATCAATGCGTTTCCGGGTTCCCTTTCCTCGACGTCTAACGTCTGCGGAGTCTGTCGTCCAGCTTTGTCATTTCGAGTTGATTCCGGCCGAGTGTGATGGCTCTGCCGCATAGTCCTGCGCGGGTTAGTCTATTTAATCATTATGTAAATTCCAGAATCTCGGTTTCTCTCTTTTACATAAATTTGGAACTGCTGAAACCCGTCGCGGCCTGAAATCAGAGAGAGAGAATGGCAAAAGCGGAGTGACTTTGCGCTTAATGTTTAGTATCCGCGTCGGTCTGCTATTAGGTATTTGGGCACAAAAACTCAGAAATTACGGAATGTCAGAGACTTAAGAATCCTGGAGATTGTAAAGAGAATGGCAACGACATTGTGCGGGTGGCAACAGACATCAAGAACGAGCCTCGTAGAGAGCAAAACAATGCACCACTCGTGGCTTGTCGTACATCATCATGTCGCCTTGCTCTTCCTTACGTGCCAGATCAAGGCACAGGATTTGAGCCAGACTAGCTAACCAAACTCAGAACAAGAGCGCATCCTCTGAGGAAGGTTTCAGATTCGCCCCCCGCCATCAACTTTTCGTAACATAATCTATGCGAGATGAAAAGACCTGGGACGCTCGAAATACAAGGAAATGCTCGAGTTGAGCAGGGAAGACCCGCCCATCTTCAGGAGTTGGCGTGATTTTAGCCGCGAAGATGTGCCAGCGCTCCTGCTAAGTCACCGGGAGGCTGGTCGATGCGATCCTAACATAACTATCTCCGTTCTCTTTGTGGCGGGCGGCTGGAGTGGGACGCACGTTGCGTCAAAAGCACCGAGGCGAAGATTGACTCAACCCTCCGTCGTGGTTATTCTTGCGGTGACGGCTTACATACTGTTTGTGAACCTGTCCGTCCTGGGATGGTCCATGTACCCGATATGATGTGGGTTTTCGGACTCTACCACCACATCTCCTTGAGCTGAGAGATGCCCTCGAGCCACTCGTTCCTGAACCTGTCGTAATCCCTCAGGACCTCTCTGCCTTTGCCCGCGATCCTGTACGGTCTCCTCGCCTTCTCTCCCTTGGCTTCGTTCCGGACTACTTCGATGTAGCCCTTCGCCTCGAGCCACGTCAGGGTTGGATAGATCGCGGACGGCCCCGGTCTCCACATCCCCCTTGTGCGCTGGAAGATCTCCTCCATCATCTCGAACCCATGCATATCTCTCTCAGAGAGGAGGCGGAGGATGTACGGCTTGAGCAACCCCTGGGGTACGAAGTTGACCCTGAAGGGGCCGCACCTACAGCATCCTCCAGGCATCGTGCTCACTCGACCTTTTCCTTCACTGCATTGATCCTCTTCTCGAGAGCTGCTATCTCTGACTCAAGGTTTGCTTTGTACTCCTCCATCTCCCCCACGATTTCTTCTCTGCTCCTAGGAGAAGCTGAACCTGCGCAGCCGCACTGGCAGCAGCATTGTCCGTTCGATTCATGTCTTGGCACTTTTTGTATCGCCTCCGATTACATCCCACATATCAGGGATGATATAAGTTTTGGCTCACGTGAATGAGCCGTGCGACTTTTTATACGCAAGCCATGCCCGACACGGACAAGTTGGGGACCGACGAGCTCGCGAGGGTCCTGATGTCAGAGGAACGGAGAGGATGGCAGAACCCTGAGAAGGTGGTCAGGGCCATAGGTGTAACCAGGGGAATGGTCGTTGCTGACCTAGGATGTGGTCCTGGCTTCTTCACGATTCCCCTAGCTTCGGCGGTAGGCAGGAGTGGCCTCGTCTATGGGGTGGATTCCAATGCCGGAATGCTCTCCTATCTTCGAGACAACCTGGAGAAGATCGGGAAGACGCCGATTGGTTTGGTAAAGTTGATCGAGGCTGACGTCGCCCAGACAGACATTCCGTCGGGCACTGTGGATGTCGCTTTCTTCGCCAACATCCTTCATGACCTCACCGAGCCATCGAAGTTCCTCAGGGAGGTTAGACGGATGATCAAGAAGGACTCCATAATAGTAGACATCGATTGGGAGAAGAAGGAGAGCGGGTTCGGGCCACCTCTTGAGATACGTCTCTCGGCAGCGCAGTCGAAGGAGATTCTGCGGGGAGGAGGGTTCAAGGTGGTGGGGTCGGTCTATGCTGGACGCTTTCACTACGGGCTCGTCTGCAGGTCCATCTAGTTTTGCGAGGGTCGGAGCTGCCAGAGAATGTCCATCGGATGATCCGTGACTAAGAGCAGGCGCGCTCGGTGGGCCCGGGGCGACCAATCCTGGATCGCATCAACGTATACCCTTGGGTGGTGACTGCCTTACGCGTCCACCTTAACGCCAGAATCCTACCGAAACTGGGTCTTGAATGGAGATGATCCGGATCATCTTTCGGTTTGACTGCCCATATCAGAACCGATAAATCGATGGCATCTCGTCTCATGCGCCATTGTACGACCTGCTTGTTAAGGGTGGGACGGTCCTGGACCGCGCCCAGGGAATCTCCGGAAAGATGGACGTTGCTATTGCCGGAGGGAGAGTGGAAGCCGTCGAGGACACGATATCCGACGGGAAGGCGAAGAAGACCATCGACGCCAGGGGCCTCATCGTCAGTCCCGGCCTCATCGACATCCACACCCATGTCGCCTGGGAGCTCGTCCGACTCTCCATCGACCCTTTCGTCAGGTGCCTTCTGAAGGGCACCACGACGGCGGTCGACGCCGGTTCAACCGGGGAGTTGAACTACCGCGGGTTCGAGCACTACGTCATCGAAGCTTCGAAGACCAGGATCCTCGCCTTCATCAACATCGAATCGCTCGGGATGGTCGAGTTCGCCGACATCAAGCCCGGGAATACAGACCAGGAATGGCCGTCCCTCCTCACGAGGTCGAAGGAGAAGTACGCCGGGATGTTCATAAGCGAGGAGAACACTGAGAGGTTGATCAGGGACAATCCAGACAAGATTGTCGGGATAAAGTGGGCGCATCACGGCATTAAGGGCATGGAGAAGGCGCGGGAGGTCGGCGACTCGGCCGGCTGCAGGCTCATGGTCGAAAACAAATTCATGCCCGCAGCTGGTGTGCGGTTGCTCAAGAAGGGAGACATCATCACGCACATCTTCCACGATTCCTTCAACGCCAACTCGGGCTACGTGGACGGCATGTGTCAGGATGGGACGATACCGGAGGAGTTCTTCCAAATGAAAAAGAGGGGAATCATCTTCGATGTAGGGCACGGGCAGGGCAGCTTCTCGTGGGATGTCGGGGAGCTCGCCTTCAAGGAAGGATTACGCCCCGACACGATCAGCTCGGACCTCTGGTCCGGGAACGTCAAAGGGCCGGTCTACGACCTGCCGACGGTGATGTCGAAGTTCCTCCATCTCGGCATGAGCCTCGAGGATGTCTTTGCGGCAGCGACCTCGGAGGCGGCCTCGGCCGTAGGAAGAAGAGGAAAGCTAGGAAGCTTGCAGCCCGGACGACCCGCCGACCTCGCAGCTTTCAAGATTCGAGAGGGGAACTTCCCGATGGAGGACTGCTACGGCGAGGTGCGAAAGATGAAGCGCCACATCGTGCCCGTCCACGTCGTCAAGGGAGGAGAGCTGGTTCTGTCGAACGGGAAGCCAGTCAGCTCCTAGATTACGCAGTCTCGCGCCGTCTCTCGAGGAGGAAGGCTGAGACGCATGCGCCATATCTGCCCTTCAGGGCCGGGTCAAGGTACCTGTAGCTCCGGATTATCTTGCGGCATGACGGCTCCCCGCAGCCACATTCCATGGCAAATCCGTCCCATCCGACGTTGGTAGAATAGTCGATGGTAACCTCGTCGCCCTTCTCTATGGTGGTGAGCGCGACCACCCTGTTCGTCCCCAGTATGACGCAGTTGGGATCGCACGAGTGGTTGAGGTACCATCCGAAGGAACCCTCCTCGGGAAGGATGTACTTGTCATAGTCGACCTGGAAAGTGAACTGCCATACGTCCTCCGGTATGTCCCATATCCACTCCGCCTTTCCGCCGTACTCGAGGACGGGCTCTCCGGGCAAGAATCGCTCCACTGCGAAGACTCCTTTGCCCTTGCGTCCAGCGTCGCCGACCCTGAGCTTCTCTTTCAACACTCGTTGCCCTGGCGTCGTCGAGATTAAGGTTTAAAGACCTGACTGGATAATCCAGCCGGGCATGTCAGGGTCCAAGCCTCACGACGGTAATCGTAATCCTCATCGCCGGCCTCCTCCTCTCCTCGACGCTCGCCGGATACCATCTCCTTCAGTATCAGCAGGCGCAGAACGACGCCAACCACTACCTCGCCGAGCTAGACCAGTCCCGCTCGTCGCTGCCGCTGGCTACAAACATCCTGCTGGATTTTGGAAACGGGACGCACGTCTGGTACAACGACACGGTCGTCCAGCCGGGTTGGAACCTGTACCTGGCGACCGTCGACGTCACCAGGGGTAACATGAACGCGACATGGTATCCCTCCTATGGAGAGCACCTCGTCACCGCCATAGACGGCGTCCAGGACACGGCGAACGAGACATGGCTCATATGGACCTACAACTCGACATCGTCCTGGCAGGTCTCTGCTTCAGGAGCAGACCAGCTTCAGACATTCTCAGGGACGGTCTTTGCCTGGTCGTATTGCGGACTGACTCCGAGCTACGCTCCTACGTGCGCCAAGCCATAGCCCGAACCGCAAAAGGAGAAATATCTCGACGCCAGAACGGCGACTGATGGTCGTGGAGACACTGCGCGGGGTTCTGGAATCCGACTACAGAGGTCCACGCGCTGTCTTCACGCAGGTCCACGTCCTGAAGGCACTAATGGCGATAGGGAGTTCCGGCGGCGTGGGGAGGGGGAGGCTCGGCGCGCTCACCGGTCTCGGGCAGGGCGAGGTCAGGACGCTGATAAAGCGGCTGAAGGACAACCAGCTCATCGTCATCGAGACGGACGGATGCAAGCTCAGCAAGAAGGGCGAGAAGGAGTACGAGAAGATTTCCTCCCAGCTCGTCTGGTCCGGTCCCGTCGACGCGAGGACGCTCGAGCTCGGCGGCAGGTGCTGGGCCGTACTGGTCAGAGGCGCTGAAGCGCCGGTGCGCTATGGCATAGAGCAGAGGGATGCCGCGATCAAGGCGGGAGCTGACGGGGCCTTCACTTCTGTCTTCAAGGGCGGGAGGTTCATCATCCCCGGCGAGGGAACGGACTGCGAGAAGAGCGGCCCGACGGAACCGTGGATGACAGTGAGGAAGGCCGGTCCTCGCGACGGCGACGCGGTCATCGTGACCGGTTCGGCCCGGGAGTCCGACTCTGAGGACGGCGCACTGGCGGCCGCGCTCACGCTGCTCTGAACGCTGTTTAGGTTATAATATCACGGATTTCGGGTCGTGAAGCGTGTACACGAGTACGGTCGTCGACGACGAAGGACACTGCCTCGAGGTCATGAGGCGCATGGAGGACGAATACGAGAAGAAGAACGAGCAGTTCTTCGTCGAAGTCCTCAAGAACGAGCCCAGCCTGGTCTTGCGAGTCCACGCAGTCACAATATTGGCGGAGCTCGGCGGTGAGGCCGCCGTCCCGACGCTCTCCGACGTGGTGCTGCACGACCCCGACCCGCTGGTAAGACACGAGGCCGGGTTCACCCTGGGCCAGATGGGGCTGTCCTCGGGAGTCCCCGCGCTGGAAGAAGCCGTGAGGCACGACAAGGAGCCCATAGTAAGACACGAATCCGCGGCCGCCCTCGGCTCGATTGGACACCAGTCGGCGCGCGCGACTCTGGAGGCCGCCCTGAACGATGAAGACGAACTCGTTAGGAACTCGGCGGCGGCGTCCCTCTTCAACCTGAAGTTCCTGAGGACGTACTCGGTCGGGGCTACCGCCAAGGACAGGATGCCCCGTCCCTAGTGGGACGCCCGACGCTCTATCCGCTTGCGGCCTGATACAACCCGCCCTTTGCTTCCAGCTTGGTAAGGGCCTCGTCGACGGTCTCTTCGCGCGCGACGGTCTTGTTCTTGATGACCGCCTCCCAGAGTTCTATGTAGATCGAGAGCGCCTCCTTCACCTGCGGAGGCTTCTCTTTCTTGTTCTCGCGCAGCTCCTTTAGGTACGCCTCCACTGTCATCGACTTCGCCAAGCTCTCCGGGAGAGAACTCCCGCCGCGCTATTAAGCGTAAACTCTACCCGTGCTTGATTCGGGCGCCCCTGCCTACCGACGAGACGAGGACGCGGTACCCCATCTTCGAGACCGCCTTCTTGACCCTGTCCTCGTCCTCCTCGGTCGTGTTGATGAAGACTGACGGACCCGTCTGCATCGAGAAGTAGGCGTCGACGCTGTTCGACCTAAGCTCCCTCACCCTCGTTATCACTCTGATCGTGTCCGGACTCATGACGACCATGTGGTTCTTTCCGGTCATGGTCACACTGTGAAGCTCGAGCGTGTCTTGCTCGACGAGCTCGCCGACCGCTCTGAGGTCTCCACCCTTGATGGCCTTCTCCAGCCGGTCGCACCTCTTCGAAGCGGACTCTACCCTCGCCTTGAAGAACGGCGAGCTCTCGACCTCTTCGTGCGCCATCTCGGTCCTCACCGAAGAAGGCAGAGGGACGATGACGGTCCTGAGCGGCAGGTCCTTCTCGTCGGCAAACTTCTCCGAATACGTGTCGTTGTCTCCCACGCCAGCGTAGAGCCTTGAGAATCCCCCGACCATGGTCCTAGAAGCGGAGGCGGCAAACAACCGCGAGACCTTCGACAGCTCCTCCAGGTCTGGCTTTTCCTTGTTCATAGCACGGTCGAGTGCGAACGTCAGAGCCGCTCCTGCGGAAGACGAGAACCCCAGACCCTTGCCGTCGACCCCCGGCATGTTCTTCGAGTCGACCCGCAAGCCCAGCTCCCTGAACGGCTTCCCCGCGAGCCTCTGCGAGACGACCTCCAGCCTGCGGAGCGCGTCGGCGTTCTCTTTCCCCGCCACGAGGAGAGCCCCATGGCCGCCCTCCGTCACCGTCACCTCTGAGTACAGGCAGGTGGTGTTGACAGAGATGCTGTCGTGGTAGGGGATCCTCAGCTTCCAGTCCTTCATGCCGTGGTACTTGACCAGGGCCTGCATCGTATTGGCGACAGCCGTGAAAGGCATCAGACCTGCACCTCTATCCTGAGGACCCCTCTGCAGTCTTGGTTCCTTAGCCTTTGCGCCATGCTCCTCGGAATGTCCTTGGCGGCAGCGTCGGCGTGCAGCGCGAGAGTCCGCGGAGAGACGAACCCGCTCTTCCGTATCACCATCTCACCGGGGCTCTCCAGCGTCAGTTCCGGACTTCCCGTCGCCCTCACCACGAACGTCTCGGGTTGGACCTCGATGGATATGGTCACAAGGGAGCCCCTCTGTGTTATCGAGTCCTTGACCGAAGACGAGAGCTCCGAGAGCCCCTTGTCTGCCCTCACTCCGATTATACAGTCTCCGTTTATCGTGAGGTGGGAGTCCTTGGTCACCTCGATGGTGTTGCGGTGGAGCGACCTGACCATCGGGTGTCCGTAGAACTCTACTGCGTCCTCGTAGCGAGCCACGGCGTCTCCGATTTTTCCGCGTTAATAACATTGGAAGGGCCATACGTTTATACCGGCATCGCCATCGCGCTCCCGTTGTCGACAGAGTACGAGCAGCTCCTCGCGAGGCTGCTCGATGAACGGCGCGCAGAACTGGCGAAGCTAGCCGCAGCAAAAGGCCGGGAGAGGCAGGCGGACGAGCTCCGGGCAGAGATCAGGTACATCGAGCTAGAGGTCGAGCACTACCAGAAGGGACTCACCCTCTTCAGGTCCAAGGGCATCCCGAAGGTCGGTCGGTGGGGCAGACCCGAGGCAGAGGAGCACCCGTCGGCAGCGCCTCCCTGAGATCGGCCTCCTCCGTCATCATTAAATATCAAGGTGGGTTGCTGGCGCTCGGAAAATTTCCATGAAGAGGCACCTTTCTAGCACGCTGGTCAACGAGGGCGTACAGAGCCTTCGTGCCCTCTCGTCTCGGACCTGCGCTCGCGTCGCTCCTCTTCGGTACCACCGCGATACCCCGCCACAATATGTATGCGGCGGGTGCGGTGTCAGGAGGCCTGGTGGCTCGCGCGCTGTCCGATGCAACCTTCGGGGGAGAGAAGTGGCTTGAAGACGTCTTTCCACATGGACCGGGAGAAGGCGAAGGAACTCCTGTCCCAGGTCGAACAGGCGACGACCGCAGAGAAGCCCTACGATGTCAGACAGAGGGTCGCGAAACTACTCAATTCGGTCCCATCCTACAACTGGGTCGGCATCTACCTCGTGCGGGGCAGCGACCTGCATCTTGACGCTTGGTCTGGACCTGCTGCGACCGTCCACACCACCATCCCGATAGGGAAGGGAGTCTGCGGCTTTGCGGCGAAGTCTGGAAGGACCGAGATAGTCTCTGACGTCGGCAAGGACCCGCGGTACCTCGAATGCTTCGCGAACACCAAATCGGAGATCGTCGTCCCAATCCATCTGGGCGACAAGGTCGTAGGTGAGATCGACATCGACAGCGACGAGCTCAACGCTCATTCCTCGATGGACAGGGAGTTCCTCGAGGCTGTAGCGTCGAAGATCGCGAGGTTCTGCGCCTAGCGGTCCGGCAGCTTGTCCACCAACTTGATCATCTCTTCGTAGTGATGGGAGATTATCGCCTGGCCCTTCGGGCCCATCATGGCCTCCGCGTTGGCCCTACACTGACCCATCGCCGTGACGATCCCCGCCTTGGTGGGGTTGTCGAAGCTCGCCCCGCAGTTCTGGAAGACGCCGCTCACGAACTGATTGACCTGAGTCCTGATGGTCTCGCCATTGGCCGGTTGGTGCAGTACCTCCATGAACTCCTTGTTAGCGCTCTCGAAGCACTTCAGAAGCTCGTCTCTGACGAGTGCTGGCGTGACCTCGTCGGCGGAGACGTCAGGGGCTCTGTATCCTGTCATGCGGGAAGCGACCTTCGTGGCTTATTTAATTCTCATTGACCATATTATTCTTGCATCACTATTCATACGTTCATAATGTCTCTATATAACCATAGTTATATGTTTAAATAATTAGCGCCGTCCCTCCGGCTGAGCCAAAATGGCAACTCTGGAGATCAAGGACCTTCATGCACAGGTAGAGGGCAGGGAGATCCTGAAGGGAGTCAATCTTGCGATCAAGCAGGGAGAGGTCCACGCCCTGATGGGCCCGAATGGGTCCGGGAAGAGCACGCTGGCCTACACGCTACTCGGACACCCCAAGTACAAGGTCACATCTGGTGACATCCTCATAGACGGGCAGAGCATAGTGGCCTTCCCGCCCGACAAGCGTGCCAAGTCCGGGCTGTTCCTCGCATTCCAGTACCCCGTTACCGTTCCTGGCGTGACAATGTTCTCGTTCTTGAGAGCCGCCTACAACTCGGTGCACACAGACGAGAAGAATCAGCCGCCCACACTCTTCGAGTTCAGAGACGCGATGAACGAGAAGATGAAACTCCTCGGAGTCGACGAGTCGTTCATGAACCGCTACCTCAACGAGGGGTTCTCGGGAGGCGAGAAGAAGCGCGCCGAGATACTTCAGTTGGCGCTGCTCAAGCCAAAGTTCGCCGTGCTCGACGAGACTGACTCGGGACTCGACATCGACGCTCTGAAGACGGTCGCCGAGGGGGTTAGCAAGATAGCCGGCGCGGACCTTGGGGTCCTGATAATCACCCACTACCAGCGAATCCTCAAGTACATCAAGCCGACCTACGTGCACGTGCTCTATGACGGGAAGATCACGGCCTCGGGCGGTGAAGACCTCTCGCTCAAGCTCGAGAAAGAAGGATACGGATGGCTCAAGGAGCAGACCGGAGTCGTCACATGAATCCTTTTATAGTATAACGTAAGTAATAATGTGAGACATCATGACATCAGCTGCCGAGATTGTAACCGATGATTACAAGTCAAAGTACGGCTTCGCAGACTCCACAGGCTATCTCGCCCAGAGCGTAAGGGGCATCAACGAGGACGTCGTCAAGGAGATCTCGCGCATACGCGACGAGCCGGGATGGATGGAGGACTTTAGGCTCAGGGCGCTGAAGAACTTCCTCGCGAGACCTGTCCCGACGTGGGGCGTCGACCTTTCACCGATACACTTCGACGAGTATTACTACTACGCTCAACCAGCGAAGGAGACCGCTAAGAAGTGGGAGGACGTACCACCTGAAATCCGGAACACCTTCGAGAAGCTCGGCATACCCGAGGCGGAAAGGAAGTTCCTCGCCGGGGTCGGCGCGATCTACGAGAGTCAGGAGGTCTACAACAGCCTCCAGAAGGACCTGCAGAAGCAGGGCGTCATATTCACCAGCGTCGGCAACGCGGTCAAGGAGTACCCCGACCTGATCAAGAAACACCTCGGCAAGATAGTCCCGCCGAGCGACAACAAGTTCGCGGCTCTCAACAGCGCCGTGTGGAGCGACGGCCCCTTCATCTACGTCCCCGAGGGCGTCAAGATCACGATGCCCCTCCAGTCCTACTTCAGGATCAATGCGCAGGGGATGGGACAGTTCGAGAGGACGCTCATCGTGGCGGAGCCGAACAGCGAAGTGCACTACATCGAGGGCTGCACGGCGGCCATGTACCAAAAGTCGATGCTCCACGCGGCCGTCGTAGAGCTGCTCGCAAGGAAAGGAGCCAAGATAAGGTACATCACGATACAGAACTGGAGCAAGAACGTCTACAACCTCGTCACGAAGCGCGCCCACGCCTATGAGGACGCCAGCGTGACTTGGTTGAACGGTGAGGTGGGCTCGGGACGCAACATGAAATATCCGTCGATCTACCTGCTCGGGAAGAACGCCAGCGCGGAGATTCTCTCCATGGCCTACGCCGGAGCGAACCAGGTGCAGGACACCGGTGGCAAGGTCGTCCACCTCGCCTCGAACACCTCCTCCAAGATAATCTCCAAGTCGGTCTCTAAGGACGGAGGCGTCGCGGTGTACAGAGGACTCCTGCACATCGCTAGGGGCGCGCACAACGTGAAGTCGACTGTTAGGTGCGACGCGCTGCTCCTCGACGAGCAGTCGAAGACCTCCACCTTCCCGTACATGGAGGTGATGGCTGACGACGCGACGGTGACGCACGAAGCCAGCGTGGGCAAGGTCGGCGAGGACCAGCTCTTCTACCTCATGGCCAGAGGCATCAGCGAGAGGGACGCCCTGAGCATGATCGTCAACGGATTCGTGGAGCCCTTCACAAAGGAGCTCCCCATGACCTACGCCATAGAACTGAACCGGCTCATGGCACTCGAGATGACCGGCGCCGTCGGCTAGTCGACGACATCACAAGGTGACGCTATGGCCCTGCAACCCGTCGGTGCATTCACCGAGGAGAAGGTGCACGCGCTCTCTTCCGCGTTCCGAGAACCTGACTGGCTGACCAGCTTCAGGCTGCAGTCGCTCAAGGACTTCAGGTCCCTTCCCCTGGAGATATCTCCACTCTACACCAAGTACACGGGAATCTCCAACTTCGACCCCACCCGGTTCTCCGTCGACGCGCCGACCGAGAAGGTCGACCTTCGCTCCCACTATGAGGGCTATCTGACCGGGAAGGAGACGAACGTGATCCTGCAGGGCAACTCCACCACCATCCACGTCGACCTCGATGAGACCCTCTCGAAGAGCGGCCTCGAGGTGCTGAACATCCACGAGGCCATCGCAAAGGAGGAGGATCTGCTTAGGTCCCTCTTCCAGGACAAGCTGGTGAAGTCCAGCGGCGAGAAGTACGCCGCGTTCAACAACGCATTCTTCAACGCCGGGACGTTCATCCACGTCCCGCGTGGTGTCGAGCTCAAGAAGCATCCGCTCCGCAAGCTCCTGCTCATCAAGAACCCCGGGACGAGCGTTGTCGAACAGACGATAATCTATGTCGAGGAGTCGTCCTCTCTCAACTTCCTGGAGGAGCTGTACACGAGCGCCAGCGATGCTCCCTACCTTGTCAGCTCGGTCGTCGAGGTGAGGGCTCACGCCTCCTCCCACGTGGACGCCAGCAGCCTTCAGCTCATGGACGACAGGGCCACCTACCTCGTGAACAAGGAGGTAGCCGCTGCCAACGACTCCCACGTGAACATCACTTCGATACTGCTCGGTTCTCAGATAACCCGTTCCCGCCTGAACTTCGACCTCAACGGCCGCGGGGCCAACACCGAAGGCTTCGAGGTGTTCTTCTGCGACGGCAGCCAGCGCTTCGACCTCGAGTCGAACCTGCTGCACAACTCTCCCGACACGACCGCAGCTCTCCATGCGCGCGGGGTGCTGAAACAGGAGTCGCAGTCGATCTTCAAGGGTATGATCAAGATAGCTCACAACGCGAAGAATTCGAGTTCCTACCTCGCACACCACGCGATGCTTCTCGACAAGGGGGCGAGGTCGGACGGGATCCCAGGTCTTGACATCGAGACCAACGAGGTGAAGGCCACGCACTCGGCTTCCGTGGCGCAGGTCGACGAAGAGCAGGTGTTCTACCTCATGGCAAGGGGCTTGTCGCCGGACGAAGCCAAGAAGATGATAGTCATAGGATTCTTCGAACCTGTCCTGTCGCGCATCCCGGTCGAGATGGCGCGGGAGGGGGCCAAGTTCATCATCGAGGGCAAGTGGTACGGTGAGCGCAGGCGCCTGATCGACAGAGAGAGCCTGATGGCGATCACGGGAGAGGCCCCCGTCGAGGTAAAGCACGGCAGCGATGTCTTCGAGAGACACTACAAGTACCGGGCGTGACCCGTGGCGACGAGCTACTATCCTGTGATGCCCGTCTCCAAGGTCCCCGTCGGGGGGATGGTAGGAGTGGAGGTCGCTGGGACCAAGCTGCTGATTTCCAACATCGGGGGGAAGGTCTATGCGGTGAGCGGCGTCTGTACCCATGAGGAGTTCGACCTGGCGGAAGGCATCGTGGTAGAGGACGCGGTCACCTGTCCGCTGCACCTGTCTCAGTTCGACCTCAGGACGGGGGTCGTCTACAACCCACCCGCTACGGAGCCGCTCAAGGTTTTCAACGTTAAAATAGACGGTGACATGATTTTCGTCGAGGTCTAGTGGATGGGTGATTGCCTTTGTTGAGGTCTCAGTCTCTGGACGCGGAGGGTGTGAAGGCAGATTTTCCTATCCTCAAGAAAAAGGTCCATGGCAAGCGACTCGTGTACCTCGATAACGCGGCCACGACTCAGAAGCCGCGCTCTGTCGTCGACGCTGTCAGCGGCTACTACACCAAGCATAACGCGAACCCACATCGTGGCGTACATCAGCTGAGCATCGAGGCGACCGAGGTCTTCGACGAATCGCGACGCAAGGTGATGAGGTTCATCAACGCGGCCCGATTCGAGGAGGTCGTCTTCACGAGTGGCGCCACCGACTCCCTGAACCTCGTAAGGTACGGCTGGGGTTCGAAGCACATCAAGGGGGACGACCTGATAGTGCTCACCATCATGGAGCATCACAGCAACATCGTACCGTGGCAGCTGCTCGCCGCCGAGAAAGGAGCGCGCATCGAGTTCGTCGGTATCACGAAGGAGGGCGAGCTGGACGAGGGGAGGTTCGAGGAGCTTATGGCGGAGTCGCCTGCACTGGTCGCGTTCACCCACTGCTCTAACGTGCTCGGCACGATCAACGACGCGAAGAAGCTCTGCTCCTCGGCGAAGAGGGCCGGGGCCACGACCGTTGTCGACGCGGCGCAGTCGGTGCCTCACATGAAGACCGACGTTCAGGACATCGACTGTGACTTCCTCGCCTTCTCGGGTCACAAGATGCTCGCACCCATGGGAATCGGGATAGTCTACGGCAGGAGGGAAAAGCTCGCCGAGGCGCAGCCCTACCGGAGCGGAGGGGACATGATCAAGGAAGTCCACACCTCGGGGGCCACGTGGAACGACCTCCCCTACAAGTTCGAGGCAGGGACCCAGAACGTCGAGGGCGCCGTCGGGCTGGGCGCAGCGATTGACTACCTCGAAGCTCTAGGGATGGACAGGGTCCGGCAGCACGAGGAGGACCTGCTCGACTACGCCCTGCAGAAGTTGGAGGGGGCTCCCGGGATCACGGTCTACGGACCGAAGCGACCCTCCGACGGCGCCGGGGTCATATCGTTCAACCTAGGTGACATACACCCGCACGACATCGCCTCAATCCTGGACGAAGAGGGGGTGGCTGTGAGGTCTGGCCACCACTGCGCCCAGCCTCTCATCGAGGAGCTCGGGATTACTGCTGCAACGAGGGCTAGCTTCTATGTGTATAATTCGCGAGAGGACGTGGACGAGCTCATGAACGCTCTGGCCAAGGCGAGGAGGATATTCTGCATATGAGCAGCAGCGACATCTACAGGGAGCTCATCCTGGACTACTATAGGAACCCGCGCAACTTCGGCAAGCTCGACCCTCACGACATCGAATCGAGGGACTCGAACCCCCTCTGCGGGGACGAGGTGGAGATCCAGGTCAAGGTCTCTCCCGACAACAAGATAGAGGACATCAGGTTCCACGGCAAGGGCTGCGCCATCAGCCAGGCCTCCGCATCGATGCTCACAGAACTGGCGAAGGGGAAGCCTCTCGAGTGGGTCAAAGAGCTCTCCAAGGAGGACATACTCAAGATGCTGGGGACCTCTGACCTCGGACCTGCCCGGATCAAGTGCGCCCTGCTCTCGATGAAGGTCCTGAAGACCGGGGTGTACGGGTATCTCGGGGCCTCGCTCGAGGACTCGGACCGCTGACGACTACCAGACTTGTTACGTTTAATTACGGACAGGAGATACCCACTGTGAAAGGGCTCCACACGAGATGAGCAAGAAGTATCTCTTTCCGTACGAACTGATCGAGATCAACTGGCGATTTTGGACATTCCTGGTGATGATCGCGGTCGGCATCTGGGCGGTCATCAGCTTCCCGGTCGCTGAGACCGCAGGATACATCGACCCCTTCTACAGCCCGACCGTGGCCATACTTCCGCTTCCGGGCCTGTTCAGGCTCACCTGCTACGCCTACAGGAAGGACTACCACCGGCACCTATTCAACCACCCCCTGGGCTGCTCCAACACGAGCAGGGGTGAGAACCACCAGCAGATGTACACCGGAGAGCGGAACGCGTTCTTCCAGCTGGAGAATTACCATCGGTACTTCCTCTACGCCGGTCTGGCCATCCTGCCGTTCTTCTACTACGACTTTTACCACTCGCTGGTCTACTCCGGCTCCTTCGTGCTCAGGCTGGGGAGCCTCGTCCTGCTCGGGAATGCTCTCATGCTCACGGCGTGGACGCTATCGTGCCACGCTTTCAGGCACCTCATCGGGGGGAACGTCGACTGCTATTCTTGCGCCTACGGAGGCAACGCCCGCAGGTCTCTGTTCGGCATCCAGAGCTGGTGGAACAAGCACCACGAAGCGCTGGCCTGGACGAGTCTCCTCACGATAATCTTCGCAGACCTGTATCTGCGCGCGCTTCAAGCAGGGCTTCCGGTGGACTTCAAGATAGTTTAGGCGAGAGCATTGGAAAAAGAACACAAGAACGCGCTACCGAAGGCAGCGCGATACCCCCTTTTCCTGATTGGACTTGTAATCCTGATCTTAGGAGGACTGGCCGGGATCTACGCTGGCGTGTCCGCGGGCACCGAGGCTGGCGTGGCTGCCGTCGGGTTCGTCTTTCTGCTGCTCTCGGTCGTCCTGAGATAGGCCGCGCCTACTTCGACCCTTTGAGCTTGCGGTAGACCCACGCTATCGGGTCGTACTTCGCGTCTACTACCCTCTCCTTCTCGGGGATGATGGCGTCGTCAGTGATGACAATGTGCTCTGGGCATATCTCCTGACAGCACTTTGTGACGTTGCAGTAGCCTATTCCGGCCTTCTCTTGCATGAACTTCGAGCGGTCCAGCGAGTCCATCGGGTGCATGTCTAGCGATGCCGCCTTCACGACCCACCTGGGTCCAACATAGTCGGCCTTGTGCTCCCGGACTATGTGACAGACGTCCTGGCAGAGGAAGCACTCGATGCATTTCCTCAGGTCCCTCGACCGTTCAACGTCCTCCTGGTAGAACTTCCATCCCCTGCTGTCCTCGGTCTTCGGTGTGAAGGGAGGGACCGTCTTCGCGACGTCCCAGTTCTCGGAGACGTCGGTCGCGAGGTCGCGGACCAGAGGGAACGCCTTCATCGGCTCGACCGTTATCTCTCCTTCGAACTTGTCGACCGGTGTCTTGCACATCAGCCTGGGTATGTCGTTTATCTCGGCTGAGCACGAACCGCATCTTCCGGCCTTGCAGTTCCAGCGGGCTGAGAGCGAGGAATCGAAGTGGCTCTGGATGTAGTGGATCGCGTTCAGCACGACCATCCCTTCCTGGTGTGGCACGGTGAACGTGTCGTACCTGTAGGTGGTTGCATCGTCCCCAAGACCCCTGAATATCCGGAGCTTCACTTCACGCCCTGTACTCGCAGTCTTCTCCATCTGGCTCGTGCTCGAACTCTACTCCTTGATTAATGCAGCGAGCTCGGCCGGAGGCCTCGGGACGGGTACCAGCTCCTGCACTGGTCTCCCGTCTTTTTCCTTCGTCACCACGTTGACCAGCCAGTGCTCGTCGTCCTTCTTCGGATAGTCGGAGCGTGTGTGCGCCCCCCTGCTCTCCTTTCTCGTCATCGCCGACCGGATCATGATCTCGCAGTCGAGGACCATATTCCACACCTGCAGCGAATCAAACCAGGATTGGTTGTACGGTCTTGGCCCCTTCGCCTCGACCCTCTTGGCCTCCTCGGCTATCGCGAGGATCTCCGCCAGCCCCTTGCTGAGGTCTGACTCGTTCCTGACGATGCCCACGTACTTCCACATCGCCTCAGCGATCTTGGACTTGAGCGCGAACGGGTTCGCCCCGTCCTTGTTCCTGAACGGCGCCAGTATGCGGGTCGTCTCCTTCGAGATGTCCTCATCGGAGACCGAACCCGACTCGACCGACCTGCAGTACTCCGCGGCCGCCATGCCTGCCCTGCGACCGAAGACGAGGATATCCCCCAACGAGTTGCCCCCCAGTCTGTTCGCGCCGTGCAACCCGCAGGCGACCTCCCCGGCCGCGTAGAGGCCCGGGACCCTCGTTGCTGCGGTCTCAGGCTCCACTCTCACGCCGCCCATCTGGTAGTGCACGGTGGGCGCGACCTCCATCTTCTGCTTGGTGATGTCGACACCTGCGAACTCCAGGAACTGGGAGTACATGCTGGGGAGTTTCTTCTTGATGTAGTCCGGCCCCTTGTGGGTGATGTCGAGGTAGACGGCCCCGTTCTCAGTCCCCCTCCCCTGGACTATCTCCGTGTATATCGAGCGAGCGACTACGTCTCTGGCCGAGAGCTCCTTCCTCTTGGGGTCGTACCTCTCCATGAACCTCTCGCCCTTGACGTTCGTCAGTATCCCGCCCTCACCCCTCACCGCCTCTGTCACGAGCAGTCCCCTCACCCCTGCGGGATAGATCATACCAGTTGGATGGAACTGGATCATCTCCATGTCCATCAGCTCCGCTCCGGCGCGGTACGCCAGGGCTAGCCCGTCGCCCGTGCACTCGTACGAGTTTGACGTCACCTCGTAGACCCTCCCCGAGCCTCCGGTGGCCAGGATGATCGCCTTGCACCTGAAGAGCAGCAGCCTACCCGTCTTGTTCCTGATCCCCAGGGCTCCCGAGACCCTCCCCGTCGCACGGTCCTTGAAGACGGTCGTAAGCTCGACCTCTTCGATGAACGGTATGTTCCGCTTGACAACCTGGTCCTCGACGGTCCTTATCAGCTCGAGCCCCGTCCTGTCGCCGATGTAGCAGAGTCTCCGGTACGTGTGTGCGCCGAAGGGCCTCTGCATGATCCGACCGTCGGTGGTCCTGTCGAACAGCGCGCCGTACCGTTCGAGCTCAAAGACCCTGTCGATCACCTCCTTCGAGTAGATCTCCGCCATCCTCCAGTTGCTCAGGTCCTGACCCTCTACGACCGTGTCAGAGAAGTGCACCTCCCAGCTGTCCTTCGGGTCTATGTTGCCGAGCGCGGCTGCGATCCCTCCCTCGGCCATCACCGTGTGCGCCTTGCCAAGTAGAGTCTTGCAGACTACGAGCGTGTTCGCACCGCTGTCGTGCGCCTCGATCGCCGCCCTCATCCCCGCACCGCCTGCGCCTACTATGAGGACATCGCAGACCATTGTCTCGTAGGTTGCATCGTCGATAGCGATATCAGTCACGGGTGACTCTTTCGACCACAATTGCGGACGGCCCAGCCCTTTCGGCTGTGGCCTGACGACCCGTTATAAGTCTAGTGCGATACAACGACGATTGCAACCGCTTGCTTCTACAGCGCGCGTCCCGTGCAGGACCGAGGACTGCGCAGTCAGGCCGTGGTAAAGTATTTATGCAGTACTCAAATCGAGCGTGGTTTAC
>JAJYWC010000011.1 GCA_021791695.1 archaeon | reverse complement strand
AGACGGGGGAGGGGGCAAGCTGATGCACGTCAGGACCGACACTGCGCAGAAGGACATCTTCGTCTACAACCCTCATGGCCTCGACATCAGCCTCTTCAGGGCGGCCTCGGGTCTCAGCGTCTACCTCCTGCCGGACGCGAGCTACTTCAACGGCGCCTCGGACGACAACGACAGCGGACCGACAGGGGACACCCAGGTCGTCAACTTCAACAGAGGCTATTCGACAGGTGGAGCGCAGCACGGCCTCAGGCTGGTGAGGGAGACGTCTGACCCGACGCTCTTTGGGGTCTCGATGGGAGGCGGACCTGGCACTCCGAAGGTCGTGAACAGGGTCGTTGTCAACACAGACAACACGCGCAAGGTCGGCCAGCCGGCGAACAGGGAGAAGCGTACGGTCGCGCACGAGCTGGGCCACTCGATTGGCATCTGGCACCACGGCGAGACACGACAGCACAACCACGATGTGGTGATACCCGATCGACCCAAACCCGTCGGAGGTGCTAAACCTCAGCAGAGCAACAAAAAGGCAGAGGGCGTCGGGGAGGAAGAGAGACTCATGCAGGGAGAGAGCTTCGGGCCCGAGGAAGAGCTCGTGCTGGAGATGGAGCGCTTGGAGGATGAAAAGCAGATGCAGGTCGAGGGGACGGGCGCGACAGCTGAGACTGTGGAGGTCTCCTCTGAACCCGTCGGCGGACAGACGAGTGGCGTCGTCAACTGCATCATGCGCTATGCTAACTATGCGCTGCTGTGGTGCCACCCCAACGACAAGAAGCTGGCGACACACCACTACCACATCGTGCCGCGTGTCAACCCCCTTCCCGGAGACAACTACTGCGATAGCTGCGACGCGACGGAGGTCAACATCGGAAACGACTTCAGGAACGACGCCACCTCAAAGGGCAGCGGTCGCAGGCAGCGTGGCAAGTGCAGGACGCAGCTGAGGGTGAAGGACTGGTGACCTCCGTGGAAAGGACCGAACCGCCTCTGGCTATCTCCCTGAGTGTGAACGACCGCGTCGCGGCGGTCGTGAACAACGACGAGCCCCTGGTGTTTCACGTCTCGCTCACCAACTATGAGGCCCAGGACGCCCTGATGCACAATGAATCCGTGAAGTCTCGCATCGAGGCGCTCAGGAGAGAGGCCAAGGAGAAGGAAATGGACCTAGAGGATCTCAGCAGGAGGCTGAGGGAGCTGACGGAAGCGATCAAACCCGTGAGGACGATCCGATTTGGAGGTCAGAGCACCTGGACAGGCTTCATCAGGCTGGAGGTCGGCGACGCTACGGGATGGAAGGCGTGCGGCTGGCCGACCCACATCCTGTCCTGGTCGCCGCATACACAGGTGGCAGAGCTTGACGCTGACAGGGTGGCTCACATCGAGCTCGGGGTGGACCCCGAAGACTTCGCCAAGGTCGAGAAGGGAGTATACGCGCTGAGGGTCTCGGTCGAGCTTCTCAAGGGCTCTCCGGGCGTCTCGAACGAGGCAAGGGTCGAAGCCACGGGGCTCGAGACACCGGCCGACGTAAGGTCGGGTGAGCCATTCCTCACTTCCATCGCCTCCTACTGGATAAAGCGGGGTCTGAAGGACAGGGCGAGGGCGCTCCTAGCGGACGCCACTTCCAGACACCCAGGATACGTGAACCTGTTCGTGCTCACCGGTGACCTGCTTCGTGCCGAGGGCGACCTCCGCGGCGCGCTCGACGCCTTCCAGAGAGCGCTTGACGCCTACAGGAAGAAGCAGCACAACGCAACCGAACAGCCTGAGGCCCTGATAGACCGCATACAGGACATCCAGCTGAGGCTCCTTCGAGGAGGATAGTCCGACTCGTTGTCAGTTGAAAATATATAACCTCAAAGGAGATTCCGATGGTGATGCTGCGTCCGTCTTACGAGGTGAACCTGGGCTCAGCTACCGTCGAGAGAGGCGGGACGGGAGATCTAGTCTCGGTCCGCGTCTCCACGGACATGGACGGGAGGGCGGGACTGTGCCGGGTGGTGCTTTACGCTGACAATCCTGACCTCGAGTTCGCTGTGGGAGACACGTTCGATGTCTCGCTCGGATACGTCGACGACACGACGAAGGTTTTCACCGGCACGATAGATTCAGTGGTCAAGGAGTTCGCGCACATCCGGGTGCTCGCACTGAACTCGGTTGCGAAGCTCCAGCGGTTCAGGACTGACAAGTATTTCGAAAACCAGACCTGCGGCGCCATCGTTAGCGACCTCGCGGGGTCCGCAAACGTCTCGGTTGGCGGCGTCGAGGATGGAGTCCAGCTGCCCTTCTACGCTGTCGACAGCGCGAAGAATGCCCACGAACATATTGTCGGACTAGCCGGAAGATGTGGCCACGAAACATACGCTGACGCCGAGGACTCGCTGGTCTTCGGCCCATACGAGGCGGACGCTCCGAAACAGTTCGAGTACGGCAAGACCGTCGTCTCAGCGGCCCGGGTCGACCGGGACGCGATCTTCGGCTCCGTGCATGTTTACGGCGAGAGCCCATCAAGCTCCAAGGGTGCTGACGCGGTCCACTGGCTCACCAAGACCCCCGTCGATGCCACCAGCGGCGATGGAGGTGCCCTCACCATAGATGACGGAGCGGTCCGCGACGCGGACACCGCCTCCAGTGTCGGGTCTTCTCTCCTGGCGCTGGTCACGAGGAACACCTTCTTGGAGCTCAGGGTGGTGGGCGACGCGACAGTCTTTCTTAACGACACGGTGCAGCTTTCGGGGATGACGGATGAGAGCATGAACGGCGACTACCAGGTGCGAGGGGTCGAGCATGCCTTCGCCAAGACCAAGGGCTTCATCACTACGCTCACGCTATCCGGAGGTTCCGAGGAGTGAGCGAAGGCAAGGGCGTCCTCGGCAAAGACCTGAAGCTGGTCGAGACGCAGACCGGGGCCGACCTCGCCCTCTCTCCCTCCGGCGACCTGGACCTGGTCTCGGACGAGATGAACCTCGGACAGGCGATAGTGCACAGGATAAGGACTCGCAGCGGTGAGCTCACCGAGATAGGACACAGACGCTACGGCTCCAGGCTGTACGACCTGATAGGTGAGCCGAACAACGAAACGACGCGAGAGCGTATCAAGGTCATCATCAGGGAGGCACTTTCACACGAGCCGAGGGTCAAGGAGATACTCTCGCTCCAGGTCACACCGATGGAAGGTCGCGCGGAAGCCGTGAGGATCGAGCTCAGCGTCTCGGCTATAGGCGGGGAGGTGCCCCTGAACATCGTGCTCCCGTTCTACCTGGAGGTTGCCTAGGTTGTCCTCGTCCTACTCCCGAAAGTCGTTCGCCGAGATCACGGAGTCGATCCTCGAGCAGCTGACCAAGGGTGTTGTCGACGAGAAGCATGTCTACGATTCATCGAAGGTCAGATACAAGCTCGGAACCGAGGAACGCGTGCGGAGCATCGCCAAGGTCGAGGGGCTGGTGAAGGGGGCAAGGCACGTGTTCTCCGAGGGGACCGACTACACCCTCTCTGACAACATGGTCGAGTGGAGGACGGGCGTTAAACCCGACCATATGAGCGTGTTCCGGGTAAGCTACTCCTTCGGTAGTCCCTCGCCGATAACGGACGTCAACCCGGGCAGCGTCGTGAGGACGATAGTGGAGGCGATAGGGAGGGAGATGGAGTACCTCTACGTCCAGATGGACTACGTCTACGCCTCCGGCTTCATCGAAACCGCCACCGGGACGGCTCTCGACCAGGTCGTAGCCCTGCTAGGTGCCAAGAGGCGCCCTCCTCAGAAGGCCGTCGGCCCCGTGGTGTTCGGAAGGAAAAGCGCGCCGCAGGAGGGTAGCACCATCGAAGAGGTCTTCCTGCACGAGCAGCGGACAGAGTATCCGCTCAAGCAAGCGCCGGTGAAGGAGATAGTCGCCGTACGCGGGGTGGCCGGAGGGGCTCCTATCCAGTTCAAGAAGGGCGTCGATTATCGGCTCGCCGAGAACTCTCTGGTCTGGGTCCAGGGAGGGACCTCGCCGGACGTGAGCAGCGAGTTCACGGCCAACTACAAGACATACCAGCAGGTCATAATACCAGCGGGGACGAAGGTCTCGACGCTCTCCAAGCGCTCCAGCGAAGCTCTCCTCTTTCACACCACTTCGAGGGCGACGCTCCAGAGGACGCTGGGAGGCGTATGGGAGGCCGAGGTCATGGTCGAGGCCGACGAGCCGGGTACCGCAGGCAACGTGCTTGCGGGCGCCATCGTGCTCATGCCGAAGCCCGTGGAGGGTGTAGAGTACGTAATCAACAGGAGGCCACTGACGGGGGGCTCCCCTGTAGAGGGCGACGACGAGCTCCGCATGAGGGCGAGAGGCGAGCTCAAGTCGTTGGGCAGGGCGACGGGGGTCGCACTCAAGCAGCGGGTCGAGGACGTTCCAGGGGTCGTCCGCCCTGTGAAGATTCAGGAGCTGCCCATACCGTTCAGCACCGAGATCGAGGGCGAGACCGTGCAGTTCCCAGTACCTGGTGTGGTGCGGGTGATAGTAGATGGAGGCGACATCGAAGAGATACGACGCGTCGTCGAGGAGACGCGCGCCGCAGGGGTCGTGGTTGAGGTGGTCAGGCCCAGACTCGTACTCCTTGGCGTCAGGGCAGTCGTGGAGCTGGAACGGGATGCGCAGCTCGAGAAAGTGCAGACGCTGATTGAGGAGCGTCTGGAGGGCTACATCGAGTCACTCCAGACAGGTGACACGGTAATATTCAGTCGCATAGCTTCCTTCATCCTCTCCGCTGAAGGGGTCCGGGACGTGAGGAGCATCTCCGTTCAGGCGTTCCGCGAGGGTCAGCCGACCAGCTTCAACGAGAACCTGCTTCTCGCCCAAGACGAGAAGGCCCGACTCAGAGACGTCTCCGTCCAGACGACGGAGGGTGCCTAGCTTGCAGCGCACACAACGTGTCGCTGAAAGGCTGCCCGAGTTCTATCGTTCGTGGGACCCAGACTCGGTGATCTACAAGCTGGTCGACGCTTTCGCCAGGTCGTTGAACGAGCAGCAGCAGGACATCTTCAGGATCGCGAGGACGCACTGGGTAGAGACGGCGCATCATGCAGACCTGGACGCACTCGGCGCCATCTTCGACCTCGAACGAGTTCATGGCGAATCGGACGTGGACTACAGAAGGCGCGTCAAGAACGGAGTCCAGCAGTTCAGAGGCGGCGGCACTCGCGAATCTGTGATATCGATGATCGCCGCATTCCTCAGGGTGCGCAGGGACCAGGTGGGGCTCGAGGAGAACCCGCCCATGCCGCTTTCCGTTTCACGGACCGCGAGGGGCGACACGGAGTGGGAGCTCGGGAGCATGAGCGTGGACGACGCGACGCCCAAGGTAGAAATAACGATAGACGATGAGAGCGAGAAGATTGTTAACCCGACTCTCTCGGTGAAGGAGACAGGAGCATGGATGCGCTTCAGAGGCACGGTCTTGCACGGGCAGCGCCTGACGATCGACGGAGGCCACGCTGAGCTCGACGGAAAGGACGTCACGGACCAGCTGGAGCTTAATGGAACGCCCGCCCTTCTCCGCCTCGGCTCGACCTGGGACTTCCATGAAGAGCTCTCATCCTTGGTGGGCAGCTTCGACCACGCGGCATTCGACGGCTCTGTCTTCCAGAAGCCCGTTCCTACTGTGCGCGTGAAGTTCGAGTGGACGGCCCGGCAGCCGTGCACCTTCGATGTGACCGTCCCATATCACGCACTCGAGAAGAGCGGAACCTCTCCAGAAGAGGTCGAGGCGTTGCTCAGTGTTATAAGGGCCCAAGGTATCAGGGCGACCCTACGAGTCAAGGAGTAGTGTTCTGGCCGTTGACCGAATTTCAGCCGAGACCGGCCCAACCCGGTGGACCGATCAGGTCCGAGGACTGGAACTACATACAGCGGGCTCTGCTCGCCGAGATAGTCTTACTACGGGCCCGCTGCGACGAACTGCAGAAGTACATCGATAACATGTCGGTGCTCCATACCATGACCAACCTCGAGAGCACCGAGGGTCGTTCGTACGCGCTCAACGAGACGGTCCCCGGCGAACTCGGCAACTACGGCTCCCGAATCGTCGGCCTGATCTCGCGCCAGTGGGTGCCGCCTGTGAAGGGAGAGGTGGGCATATGCAGGTTTACGGTTACCAACACCTTCGACCAGCTAGACTACTGGGCAGGGGCGGAGGGCGGGAACAAGAAGGCCCTAGACGTAAGGCTCAACTACGCAGACGGTAGCGACGCGAGCTTCTCGGGCCTCTTTACACACGAAGTAACTGCGCTAGCACCGGCAGGAGACGACAATCCGTTCGTGGAGTACATCCTCTCTCCGTCGCAATGGGTCTGGTACAGGTACAGGTTGAACAATCCGCACCCCGAACGCGAAGTCATATCGATATCGTTCGCAAATGCAATCTCCGAAGCCCGGAGCAGAGTGGGCAACGTCGTCCAGCTCCGGGCCCGGGTGAGGCAGCTCGTGTGATGTCTGATGCACGAACTCTCTGAGCAGGTCGCTGCGATTCTGAAGGAGCGGCTTGAGATAGTCCCGAACCAGAGCGTCGCGGCCAAGGCGCCGGGAGGCAAGAAGGTTCCCCGACTACCGTTCGTCTTCGTCTACACTCCTGAGTTCACTTTCGAGGACTCGGGCGTCGGGGGTGGAGGGGCGCAGGTCTCGGAGGAGGTCCAGGACTCGAAGGAAGGAGACGGCAAGACTGTCAACTTCAAGCTGTCCCAGAGAGCCCAGAGGCCCCTCACTTCGGTCGAGTCGCCACCGGGCACCCGGCTCGCCGAAGGGACGGACTTCGTGGTCAACTATGTCACCGGAAGGGTCACGTTCCAGGTGCCTCCGAAGGAAGAAGCGCCGATAGTCTTCCGGTACCTCTCGGCCGCAAGCGCCGGCAGGACCCGGACCGTCAGGCTGCATATCGTCTGTCACATCGACGTGTGGGGGGAAGACGAGACCAGCGTCGACGACATCGTCCTCGACGTGATCAAGGGGATGGTTCTCTCGCAGGAGGCGCTCGCTGGGAAGGGTATACAGCTCAAGCCCTCGAAGGGGTTCATACTCGGACAGGAGGACGGCCTGCCGGACGAGATCTTCGCCCAGAGGGTGGTCTACACTGCCGAGATCGAGGTACAGGCCAAGGAGTCTGTCCCGAGAATCGAGAGTATCGAGGTCCGCCAGAAGCCTCCGGTGTAGGATATGTCCAGATCGACAGCGCTCAGCATTGGGAGGCGTTCACCGTGAGCGGTATCGTCGACTCGATGAGGAAGATAGCGAAGGCAGAGGTCAAGAAGCTCCACGTCTCGGAGCTGGGCGTCGTTACCTCGGTGTTCCCGCACTCGGAAGACGGAGACAACGACAACTACGAATGCAGCGTGAAGTTAAGGGACAGGGATATCGAGCTGAGAAAGGTCCCCGTCGCGACGTCCCACGTGGGGCTCGTCAGCCCTCCTCACGTTGGCGACCTCGTCCTGCTCGCATTCGTGAACGGGGACTTCAACTCACCGATCATCATCGGGAGGCTGTACAACGACGATGACCGGCCGCCGACGAGCCAGGCGGAGGAGTTCGTGTACAAACCCGCGTACGAGAAGAACGTCGAGCTTCGCAGGCTCCACATCGAACTCCCGGAGGGTGACGTCAAGCTGACCGTGAAGGACGAACAGCTGATACTTCACGTGGGGGACACAGATCTCACCGTGAGCAAGGAGGAGGTCAAGCTCGAGACGAAGAAGCCGATCACGATCAAGACCGAGGACGACCTCTCGATCAAGGCTAAGAGCATCACCCTCGAAAGCGACGCTGATACGGAACTCAAAGCCGGTGGCAAGATGACCGTCAAGGGGACCACCGTGGACATCAACCCGTAGGTGCTATTATTGCCGGGTGCAGCAAGACAGACTGACGCTGTCCAGGGAAACTGCGCGCACGGATGCCCGATCTGTCCCCACCCCGTAGCCGGGGTGATAGCCTCGGGGTCCCCAAACGTCCTGATCAATGGACTTCCGGCTGCGCGTAAGGACGACAAGGGTCTCCACGCGGCGTGCTGCGCCGCGAACAACTTCTCGGTCTCGAGCGGCTCCGCCACGGTCAAAGTGAACGGCAAGCCCCTTGCCAGGTCCGGCGACCCCACCCAGCACTGCGCAGGCAGCGGCTCGATAACGGCCGGCAGCCCGACGGTCATGGTGGGCGGCTAGAATGCCCGCGCCCGACGCTAACCTAATGGCGCAACTTGTCAAGGCGAACTTCCTGTCGAAGGGTATCAAGGTGCCGTCGTCGTGGGACCCCGCACTGGAAGACAGCGTCAACAAAAAGGTCGAAGACTTCCGGCCGGGCGTCCCGCGCCCCACCAACATCTTCGTCCCGCCAAGCATGGACAAGATAGCCGTCGAGGCTTGCAACAAGGTCAGCGAGGGTTTCGAGGGTTTCATTGATGATGCGTGCGCGGCCATCTGCGGATCCTGGAGCAGCTGGCAGAGCGCGGTGAAGTTCGTGGGGGTGATAATCAACGCTGGGGTGGGGATACTCCCTCCCGGTGGGATGGTCGGTGGAGGGCTCATGGCCGGACCCATGATTCTAGCAAGGATGCAGCAGAAGGGGGGCAACTACGCCCTCTATGCAAATGCCGTCAGCTCGGCCATAGGTCAGGCGTGGACGGCATGGGAGCTCGGCTACACCAACCCTGCCATTCCTTTCCCCGGTGGCACTGCCTGCTCCACGACTATGCCGCCCTCGCCCAACACTCCCGTCCCGCTAGCGTCAGGGGCGTCGCCGGGGGACGCCTTGATGGACGCCTCTCTGCTGAAGCTCTCCATGCTTGGACTCTTGGGCGTCCCCGGAGAGCACGCCGACCCGCTCTGCGACTCGATAGCTCAGGCCTTCGTGCAGCTCTTTCTGGCCTGGAAGGGAACCACCGTGATAACGAACATAATGGGTACCGGAGGCGTAGCTCCACCTCCTCCGGCTCCTCCAGGACCCGTGGCGGGGGCCGTAGGAAACGGCGGCAGCCTGAGCTAAGCCGATGGAGGTTGAGCTGGGATGGACTCAGGAGCGCCCTGTGGCTGTGCCGTCCCGCAGGAGTAGCAGTATATCGCGACCATCGGCAGTTCGGTGCCGCAGGTCAGGCACTTCCTCGTGGTGAGACCGCTGAAGGCCTCCTGGGGTACCCCGCAGTTCCAGCAGAACGGGGCCTTGACGGGTATCGTGGTGTCACAGTTCATGCAGAACTTGGTCTCACGCCCGACCCCCTGTATGTTCGCCCTCGGCATCATGACCGAGATCACCATCGTCATCTTCCCGAGGCTGCTCCTCAGGAACGCGCCGCGTCCCTTGACGATGTAGCTGACCTCAAAGTTGTTGATTATCCCCTTGTCGCTGGTCTGGATGTACTGCGTGATGTCGACGTTGTCCTTCTTGACCGACCTTAGCTTCTCGGGGTCTGAGGGCATGTCCCTTATCTCCACGATCTCGCCGTTGACCCTTATCGCCCTCACGGGGTCGAGGTAGACACCTCTGCTGTCCGTGAAGTCTGCGAAGAAGGACATCACGACGCGCTCAGGCTGCGTGTAGGTGAGATTGATGCTCCTCTTTGCCGGCGGGTGCCCTACCGTTTCGCCTGCCCAGATTACCTTGGTGTAATCTGCTTTGGGCAGAGGACCCTGGTCCTTCAGGATCGTCTGCTGTGCAGGCATCTTCCTTATCGTCTTGATTACTCCCTCCCAGAAGATGACCACGAAAACGATGACGACCCCGGCTACAATGAGCCCGATCACGAGCCACTCCCAGGGTTCGAGGGCCATCGCGTATCGGGCAGAAAGTCCCTAGAACCGTATTTAAGGGCTTACGCCGATTGGCAGGCTGCAGATTCGCGCGTCGCACACAGAGTAGAATAGCCACCAGATTGCGATCGTGGCGCCGATAGAGATGATAACGACCGTGACTCGGTCGACCCATAGGACGGCGCGTGGGTGCTTCTCGGGGTTCAGCCACTTCTGGACTACCGTGATTGCAAGACCGTAGACCAGCACCACGTAGAGGACGACTATGGTCCGGTCGGCGAGGGTGAAGCTGCCGGAGGCCGGGATGTTCTGTGCGAAGTTGACCTGCAGCAGCACAGCCGAGAGCACGGCGGTGACGAGAAGCGCCAGCCTTTCCTCGAACTTGTCGATTGAGATGAAGAACGATACGAGTGTAAGAGCGAGCAGTATGGCCACGGGCAGTAATAGCGTCGTGACCGCGTTTGCGAAGGGTCTCCTTATCGTGAACGACGCGTCGAAGTGCGAGTAACTCGAGCTCGTGTTCAAGCCGGGGATGACGCCGTATCCGAATGCGGTGGCGTAGAGGTGGTTCGTCACCACGATGGAGAACGAACCTGCATCATACCTCCAGCCCGGAATCCCGTTGCCCGAAGTGATTGAAGGGTCGATGCTGCTCCCGGGGTCGGGGACGTAGACCAGCGTCGAGTTAGGATAGAAGCTGTCCTCTATCTCGATGGAGAGCGTCTGCACGTCGAGGGGGTAGTTGTTGAGCACCATCGGGTCATGCATCGTGGCGTGGACTCTGTATTCGAGGAAGTTGTAGCTGCTCCCGTTGTAGTCCGGTTGTGCGGCGATAAGCGCCAACGCGTCCACCTGCCCGTTCATCAACTCGAAGTGTGTCGGGAGAGCGTATTCGGCGAGCTGCGAGAAGCTGCCGGTTGGGCTCGCCTTCGCAGTCGCAATGTCGGCCGCCACCGTTGAGTTGACGTCACCCGTCGTCCAGTTCCCCTGCCACCTGAACCAGAGGTAGAAGTCGGCGCCGAAGGAACCGGTGGTCTGGTCGAGCGTTGCCACGTCGTTCAGGTACAGTCCGACTGTGACGTGACGCGGCTGCGGTGCGCTAGGCGTCTGAGATAGCACCGGAGCAGCGCACGAAAGCACGAGTAGCGCCAGGACGGGCAGCGGGATGAGTCTCCTCCACGCTGGCAGCCCTTCTTGACGGAATATCAGGCGAAGCCCACCAGCTGCAGGCCCAGGAAGATCACGACCACGACGGGTACGAGAATCGCGGCTTTCAAGTTAATCCTCTCCGCGTTTTCCTTGTCTCCGTTCACGACCATCCTAGTCAGCCATACCGAGACACCTATGCTGTACGCAAACAGGATGAAGACCGTTATCGAGATCTCGTCGGCCAGAGTAAGGTATCCCACCGAAGGAACCTGCGACATCGTCGAGACCGAGATGGCGACCGCCGAGACGAGGGTCGTCACGGAGAGAAAGGTTCTCTCGAAGGTTCTTTCGACCGGAAGGACGAAGACCATCATCCCGATGAGGGTGACCAGAGCTATCGGGAGGATGTCCTCGAGGAAGGACTGCAGCTGGAATCTGTTTATCGTTACCGAGAAGACGGCCCTCGAGAAGACCTGGCCCGGGTACTCGTGGGTGGTCACCTGCATAGTACCACCCGAGAGTTGCCATCCCGATATCCCTGCCGTCGGGTCGTACCCACTCGTGGGGTCGGGCGTGAAGACGAGCTGGTTGACCGTCAGCGTCCGGTCCTCGATGTCGATCGTCAAGTCGTGGTTATCGAACGGGAACTGCTGGAAGCCGAAGGTCGTCTGGAAGGTCCCCCAGACCCTGTACTCCTGGTACGAGCTGGTGTTCTGGACGACGTCGAGGGAGGTCACCTGCCCGTTAGTGAACTCATAGTCGACGTACTGGGGATTTCCCGTCGAGTTGAACCACAGGTAAAAGTCGAGGTTGTACGTCCCTGCCTGCAGGTTGACCGACTGGACGTTCACGAGATAGACGCCCACCCGTACGCTCGCAGCGGCGGAAGCCGGCTGAGCGTGCACCAGGGGGACCGAGGAGAGCGCCGTCACAGAGACGAGGAGGAGACCTAGCAGGAGGACAACCTGCAAGCACTTCGGTCTCATCTCAAGCGCACCACATGGGCCCGAGCCCGCATAAGAGAATTTGCGGCGCGCCGTCCGTCATTTCCCCACGCCCAGCTCGCACATCATCGCATCGGTAGCTTCGTAGGCTTCCGTGACCCAGTCGATGATCCTGTCGGGTTCGGGTGACCATTCGAGCTCCAGACTGACCGGGCCATCATATCCTATTCCCTTCAAAGCGGAGAGGTAGTCCCTGAGTGGTACAACGTCAATCCCTGGCGGAAGGTCTCCGCGGACGTCGGGTTTCAGTTCGACCTTCTCGACTATGTACTCGCCGAGGACCAGGACCATCGTCCTGCTCTCGAAGTACCGCCCGAGCTCCATCTGCCTCTTGAGCCAGCCGACCATGTACTTTCTAATCTCGGGATTGAAGTCGGTCAGCGAGCAACCGAATACGACGAATGTAGGGACCCGCATACCGGACCTCAGCGGAGCGGCGTACATCCCGCGCTTGCGCGCCGGGGTGAGGTCTACCGGAAAGACGTCGTAGGTATCGAACCCAATCTCACTCGCAAGCCCTACGCCGTGCACCCAGCCGACCCTGGAGTCGAACCAGGCGTTGTCTATGAGCCCGAGCTTCAAGCTGCTTGCTTTTCCGAAGGTTTCATGATTTATCGCTTTCGCGGTTAGCCCCAGGCTCCGGAGGTCGCACGATATGTCCATAAGTCGCGGGCACCAGTCGCGTGTGGTTTGCCATGGGAGAGAGAAGACCGAGGCGGAGGCTTGTCTTCGTCGTGCAGAAGCACAGGGCCACATCACTGCACTACGACTTCCGCCTTGAGATTGGCGGGGTCATGCCATCCTGGTCGATACCGAGGGGACCTTCCCTCGACAGCAACGCGAAGCGGCTTGCTCTCCCGACCCCCGACCACCCGCTAGAATACAGGAAGTTCGAGGGCGTGATACCAAAGGGAGGTTACGGAGCGGGGCCTGTCATGATATGGGACGAGGGCACCTACGTCCCAGAGGTTGAGGTGAGCACAGGAGTCAGGAAGCGGGTCACCGACCTGAAGCGGGCCGAACTGGTGGCGGAGGAGGGCCTGAAGGAAGGGAATCTCAAGTTCACCCTGTACGGGAAGAAACTCAAGGGATCTTTCGCGCTCGTGAAGACCAAGGGGTTCGGAGGGAAGGAGTCCTGGCTCCTCATCAAGCATCGTGACAGGTACTCCAAGGACGGCTACGACGCCAAGGACTACGACTACTCGGCAGTCTCGAAAAAGTCCATAGAGCAGATAGCAGGCCAGACGGAACTGGGCCCCCGTCGTTCGGCCGGTATGCGTAAAAAAACGGTAAAATAATCGGGTCGGGGGTCGAGACGCAGATGGCTTCGGTCGACACGTTTCTCCTGGCCGTGCTCGTGCTCTACGCTCTGATCGTGGTCGGGATGGCGTACATACTTTTCCGCGTCTACAGGGAAAGGAACAGGAAGGTCAAGAAGCTAAGGTAGCCACGCCAAAGTATTTATCGCAACGGCGGTGCCAAACGCCGCATGTCTGGTGAAGGAGCGGGTCTCACACCGAAGGAAGATTCTGAGGTTCTAAGAAACACCAACTATTCCGGATTCAGGCTCGAATCGACCTGGAAGCCCGTGGTGATGGTCCGCGGCGACGGCATGTTCCTCGAGGACGAGCAGGGTCGGAAGTATCTCGACTTCTCGGCTCAGCCCGCCGCAGTCAACCTCGGCCACAACAACAGGCACATCATACAGGCAATCAAGGACCAGGCGGACAAGCTGGCCTACGTCGGGGTCGGTTTCGGAACCGACGTCAGGGCAAGCTTCTCCAGGAAACTCAAGGAAGTCCTGCCCGGCAACCTCAACAAGTACAACTTCTCGAACTCGGGAAGCGAAGCTAACGAAGCGGCAGTGAAGATGGTGCGGACCTTCTTCAAGAAGGAGGGCAAGACCAAGATAATCTCTCGCTACAACTCCTTCCACGGCTGGACGGCAGCAACGACCCAGCTTACCGGTAATCCCCGGAGGTTCGCTGCCGAGACGACCGGCGCCTACCCCGGGGTCGTCCACGTTCCGGACCCCTACTGCTACAGGTGCCCCTTCGGACTGGAGTATCCTGGCTGCGGCGTCGCCTGCGCCGAGTACATCGACTACGCGATGAAGAACGAGGCCAACGTCGGGGCGGTCATACTGGAGCCGGTCACGGGTGCTAGCGGCGTCGTCGTGCCACCGAAGGAATACCTTCCTAGGGTGCTCGAGATAACCGAAGAGAACGGGGCGTTCCTCATCGCCGACGAGATCCTGTGCGGCTGGGGCAGGACGGGTGAGTGGTTCGCGGTCGACAACTGGGGTGTGAAACCGGACATCATGACCACAGCCAAGGGCATAACAGGCGGCCAGTTCCCCCTGTCTCTAACTGCGACGAACAAGACGATTGCAGAATACTTCGACGAGAACTGGCTCCCCGTCTCGGGCACCTTCAGCGCCCATCCGCTCGGAATGGCTGCGGGCATCGCGGCAATAGAGGAATACCAAAGAGGCGGCTACGTCACCCGCGCAAAGGAACTGGGCGTCCACCTCGGCAGGAGGCTGGCTGAGCTGAAGGACCGCCATCCATCGGTCGGAGACGTGCGCGGCCTGGGTCTACTGTGGGCAGTAGAGCTCGTCAAGAACAGGAAGACCAAGGTTCCATTCGACACCGCAGACGACTATCTCTCGGGCAAGCCGCTGATGGTCTCGAAGGTCGCTAGCAAGATGATGTCGATGGGCGTCTTTGTCTACAGCGGGGTGGTCTCCCATCTCATTGTTTCTCCACCCCTGATAATCAGCAAAGAACAGATCGACATGGCGGTTGACGTGATGGACAAGGCTCTCGGTGTCTCTGACTCTGAGGCCGACGCTGTCCAGTGATGCGGCCCAGTGTATTGGCGAAGAAAGAGCTAAAGGCCCCGATGGTAGGGTCCACCAGCGTTGGGAACTCGGTTCGCGGGGAAGATAGCGCTAGTCACTGGCGGGGCTAAGGGCATCGGCGGAGGCATTAGCCGCTCCCTGTCGGCTGAGGGCGCGACGGTCGTCGTGGCGGACTTCAACGACGACGCGGGAAGGTCGATGGTCGATGACCTGACAAAGACCGGGGGTGTAGCTTCCTTCGTACGCGCTGACCTCTCCAAGAGAGCAGATGCCGATGCTGCCGTCGCAACCGCGGTCCAGAAGTACGGCAGGGTCGACGTCCTCTGCCAGAACGTGGGTATCTATCCCTACGTCCCGTTCGAAAAGATGACCGAGGCGGACTGGGACCGCGTCATGAACGTGAACCTGAAGAGCGCCTTCTTCGTGCTGAAGGCTTGCCTCCCTGTGATGCAGCGACAGAGATACGGAAGGATAGTGCTCACCACTTCGATTACCGGGCCCAGAACGGCTATCCCCGGGCTTGCCCACTACGGCGCCAGCAAGGGAGGCCTGAACGGACTCATAAAGGGGATAGCTGTCGAGTATTCCAAATACACCATAACGATAAACGGCGTTGAGCCGGGCACGGTCCTGACCGAGGGCGTGGTCGAGCAGTTCGGCGAGGGATTCAGGGACCAGCCCACCAGCCGCATCCCCCTCGGGAGGCTGGGCACTCCCGACGACATCGCCGGTGCGGTCTTGTTCCTAGCCTCGGACGATTCGAAGTACATCACGGGTCATACCATCATCGTCGATGGCGGGCAGACCGTGGTAGAGTAGACTAGGCTGAGTTGGGGCCTGCCCGCACCTGACCGCGGTCCGCGTCTGAAGCCCTTCGGAAGAACCTCCATCTCCTCACCGCATACTGGGTTATCCCAAGATTGAGGAGGATGAAGAGGCCGGAGATTACCTTGTGCGCTGTGTACCCGACGGTGTACGGCCACGCCCAGTATCCAAGCATGAAGAGTGGGGGATATTCGATGAAGAAGAGCCCGAAGAAGACCCCTGCAGTAACGAGCACCTGATACCTCAACCGTGCCAGTCTTCCTTGCGGCGTAAGCGCGCCCCTCCGAGCTGCCGAGCCCATCGTTCAGTAATTTAACCCTCCGTCCCGATCACGGCGATAGCCAGCCTGACGACGGTCCAGGCTCAAAGTGAGGCTCGAACTATGACAACCGGATTGTCATGACGAGGAGGTCGGAAGCCGCAGTCGCCACGAGCGGGCAAACGGCGCAACTTTCCGACCTCACCGTCTAGGCAGCAACTTCCGGTGAAGGCTGAGCGGAACTACTTCAGCCTGACGAACTCAACGAGACCGTCCCTGAACCTGATGCTCGCATGGCTGCCGTTGCAGAACGGCTTGTTCGATGAGGCTCCGCAGCGACACAACGTGACCCTGTTCCTAGCTTCGTACGGAGTACCGTCCGCAGACTCGATGTGTATTCGTCCCCTCACCCAGAGAGGGCCGCTGCATCCCAGCGCCGGGTCTTCGACCACGCCGATGCTCGAAGGGAGTCTCGGCTCGAAAGTCTCGCCCGTCTTCTTGTCGTGCAGGACAAGACGGCCCGAAGAACAGTGCGCAGCCTCCCGGATTGCCAGTTTCCTGACCTCGGGGTCAACTGTCTGGTCCATCAAACCCCAGATCTTTCCCCCCGGGTCGCAGAAGCGCGCGAACGCGCATAGCTCTTCAGCGTCGCTGAGGGTCATCGTCGCACCGTCGAAGACCTCCGCCTGCCTCACGAACGGTCTCCTCGTCGCCGTCTCCGTGCCATCGAACTTGGCCCTGAGGTGGCTGCTGTCACAGTATGGCTTGTTCTTAGACTGACCGCATCTGCATAGACTGTACTCCTCCTTCACGGGAAAATCCTTGGCCTCCTTCCAGTCCCAGGAGAGTCCCTCTTTGTTGGGCTCGATGATCATCAAGCTAAGCGGGATTCCGCCGTAGACCATGTATGGACCATCCTTCGAGACAACAATCTTCATCTTGCCAGGGCTGGGCATGGTCAGTAGAGGCTCCCCAGAGGACTTTAAGCCTTCCACAAGGCCCACTGAGCCGGCGAGTGTGCTCAGCTGGCAGCATCTTCCCAACCTGTTACGATTATCGTCCCCTGCATCCGGCCGGGATGGAACTGACACTCGGATTGAGTCCTCGGTGCCGACAAGTAGGCGGTTTCTTCGGAAGCCTGAGCCGAATCTTTATTACTCGCCGTCTTGACGTAACACCGAAGGATATGATTCCCGATGTCGCTCTCGTTAGCGTGGCATTCTCCGTCCTGGCGATGGCTGCAAGATTCGGGAGACTGGCGAAGGCTATGATGCAGCAGCTATTGGGTACGAATCTCATCGGTCCACTGCGCAGCGGGCCTAAGGTCTCGCGGCCACCTCAGGCCGTACCTTCCAAGGCCTGACATGAGAGGGTTTTCCGTCCCGTAGACGAAGCCCGGTAGACCGGAGTTGCCGAATTACCAGAGCTCCTGGACTTCAATTTCCAGTGACGACCGCCCCAGATAGGCAGGAAAAGAGCCTTCGAGGAGCGGAGGGCCTCGTTTTCACGCTTAAACCTTAAATACCGATGGGAAAACTCGGTTCGACGTAAAGGTAGTTATCTGAATGGCAAACAAACCCCACCTGAACCTCATCGTTACTGGTCACGTAGACCATGGCAAGTCCACCAGCATGGGTCATTTCCTGTTTGACCTCGGCGCGGTCGACCAGAGGACGATCGATGAGTTTGCGAAGGAGTCCGAGAAGACGGGAGCGGGTGACAGTTTCAAGTACGCCTGGGTCCTCGACCAGCTGAAGGACGAAAGGGAGAGGGGTGTCACGATTGACCTTGCGTTCCAGAGGTTCGAGACGCCAAAGTACTTCTACACGCTTATCGACGCACCCGGTCATCGCGACTTCATCAAGAACATGATCACCGGTGCCTCCGAAGCAGACGCGGCGGTCCTCGTAGTCTCAGCGAAGACGGGCGAGAAGGATACGGCGCTCGGCGCAGGCGGACAGGCGAGGGAGCACGCTTTTCTGCTGAAGACTCTCGGCGTCAACCAACTCGTCGTCTGCATCAACAAGATGGACGACCAGACGGTCAAGTACAGCGAACAGATGTTCAACAACGCCAAGCAGGACGTCGAGAACCTTCTCAAGGCCTCTGGCTACAACGTCTCCAAGATCCGCTTCATCCCCATCTCCGGCTGGACCGGAGAGAACGAGGTCAAGCCCTCGACCAACATGCCCTGGTACAAGGGACCGACCCTGCTCCAGGCGCTCGACGAGTTCGTGGAGCCGCCCAAGCCTATCGACAAGCCGCTGCGTCTGCCGATTCAGGATGTCTACACCATCACAGGTGTCGGCACCGTCCCTGTCGGGAGGGTAGAGACCGGCAAGATCAAGGTCGGCGACTCTGTCATGATAATGCCAGAGGGCCTTCCGGCTGAGGTGAAGTCCATCGAGACCCACCACGTCGCAATGCAGGAGGCGATGGCCGGAGACAACATAGGGTTCAACCTCAGAGGAGTGTCGAAGACAGACTTCCACAGGGGAAGCGTCCTGGGGCCGACGAACGCTCCGCCCACGATCGCCAAGGAGTTCCTCGCCCAGATCATCGTGGTCTTCCACCCGACGGCGATAGCCGCAGGCTACACACCTGTGCTGCACGCCCATACCGCGCAGGTCGCGGCGACGATCACCGAGATAGTCGCGAAGATCGACCCACGCACGGGTCAGCCGACGGAGGAGAAGCCAAAGACCATCAAGACCGGAGACTCGGCAATCGTCAAGATCACGCCTCTGCGCCCGGTGGTCCTCGAGACCTTCAAGGACTACGCTGAGCTCGGAAGGTTTGCGCTCCGGGACATGGGCAGCACCGTAGCAGCCGGCATCGTCCGCGAGATCACAGTCAAGGGCCAGGTCGAGAAGGCAGCCGCGAAGGCGTAGGCTGCCCCTTCTCTCGCTCCATCCGCAGCGCCGCGATTTTTTTGCGGCCCAGTGTTTTCTTTAGCCTTGTCGTCTCCTGCTAGCGTTTTCTACCGAAGGAAAGCGCCCATTGAATCATCTTGATGGAGCAGTATCCTCTGCAAGATAGAAGGAGGACCTCTTCTTGTAGGGCCCTGTTACGCGGTCCTCGCGCCCGAGAGGGAACGCGCTAAAAGGGCTCCTGAGGCTATGGAAAAACAGCTAAGAATGGCTGAGCCCGACGGAATCCTGTCGGGTTGTGTCAGCCATGCCCTTGACGCGATTCTATCGCGTACGACGCGAGCAAGATGCATCGGACCGAACCAAATGATGAGCGGTCGCGCCGCCAGGCTCACCGAGTAGCGGGTCGTCTTCGAGGTCAGACCTTGGCGACCGTTCCGTAGCTGCTAACGTCCCGTTTTGTGCTCTGCCTTTTCGGCTAGTTCTGCTTCCTTCTTGGTCTTATGAATGGTCCCGTCAGGATGATTCGGGGGTGAGTATACGGTATAGAGCTTCGACCTCCCGGTGGACACATTGATTACGTTGTGCCAGGTCCCTGCGGGAACGATCACAGCGTCGCCAGGACCAGCGACGTGGGTTTCTGTCCCGTTGTCCAGCACGAACCTGAACTTGCCTTGCTCCACGCGGAGAAACTGGTCAACATCCGGATGAACCTCGTTGCCGATTTCCTCTCCCGCCTTCAGGCTCATCAACACGAGTTGAGCGTGCTCCCCGGTGTACAGCACGCGTCTGAAGTACGTATTCTTGAGCGTCTGTTTCTCCACCGACCCGAAGTATCCAATCATTCTTACTTTACACCCTCGAATACTCCGCCGAAACTCCTGACTGTTAAGGGCATTACGCGCCCGAGGAGGAGGGAGTCGGCCACGACGAAAAGGTTACCGTTTCCCGTGGGTCTTCAGATTCCACGATGTCAGGACGCATCGATCCGCATTGCAACGCCAAACCCGGAGCATCCTGGCTGGCGCTGAAGGATCCTCGATCGAAGGCAGGAAGGCGGGCTGCCTTCTCCGAGATGCGAATCGTCAAGTATATCAAGAATGCTCAGCTCGAAATTGATCATCAACCCGTGCCTTCGACCGAAGTTGTGATCACCCTCCTGCTAGGGACAATGCTGCTGGCATTCATCGTCTCGCAGAAGGTCAGGCAGCCCTACACTCTCGTACTCGTCTTCGCTGGAATACTCCTGGCCGCGTCGTCGGTCTCGTCGGTCGCTGGCTTCAATACGATTTACGGGCAGCTGGTCACCGGGGGCCTGTTCGTAGGCCTCGTTCTCCCTCCACTGCTCTTCGAGAGCATGATGGACATAAGCTCGAGCGAATTCCGGGCAATCGCCAGGCCTGCACTTTCTCTTGCTACGGTTGGCGTGGTGGTCGCGACGGTCGTCACGGGTCTCTTCCTCTGGAAGGCCCTGGGCGTCCCCTTCTACCCTTCTTTCCTTTTCGCGGCGCTGATCTCGCCCACCGACACTGCGACGGTTCTTGAGGTGTTCAAGAGGGTAAATGTTCCGAACAGACTCGCCCGGATGATGGAGACAGAGGCGGGATTCAACGACGCTACGGGCATCACCATATTCGCAATCATCCTGGCGTCGATGACCACTAGTTCCCTTTCGCTCACGTCCGTCTTCATCGACTTCCTCTGGATATTCGGAGGTGGTGTGCTCGTCGGGCTCGGAGTCGCACTGGCGTCGAGGCTTCTCCTCAGGGTTCTCAACGACCCTATCGCAGAGTGCATACTAACGCTCGCGGCGGTCTTCGGTTCATACTCCGTCGCCGAGGGACTGGGCGCGTCCGGCCTCGTCGCTGTGTCGATAACGGGCCTGACGTACGGCATCATCTGGGCTGCCGATGAATCGAGGAGGCACAGGGAAGTGCTCAGGAACTTCTGGAGGATTCTCGCTTTTCTTGCGAACTCCATTGCTTTCCTGACAATCGGCCTCGCGACCGACCTCTCCAACATCATCGAGTTCATCATCCCGATCGTGATCGTTTTCGGAGCGGTCCTGCTCGCGAGGTTCGTATCCGTCTATTCCATTCTTGGGCTCATTGGCATCGAAAAGACCAGGTTTCCCGGCTCGTGGAAAGTCACTGCGACCCTGGGAGGGGTAAGGGGGGCCGTTTCGATCGTCCTCGCTGCTTCCCTACCAGCGTCCCTGGCGGATGGCGACCTCCTCCATACGGCGGTGCTGGGGGTCTCATTCATCTCGATCGTGGCGCAGGCGTATCTCCTCTCCCGGTACGCGAGGGCCAAGTTCGCGACGACGACGAGTTCCTCCCGAGCCGCGATCGGCCCGGAATCGAGTGTCGCTCCGACCTCTACCTGACCTCGCGCAGCCGCCCGGTCTTTACGTCATAGACGAAGCCGCGTACGTTCTCTTTCTTGGGAAGGAAAGGGCTCGCCTTGATTCTGGCGATGCTCTGTCTGACGTCAGCATCGAGCTCCGGGAACGCCTCGAGAGCGAACGCCGGCCTGATTCCGGTCTCGGCCTCGATTCGCTTCTTCAAATCGTCGTCCTTGAACGTAAGCATCCCGCAGTCGGTGTGATGGATGAGGACTATCTCTTGGGTCCCCAGAAGCCTCTGCGATATGACGAGGGAGCGGATCACGTCGTCGGTCACCACACCGCCCGCATTCCTTAAGACGTGCGCCTCGCCTTCTTCGAGCCCGAGGACCTTGTGGACGTCGAGTCTCGCGTCCATACACGCGACGACCGCGAGTTTCTTGCTAGGAGGGATCGGCAGGCTTCCTTTCCTGAAGTTGCTTGCGTACGCCTCGTTGTTCTTGAGGAGGGCGTCAATTTGAGACATGAAGTCTCACAATAACCCATGTTATATAATAATGCCTGAAAGGAATATGCTGGAGGGAATGTATATTCCTAGTCTGCCGGTTGTCCCAGCAGCACTGTCAGCCAGCATTTAATTGTCCTTGAACGGCTAAAGCCCGAGAGATATGTCAATTCCCAACACGCCTTACGGCGCCTTCAAGTTCATGGTGACGATCGACGGCGTAGCCGCGGCGTCCTTCATGGAGTGCGGTCTGCCCTCCGTGTCGTTCGATGTCATCGACTACAGGTCCGGTGATGAAGCTGTCGCCAACGTACACAAGCTGCCCGGACTCGTCAGATACGGCAATCTCGTGCTGAAGCGCGGGCTCGTCAGCGGCGCGTCGACCCTCGCGCTTTGGGACTGGATCTCCAAGTTCGTCGCAGGCACGGGCTCGCCCACGAGGGTCTCCGTCGTCTTGCTCGACTCCCCGAGAGTTCCGGTGATAACGTGGAGTTTCAGCAACTGTTGGCCTGTCAAATACGAGCTACCGGTCCTCAGCGGAGACGCCAGCGACATTGCGGTCGAGACGCTGGAAATCGCTGTGGAGGGCATCACGGTGACCGGTTCGGCCCAGGGCTCCTAGAAGTGGAGCTTCAAAGTGTACGGGTCTTCGGCCTTGGGTGCCCCAAACCAGGTGCGGCCGAGGGTCATACTCGACGTGGTACTTGAGAAGGGCTTCTTTTACCTCGTCCTTAAGAACATCGGCGTGGAACCCGCCATAAGGGTCTGCACGAAGATCTCCCCACGCATCGACGGCCCCGACGGCAAGAAGGCCGTCAACGACCTGAACGTCTTCAGGAACGTCGAATTCTTGGCTCCTGGACGTGACTACAGCATCTTGGTGGGTTCGGCCGTTGGATACTTCTCGGCGAAGCAGCCCAGCCGGGTCACCGCCGTGATATCCTATTCGGACGGAGACGGGAATGGTTTCAGCGAGACCATCGTTCACGACCTGGACATCTTCAGGGACCTTCCTCGCAGGCTGGACTAGGCCGCTTCAGCGCACGGAGAAGTACCCCTTCAGTGGCTCGGATGGAAGCAGATATCCCGTCGCTTGGGCAGGGCCCGAAGGTCTGAATTCGAACGCCTCCATGAGGTCAGCGGCTGACGCGTCTCGCGTCGTCAGCGACTGGAGAGAATGGACTGTCTCAATGAACTTGAGGGTAGATGTGAAGTCGGCTTGCGTGTGGTCGACCACTCCGTGCTTGGCGTGGGGCGAGACGATGAGACAGGGCACCCTGAAGCCGTACCCCATCCCGTCGACCTGCGGAGGTGCCATATGGTCGTACCACCCTCCCCAGTCGTCCCAGGTCAGGAAGATCGCCGTCGATGGCCAATATTCGCTCGACCTGACCGCGTCGATCAGCGCCATGACATTCTGCTCGCCCAGCGTGATGTCGTGGGGTGGATGTTCGCTGGTGTTGTCCGAAGACGGCATGACCCAGGAGACGCTCGGCAGGGCGTGTTTCTGGACGTCAGCGATGAACTGCTCTGTCTCAACGACCTTTGCCATTCTCGCAGGGCTGGCCTGAAACGAGGCGAAACCAGGCAGGGGGTTCCAGTTGTTTAGGTACCCGCTGCCTCCTGCATAGTACTTCCATGTTACCCCCGCTTCGTCGAGCTCGTCCATGATGCACTTGAAATGGAACGTGTTGTTGTACACGGTATCCGACGTGAAGTTGAGTATACCCGCGGATCCGTCGCCGGTCAGACCTCCCGACTGGGCCGCTATGAGGTAGAGGTGGTTGGGCAGGCTCGGGCCCATCACCGATGTGTAGAAGTTGTCCATGAGCACAAACTCCGACGCGAGCCTCCAGTACTCGTCAAGCAGAGACGGGTCGAAATACCCCCATCGTCAGGGTGGTCCTCGCGGCGGTGACGAACTCGTCCATCTTGCCTCCGTCATACGCTGCGTGGGCGGATGCCCACGAGTGGTCCATGTCCTGGGAAATTACAGGCTCCGATATGACAAACGGCTGGACAAGCCGTGGTCCGGCCAGGTCACTGGGCTGCTTCACCGCACCCGCTATCCCGTTCGCGCCCGGGTACGTGCCGAAGTAGTTGTCGAAGGTGTGATTCTCCTCCATTATCACGATTATATGTTCGATCGGGAACGATTTCTACCTAGGAGCTGACGCTGGCGCGGCCCTCGACCTTGCGGCCTCGTCACGAGGGACGCCCGAGGAGCGTAGAAGGGCCGCTCCACCCACGGTCGCGGCCAGAGCCGCCGATGATGTGAGAAACCGTCTTCTCGTGAAGCACCTACCCTGGTCGCTCGCCTCCTCCCTTCCGCCGCGTCCCTTGTTCAACTCTTAGACACCTCGCAGTGGCTGCCGCCGACGATTCGTGTTTCGCACCGCTAATAATGTGTGTGGTACGATCATCGCGCCTGCCGCACCGCAGAATCTTAAATAATCGCAGAGACTAGCTTGAAAATTCCTTGGCAGCGACCAAAGGTAGCGCCACGACCTTCGTGCGGGAAGCTACCGGTCTTGTTAAGGAGCTCTCGTGGTTCGACGTCTTCGTCTGGAGCGTCATCTTCTTCCCCTGGCTCACGAGCTGGTCGGGGCTCTTCTGGGTGACTCCGGACTATTACCAGAACGTCGACTACTACCTCTCACTCGGCGCTTGGGCGGTCACCGCTCTCGTCGTTGTGGTTCTCTACTGGCAGCTGACGACCGCCATGCCCAGGTCGGGTGGCGACTATGTCTTCGTGTCCCGGGCGATCGCCAGCTCGGTCGGCTTCGTCGCGAGCTTCATCTTCTACGTGGCTCTGCTCGCAGACCCAGCCTCGACGGGAGCGTTCTGGGGCTTCTCTGAAGCTGGGCTCCAGCTGTCCTTCTCGGGGCAGATCCTCAACAGCCCCGGCATCACGAACCTGGGTAACTTCCTCAGTCCGTTCACGACGTCGAGCCCCGCCACGCTCTTCGGTCTCAGTGCTCTGCTCCTAGCGGTGGGTGCGACGGGAATCATCCTCGGGGGTAGGGTCTTCAGGATGATAATCTACGGCTTCTTCGCGTTCGGCGGTGTCACGCTGCTCGTTGTCCTGGGTATGTTCGTGATGAACGGTCAGTCGGCCTTTGCGACTGACTACGCCAAGTACTTCGCGGGGGGCGTCCCCGCGGTCTACGCAGCCGCGGCGAAGAACGGATACTCGACCGGCTACGACCTGGCGACCCTGGGCCTCATAGTCCCAGTGATCTTCGTGAGCCTCGGTCCGTTCCCGACGATGCAGATGGTAGGAGGTGAGATCAAGAACCCGAAGCGCTCGCTGCTCTACGGCGCTGTCGGAGCTGAGCTGGCTTCGATTGCGATCTTCCTGCTGATGACCTATCTCTTTGACCACTCGATAGGGATATCATTCCTGGAAGCCTGGACGGTCGTCAACAACTACTCCTCGACCGTCCCTTCCGCGCTCGCCATGGTCTTCTATCCCAACACCGCTCTCCTCTGGATAATCACGGCCGGCCTGTTCGTCGGGAACATCGGGTGGTGGTGGCTTGCGCTGGTCTTCGCCAGCAGGATACCGATGGCGTGGGCGTTCGACCGCGTCGTACCCACTCAGCTCGCCCATGTGAGCGACCGCTTTCACACACCGACCACGGCGATCGTACTCACCGTTCTGCTCTCCACGATTCCCATGTACCTGATCTTCTTCACGTCCTTCATCAGCACTCAGCTCAACGGCACGTTCCTGTTCACGATAGCCTGGCTCATATCGGCGGTCGCTGCGGTGGTGCTACCGTTCCGCCGCAAGTCGATATTCGAGCGCTCTCAGAGCACAGCGAAGCTCGGCGGCATCCCTGTACTCTCGCTGATAGGAATCGTCGCGATCGTCGTGCTCGGCTACCTGAGCTACAACGCCTTCACAAACCCCGCCATAGGACCAGGCGCCCTAAGTGCCAGGCTCATCATCCTCGGCGTGATTGTCGCGTCGATGGCCATCTATGCCGTTTCGTACTACTACAACAAGCGCAGGGGGTTTGACCTGAGCCTCCTCTCGGGCGAGCTGCCTCCCGAGTAGCCGGCCCTTCTCTTGTGGCGCGGCCTCATGCTTTAATCTTCGTTGCCTGCAGACGGCATCGGAGCGAGCTTGGCAAAGAACAGACCGTTGGATCACATCCCCCGACTTTACGAGGGAGAGAAGGTCGACGCACACGCGCACATTGGCGAGTTCGGCGGATGGGCCAACGTGGCCTGCAGCGAGGATGAACTGCTCCGCTCGATGAAACTGTACAATGTCAAGAGGTCTGTGGTCTTCTACTGGGACAACGAGCTCGTCCGCAGGGCGGTGGCAAAGCACCCCAAGAGGCTGGTCGGCTGCGTGTGGCCCGACCCGAGGAGGACAGACGCGTCCGCCCTCGTCCGGAAGGCCCTTACGGAATGGGGCTTCAAGGGAGTCAAGCTGCATCCGCTGATCCACGCGTTCCTGCCGAACGACGACGTAGTCCACCCGATTATGGAGGAGGCGAGAAAGGCAGGGGTCCCCGTCCTCATACACTCGGGCCACCCGCCCTTCTCGCTTCCCTGGAGCATCGGCGAGCTCGCCGAGAACTTCAGGGATGTGAAGGTCGTGATGCTCCACATGGGCCACGGCCACGGCATCTACATCAAATCAGCACTGGACGTAGCGAAGCGATTCGACAATGTCTATCTCGAGACCAGCGGAATGCCGATGCACACCAAGGTGAAGGAGGCGGTCGAGATGCTGGGAGACGAGCGCGTCGTGTACGGTTCCGACATACCATTTCACGACCCGTCGGTTGAGATAGGCCGGGTCTGCGCCTCTGGACTGTCCCAGGACCGGCTGGAGCGCGTCTTCTACACAAACGCGACCGAGCTGCTGCGGTTGTAGCGCCCATCCGTCGAGCGGGTCTCTCGGACTTCGTCGGAGCGACCTTCGCCGCTGTCGCGATGATCGAGCAGAAGCGGCTACTCGCTGATGGCGCTAGCTACGGGATTCTTGCTGATGATGCTGAGGTTCGGGACCTGCGTAAGCGGTTCCTTAATGAGTGACCCATACATCCCGCGGCGAATCCAATTGCCAGAGCGCAGCGCCGCCTCAGAGGTCACCCGACCATCAATGAATGAGATAGTCATCGAGCACCTCAGCAAGAGCTACGGAAAGGTGAGGGCGCTGAGCGACGTCTCCCTCAGCGTCGGGCCCGGAGAGGTGGTCGGACTGCTCGGACCGAACGGAGCCGGCAAGAGCACGCTGATGAAGATTGTAGTGGGCATTCTGCGGCCTACCAGCGGAAGGGTGAGCGTGGCCGGGATGGACCTCGTGGAAGAACCCGACTCGGCGAAGCGCTCTGTGGGCTACCTCCCGGAGAACCCCTCCATCTATACCGGGCTCACGGTGCGAGAGTTCCTCAGCTTCGTCGGAAAGATTAGGGACGTACCCGACCAAGTCCTGAAGCAGAGGATATCTGACTCTCTCTCGACTTTCTCGCTCGAGGACAAGACCGACGCCCTGGTCGGGACTCTTTCGAAGGGGATGAAGCAGAAGGTCGCGCTCATCGCCGCGGGCATTCACGACCCTAAGGTCCTCGTTCTGGACGAGCCGCTCACCGCGCTCGACCCGCGGACGCAGGTCTTCGTGAATGGCTGGATAGCCGAGCGGGGGAGGAAGGGAACGACCGTTCTGCTCTCGACGCACAACCTTGAGATAGCGCAGGATCACGCCACACAGATGGCGATCATCGACAATGGAAGCATAATCGCCCAGGGAGGGCTGGACAGCCTGCGCAAGATGGCTGAGGCGCGGGAGGACGCCCGCCTCGAAGAGGTCTTCCTCAAGCTGACGGGCGACGACGCCTAGGCGGAGCCTGGTCCCCCGTGAACAGCTGGAGCAACATCACGACCCTCGTCAGGTACTGGATGAAGGGCAGGTTCACGAAAGTGACCGCCATCTGGATGGTCATGGGCGAGGTCTTCTCGGTGGCCCTCGTGCTCTTCGTGGGGAGCACGTTCCTCTCCTTCTCCTCCAGGTTCGGGCTCGGCAACGGCCTCTCCTACCTGGGGCTCACCCTCCTCTTCGGCCTGTTTCTCGTGGGCCTCGTCCAGAGCGGCTTCAACGGAAGTGGACTTCCCATGAGCGCGGCCGACGTTGACTACGTCCTGACGTCGCCCGTGAACCCCCGCGAGGTCTTCGCTGCGAAGCTGCTGATGAACTCGTTCACGACGGTGCTCCTCTCCTTCCCTCCCATCCTGACTCTCTACCTCAGGTTCGCCCAGACATACGGGACGGGTCTCGCCCCGGCGTTCTTCGCAGGTTTCGTGACGCTGGCGTTCTTCGTGCTCTGCCTGTTGTTCAGCGCAGATATCACCCTCTCCCTGAACTCCCGGGCGGGGGAAAGGGTCGGACCTCTCCGGAACGCAGTCCTGGCCTTTGTCGCCGCGGTCAGCCTGGCTCCCGTCGCGCTGCTGATACCCGGCGCGCCCCCCGAACTCGCGCAGATTGCCGCCATCCTGCCCAGTGGGCTTGCCGCCGGGATAAGCTACACTCTGGTCAGTGGAGCAGCCATCGGACTCGGGACGCTGCTGGAGCTGGCTCTGCTCACGCTCTGGTTCTTCGTCCTCCTCGGCGTCGGGACAAGACTGTCCCAACGGAACTTCTACGAGGTACTTCAGATAAGCGACCGCGACTCCGAAGGGGGCGTTAAGGACGCCCGTCTCGGCCGGGGTCTCCAGACCGACGGGAGGCCCGTCTGGTCTGTGGTGCGGTCCAAGGAGAGGGTCCTGATGAGCAGGACGAAGGAGAACAGGAGCCTGTTCGTCAACGCGCTCTTCCTTGCTGGTTTCATGGTGGTCTACTCGCTCTCAGGCGTCTTCCTGTCCTCGCCCACTTCTTTCCTCTTCCTGCTCTTCATCATCGGGTCGTTCGGGTCCGGAAACGCGACCCGATGGCTGGAAAAGGAGAGGCTGTGGCTCATCAAGACGTCGGCGGTCGACCTCAGGAGGTACGTGAGAGAAGTCTACCGGGCGCGCGTCACGCCCCTGCTGCTGGTTCTCTCGCCGGTGGCCGCGGGAGTGGGCGCGCCTCTCCTGATTGAGAAGGTGAACGGCCCTGCTTTCCTCCTTTCCATCGGCCTCTCGCTCCCGGGCGCCCTCGAAGTGGCCGCCCTGATGATGGCGGGAGGGATGTTCTTCGCCGCGAGATACGGGCAGAGCTCGGTCGACGAGACCCTTACGACTCAGGGACAGGACATGGCGGACGTCAGGAGGTTCCTGTACCAGACGCTGATCAACCTGGGGCTCGTCGCTCCCCTCATGATGTTGGTGCTGTCCGCCGGATACGTGCTGGCGTTCGTGGGCGTTTCAGGACTGCTGTTGACAACCTTGGGACTCGGCGTCGCGGCCTTCGTCTATTCAGCCGTCGCCCTGCACCTGGTCCTGGGCAGCGCGGGTGCCAGCCTGCAGAAGCGAGAGGACCTCTAGTCAGACCTGTTTGATATCAGGAACTCGTTTCCATCGGGGTCGGCGATCGCGGCCCTGACGAACTTCGCGCCGGGCAGCTCCACGACCGTCGGCTCAAGCGTCACGGCGCCGCCGCGCTTCTTGACCTCCGCTATCGCCGCGAACGGGTCTGGGTGCGAGAAGACTACACCAGAGACGGTCCCAGGCTCCCTCCCCTCCTCACCGGGTGCCATCACGTGCATCGAGAGGATCGTAGAGGCACCGGGAAGTGCGAAGACGGCCCGCTTCGCTTTGTCGTTGTAGCTTATCTCCTTCAGACCCAAGACCTTCGAGTAGAACTCCCTCGCCGCGTCGATGTCTCTGATGTGTATCGTCACCGCGTGCAGTCCCGTGATGGGTTCGGTCATGCTGCGAAGATTGCCGGCCGAGTTGTTAAAGCCGTCGTCGGGCGACCGCCGACCTTTCGTGCTCGGGGGGAGCCGCCAAGCTAAATATGCCCGGGGTGTCTGTCCGCGTCATGGAAGACGACCACGTGGAGCAGAAGGACCTCAATGAAAGGGCGTTCTTCAAGAAGTGCCCGAAGTGCGGGAAGCGATTCGAGGTCAGGCATACGTCAGAGACCGTGGAGAAGAAGCAGACTCTGGTCCCTGAGCAGAAGACGTACCTTGAGCCCGCGGGAGTCGCTGCCGCCTATCCGATCCCTCAGCCGTCGATGAGCGCGAAGACTGAGGTGGAGGAGGACATCGAAGAGGACACCTACACCGAGACCTACAAGTGCATCCACTGCGGGAACACCTGGACTGAGACCAGGGAGAAGGTCAGGGACCTCGGGGAATTGGGCGGGACGAAGGGCGACGTCTAGCCGATACCGATGACAATCATGGTCGACTGGCCGCGTTCACGATGTCTCGACCCTCCAGAGAATCGCCGACCTGGGACCCCACGCAGTATCTGAAGTTCGAGGAGGAAAGGACCCTCCCCTGCCGGGACCTGGTGGCCAGGATCGGGCTCCAGTCTCCCGCTTCCATAGTCGACCTGGGGTGCGGCCCCGGCAACAGCACATCGGTGCTTGCGGGACGATGGCCGACTGCGAGGCTGGTGGGGGTCGACAACTCTGAGAAGATGCTCGAATCGGCCCGCGCGGCGGGGGTCTCTGCGGAATGGGTGCTCGCCGACATGAGCGAGTGGGTGCCCGAGCAGGCATTCGACCTCGTCTTCTCCAATGCCGCGCTCCAGTGGCTCGTCAACCAAGAGCACCAGGTCTCTCGCCTCTTCATGTCCGTGTCCAGGAATGGCGCGTTCGCGTTCCAGATTCCCTCCGGCGAGGGCGACTGGACCAAGGCTCTCAGGGAGGTCGCAGAGAGTTCCTCCTGGCGCGGAAGATTTCCGGAGAACCTGGTGGACCTGAGAACGCACGGGCTCGAATTCTACTATGACATTCTGTCGCCGATGTCAAGCAGGGTCGACATGTGGGAGACCGAGTACGTGCACGTGTTTCCCTCCACCCAATCGATAGTCGAATGGACGAGCGGTACTGCTGTGCGTCCTATACTCGACCTGCTGCCGGCGGAGCAGGAGCGCGAGTCGTTCCTCGCGGACTACGCAGCAGCTGTGGGACGGTCCTACCGGAGCCGGCCCGACGGAAAGGTTCTCTTTCCCTTCCTGAGACGGTTCCTTGTCGCATACCGCTGATAGCGACCAGGCCCTCTGCAGTCGGGCAGCATTATAAGCCCCGTAGATGACGCAGAGCCGACGTTTCGAGAATATTGCCGTCGTTCCTCCTCGCCCTGGCGTTCCTCTTCGTCCTCTCGCTGGTCTCCAACGCGACCCCGTTCTTCGGCGCTTCCTACACGCTGGTTGCCACCACTGAGCTCGTTTCGATTGGATTCGGTCTCGACAGCTTCGCGCTGATCGTCTTCGTCACCGCCCTCGGCGCGACGCTCGGAAAGCTCTTCATCTATGCCGGTGCGGTGGGGTTCCGCCGGACTCTGCAGAGCAACAAGAACATCAGGCTGCTGGGTCAGTGGCTCGGCAAGGCCGGCTTCTATGTGGCGCTCTTCGTTACTGCACTGATACCCGTGCTTCCGCTGGACGATTACGTGTACCTTGGGGCCGGGGCCAACAGGGCGCGACTGGCGCCGATGCTGGGAGTGACGTTCCTGGCCAAGCTCTCGAAGAGCGCCTTCGAGATACTCCTTGAGTTCTCGGGGATACTCGGGGTCGCCTTCTACACGCAAAGATACCTGGGGTTTTCGCGCCTCGACCTCTCGATAATCTTGTCTCTGGCTCTCATCGTACTGGGCGTGGGCATCTACAAGCTGGACTGGGAGAAGTGGATCGACCTCGTGCGCCGAAAGAAGCCGACGACGGCTCCCTCGCGGCCCGGTGTCTAGTCCTAACTAGATGTTCTGGGTCCCCGGTTCGGGATAGACCCCGACTCGGCCCGCGAACGCCAGGAAGAAGCCCAGCATCACTAGGAACCCTCCCGAGAGCAGCGCTGTCATGTACCAGTTGAGCGAGGAGAAGTTGTATCCGGTGTCACTCCCCAGGACCAGCGTCCTCGTCCCGTCCGATGAGTATGTTATCGTTCCCTGGAGCGGGGCCGCCGAGACCGAGGAGAGGTTCGTGCCAGAGCACCCGTCGGCGAAGGTGTAGGTGTCGGAGGTGTACGCGTAGACGAGCGAGCCGTAGGTGATGACACCCTTCACGTCCTGTCCGAGGGGGACGTACGGGGGTTCGTCGGGGTTCGCAGAGGTCGAGTTGCCGGGCCCCGGCAGGTTCAGCAGATAGGTAGCAGGCAGACCGCAGGTGTCAAGGGAGGTGCCCTGAAGTCTCCAGATGTCCGTCAACCCGCCCGCCAGGCCCGGCGAGGGATACACCAGAGTCCCGGACCAGTCGTAGGACACCACGGGACAGCTGCCGACCGCGTAGCTCTGAGAGCACGCCGAAGCCTCCATCACCTCGTTCCCACCTATCCTCTGAGGCTTCGGTTGTCCGTAGTATACACCCACGCTCACCAGACCGAAGACCAGCAGCCCGAGACCGATGAAGAACGGCACATACCGGAAAAGTGACATGTGGGACCTTCCCCCAGATATCGCATCGTTGGGTATCTCCACGGCACTCACCTAAGTCTACCCGGATGACCTCTTCTTATCCTCGTGCGCCTGTCTCTCGCTGGCACGTCCCGGACGACCGGCAGGTTCAGGATAACCTTCCATCCGCCGCGTAAGCGAAAAATGGCCTGCTTCGCAGTGGTTCGTAACTTGGCATGGTTCTCGCGCGGACACGGGGCTGCCGACCCATCGGTCATGACCAATGAGGTAGCGTTGGAAGAGGCGTCGGAGGAGGACGCTTCCGCATGGATGATCCGGGGCGAACGCGCCGTTACGAGGAGGTTGGTAGAGCTCGTGTTCGCCGCCAAGAGCGGCGTCTTCTCGATCTCGGGGTTCCCTGCGAAGTATCCGCACTCGGCTAAGACTGCACTGAGGGCCGTGGCCATGCGAGGCGTACATGTCAGGCCCGTTTGCATGATAAGGCCGACGGCCGACTACGAGATAACGCCCAAGGATGCCCCTTCGGTGATAGAGTACAGGACGGTGAAGGCGCTCTCGAGCCTGGTGAACAAGCCGATTGACCCGTACGACGAGAAGCTCATCTCGGGTTTCAGCCACATATCGGGGCTGGGTGCCATGGTGATCATCGACGCGTCACTGGCATACGACATCATAGACGACGGCAAGGACCCTGAAAGGGCGATCGGCCGCTGAGAGGATACTAGGCCTCTATACCCGAAGAATCTAGCATTTCTTCAGTTCAGCCCGCCGGCGCCCCGATGAAGTGCCCTATCAGGAACCCTGCGAGTCCGGCGGCGAGACCTATCAGTGCCATCTGCAGTCCGCTCCTCCAGAGGGAACCCACGGTCGTCCTAGCCTCGTAGTATCCCACGAAGAACAGTACGCCTCCGCTGAGCAGGATTGAAGCCACGGCGTCGGCGAGCAGGTCCGCCGTCGAGATGAAGAATGGTATGAGAGGTATGAGCGACCCCACTATTGTAGAGGTCAGCACGACAGTGAAGCTTTGCCTCGGTTCTGACTCGTCGACCGGCTGGAGATAGAGTTCGTGCGCCATCATAAGCTCGAGCCACGCCCTGGGATTGCTGACGATGACATCGGTCACTCGCTCCAGCTGCTCGCCTGCGTAGCCCCATCTCTCGAAGATCTCCCGAACCTCCTGCCTTTCTTTGTCGGGAAGCTCCTTCATCTCCTGCTGCTCGCGCTCGACTTCCTTCAGGTATTGTTTCCTCCTGGCGAGGGTCGACGTGTATGCGACGGCTCCCATCGAGATGGATTCTGCACCCAGCGCGGCGAGTGCGGCGACGAAGATCAGCCTGACATCGCTCGTGGCGGCGACCAGACCCAACAGGATGCCGAGTACGTTCACGAGACCGTCCTGGCTGCCGAGTATGAAGTTGGATAGAAGTCCCGAGCGCGCGTGCTTCTCTGCCGCTGAAGCCCCCTTCATGGGCGCATCTCTCCCGCACAGGCACGTCTTTCAGGCAACACGGTCGCGCGACCCGGTCGGTCCTTCTTGCATTGATAAAGCTTGGAGAGGATTCCTTTGAATCCGACGTGTCGCTACAGAGGCTGCAGGAAACTCTCCCGTACCTACTAAGTAGTGGATAACTACCTGATATATATGTGAGCTCTCCCCGCATGAGGGCGTGAAGATTCCCATGGTGATTCTGCGATGACCGACGAAGGGCTGATTTTCGGCCTGCACCACGTCACGCTGGTGACGTCCAATGAGCAGCTGAACCGCAAGTTCTACACAGAGGTGCTCGGGCTGAAGAGGGTCAAGCTGAGCGTCAACCAGGACGATGTGTACCACAGGCACCTGTTCTATGCGGACGACCCGCAGAAGGGCAACGCCATCACGTTCTTCGAGTGGCCGGAGCTGCCTAATGGAATGATCGGCCTCGGTTCACCGCATCATCTCTCCTACGAGGTGGACTCGGTGGACGCGCTCCTGCGCTGGAGGGGATGGCTCTCTTCAAAGGGTGTTCCTTCGAGCGATTTGGTCGCACGCGACGAAAGGGTCTCGACCTATCTTAGAGATCCCGACGGTGTGATCGTGGAGATCACGACGGATAACGTCGAGAAACTCTCCGACGGGTACGTCTCGAGTCTCAAGGCAGAGCCGGCGCCGGCCCTGTCGCCAGACATGAAGCTGTCAAGCTTCAATCATGCCAGCCCTCTCTCCCGCGACCCCGAGACGACTGCCAGGTTCCTGGAGAAGGTTCTCGGGCTGAAGCGGTCCTACAGCCGTCCGAACGTCGACCAGGAGGGAGGTTCCGTGGTCGGGGTCGGGAACGACACGCGCCCTGACTTTCTACGCTATCTCTCTGCGAAGAACGCGCGGAGGGGATACGTCGGGATAGGCAACATCCACCACATAGCAATGGGCGTGGCCGGCGACGAGGAGCAGCTCAGGGTCCTCAGGACTCTCGAGCACCGCGGCGTTAGGAACTCCGGCGTGATAGACCGATTCTGGTTCCACTCGCTGTACTTCAGGGACCCGGACGGCAACCTGCTCGAGGTCGCGACGAAGACCCCCGGCTACACCGTCGACGAGCCGAGCGAGACGCTTGGCTCAAGACTAGTTCTTCCGACCTGGCTCGAGCCGAGGCGCTCGGAGATACAGAACGCCCTCGACAAGGAAGACCGTTCGAACCCGCTCAGGTGGCCTCCGTCGTCCTATCCTCCGGTGCCCGACCCTGCGGAGCAAACTATGGTCGCGATAGCATGAGCCCGTCCGAAAGGGCCCGCGTGCTGGACACTCCGCATGTTTTCATACAGGGTAAGGGCATCAGAACCATTCTTTTGCTTCACGGCACCGGTGGAGACGAGAACTCCCTGGTCCCGGCGGGAAGGAGGGTCGACAGTTCGGCTTCCTTACTCGGGGTCAGGGGGAAGGTTCTCGAGAACGGGATGGCGCGGTTCTTCAGGCGGTTCGCGGAGGGAGTATTCGACATCGAGGACGTAAGATTCCGCGCGAACGAACTGGCCGAATTTGTCGCCGAGGCTTCCCGTGAGTATGGTTTCTCTCCGGGCTCGGTCGCCATCCTCGGCTACTCCAACGGGGCGAACATCGGCGCCGCGTTACTTCTCCTAAGACCAGAGTCGGCGCGGCTTGCGATGCTCTTCAGGCCGATGCTCCCACTGATCCCTGAAGTCCGTCCCGACCTATCCGGGAAGAGTGTCTTCCTCTCGGCCGGCAGCCGCGATACTATGATTCCCGGTGATGGCACGAGGGAGCTCGAACGTGCTCTCGCGTCGGCGGGAGCGCAGGTGACGATGAACTGGGAGCCCTCCGACCATCGGCTCACGTCCTCCGACATATCCAAGGCCGCCGACTGGCTGACTGCTCAGCCGGAGGGGAAGGTATCATGACGACCCCTCACGCGAGCCCCATCCGAGGTGCTTCCTGCCCGCGACGATGGCGAGCGCCTTAACGAAGACGAGCGCAGCGTATCCTAGAACTATCGACCCACCGACGGTCCCGGCACCCAGATAGACAAGCGTGAGTACCGCGCCCAGGATAGATACGACCACCGCGTCCACGTCCGGATGGGCGTAGCAGTTCAACGGCGGCGGCCTCAGCCAGCGCTTTGAAAACCTTGCCATCCTGGGAATCGGCGGTCATATCGTGGGATAGTTGCTGTTCGAGTCGTTCACGGGTTGCCCATTGGAGAACCAGAACCCGAAATAGCAGTGTCCATACTGGTATGTGCTGTAGTTCAGGTTCTGGTCCATACTGCTGTAGTATGTGGGCTCTCCGAATCCCGTGCAGACCACGTCGAGAGAAATGGACAGCGGTCCGGATGACACGGTCTGTATCGCCTCCGTGGTCGAGTTGAAGTTCCCGATTATGAGCGCGGCCACCACGATGACTGCGATGATTATCGCTGCGTCTCTGCGCGCGTAGGGCTTCCTCTCCGCGGTCTGCATGGTTTCATCCTGCTCATTCGGGGTATATTTGGTGAACGCAGGTCGCGTCTCCCCCTATCCACATGGAAGAATCGCAGACTACCTTGACGCCGACTTCAGTACCAATGCCTGCCTAACACGACCGACGACCAGCCACCTCTCAGGCCTCAGCAGGCGATGTTCGACGAGGTCAAGAAATTCTCCGCCCGTGGTCGAAGCGAGGAAGTGATGTTTCCCATGAAGCTGGAGGTAGCGCCAGGCCGTTCGGAGGTGTGGGCCTCGTTACCCGCCTGGTTCACCTAGCTTTCAGATGGGTCAGACTCGCGACAGAAGCACCTAATCGTACGGATAGTATATCGATAGCAATATAGCTATATAGTGTGAATCAGAGCGCCTCGGTGTTTCGGAGCGTTCTGATTTGTCGAACACGCAATCATCTGTCTCTCGGCCGATAATAGATGTCAAGGACCTCGTCGAGGTCTATGCTGACGGGACGAAGGCTGTCGACGGTGTTTCATTCAATGTAGAGAAAGGGGAGTTCTTCGGCTTCCTAGGGCCGAACGGAGCCGGCAAGAGTACCACGATAAAAGTCTTGACCACTCTGCTGAGAAAGACTTCGGGCTCCATCTCGATAGCAGGGTACGACATCGACAAGGACCCGGTTGCTATAAGGAAGCTCATCGGAGTACAGAGCCAGGACACCTCGGTCGACCCAGAGCTGACCGGGAGGGAGAACATGATCCTCCAGGGCAACCTGCAGCAGATGCACGGCAAGGAACTCAAGGAGAGGGTCGAGCAACTCCTGGAGGTCGTGGGCCTGAAGGACGCTGCCGACAAGCGTGCGGGCCGCTACTCGGGCGGAATGAAGAAGAGACTTGACCTCGCGTCTACACTGGTCCACAAGCCGACGGTGCTCTTCCTCGACGAGCCGACGACCGGGCTCGACCCGCAATCTAGGGCTACCGTCTGGGAGTACCTCGAAGGTCTGAACAAGAAGGAAGGCATCACGATATTCCTCACGACTCAGTACCTCGAGGAGGCCGACAGGTTGTGCGAGAGGCTCTGTATCGTCGACTCGGGCAAGATAGTCGCCGAAGGGACGCCCTCTGACCTGAAGAGGGAGATAGGCGCCGACGCAATCTCGATCTCCATGAAGAACAAGCAGGGCAGGAGCGACGAGACAGTCAAGGCGGCGGCCCGGGAGATAGTCTCGAAGATGCCCGAGGTCGTCAACGTGCTAGACTCTGGTGACGGACTCACGATCTACGCCAAGGAGGGAGGGTACTTCATCCCAGAGCTGGTGAGGGCATTCGACAAGACCGACATCGCTCTCGTATCAATCAATCTGTCGACACCCAGCCTCGACGACGTCTTCCTGAAGCACACAGGAAAGCGCATACGCGTGGAGGAGCTCGTCAAGGACACCACCTCTGGCCGCTTCGGGGGAAGGAGACGATAGGCATGACCCTCCTCTTCGACACGCGGTACCTCTTCGTCCGTTCGCTGAAGAAGCTCTTTCGCAACCCGATACTGCTCTTCTTCTCCCTCTTCCAGCCGATAATCTTCCTCGTCCTCTTCACGCAACTTTTCCACTCCCTCAACCTTCTGCCGGGTTTCCCACCGGGGGTGAGCTATCTGGAGTACGCGTCAGCAGGTATACTTCTCCAGAACGCATTCAGCAGCGCGCTCCAGTCCGGGACCTCGATCGTCGAGGACCTGAACTCGGGCTTCCTGCAGAAGATGCTCGTCACCCAGGTGAGCAGGCCGGCCATACTTCTTGGGAGGCTAACCACCGACGCGTTTCGCGTCACCGTGCAATCTGCGATCATACTCTGCCTCGCCTACGTCCTTGGCTTCAGGATACAGACTGGAGTGCTGGGCCTGCTGCTGATCCTCTTCATCGTGGCCTTCTTCGGTCTCGCGTGGTCAGGAATCTCGCTGGCGCTCGGTCTGAGGACGAAGAGCGCTGAGACGGTCTTCGGGATAGGCGCGTTCCTCACCTTCCCGCTGCTCTTCATGAGCACGGCGCTCGTACCGGTGGGATTCATGCCGACCTGGATGCAGTCTGTTTCGAACGTCAACCCAATCAGCTACGCCGTGAATGCCGTGAGAGACCTCTCTCTGCCAAACTACTTCTCGTGGAGCGCAGAGGTGAGCGCGCTCGCGTTCATCGCGGGGATTGCTGTGGTAACTATGGGTATCACACTATACCTCTTCAAGAAGGTGGTCAGCTAATCTCATCGTCTGGTGCGTGATTCAACCCGGCTTTCAGAGGTATCTCATTGTGAGTTTTGTCAGTATTCTTTCAGGCATTCAAAATACCTGCGTTCTAAATGCGTAAATAGCCGTGCATAGTCTCCGAATCAGAATGGCTGACAGTACGAAGCCGACTGATTCCTCTAATTCAAGGAGGAATTTCCTCAAAATCGGCGCCGGCGTAGTAGCCGGTGCCGCAGTAGCATCTGTTGTAGAGATACCATACTACAGCAGCGTGATCGGAAGCAACAACAGCAACAGCAGCACCACGGTCTCCTCGCTGCAGAGCCAGCTTGACGCGACGACGTCGCAGCTCAGCGACACGCAGAGCTCCCTCTCAGCCGCGCAGGGCACAATATCGAGCCTGAACAGCCAGCTCACGAGCACCCAGGGCCAGTTGAGCGTCGTCCAGAGCTCGTTATCCTCCGCGACCTCGCAGAACGCGGCGCTCAACCAGCAGCTGACGAGCGCGAGCACGCAGATCAGCACGCTCAATCAGCAGGTGTCCACGCTGAGCTCCCAGTCGAGCTCACTCCAGGCTAACCTGGACACGGAGACCGCCTTCCTCATCCTGAGCACCACCGAACAGGCGGAGCTCGCGGCGATAACTTCCACGATAATCCCTACTGACAGCACCGGACCCGGCGCGACGGAGGCCGGGGTGGTCTACTTCATCGACAGGCAGCTCAAGGGAGAGTACGGCAACAGCGGTGACATGTTCATGAACGGCCCCTTCATACCTGCCGGTACCACTTCTCCCGTGACGGTCAACGGGATCACCTACCCTGGCACTACGATGAACGTGAGTGTCGCAGGGACGCCATACTCTGTGTCCTATCCGCCGACTGCAAACGTGAGGGTCGGCGCAGGGACACGCTACCAGTACGCATGGGAGATGAAGGACTTTTGGAGGATGGGCCTGGCGGGGATAGAGGCGTACGCCAACGCTGCGTACGGCGGAAACTTCGAGACGCTCTCCGCAGCTGACCAGCAGGCCTGCCTGACCGACCTCTGGAACAACAAGCCGACGCTCGCTCAGTTCAACAACATCCTCCCATCCGACTTTGCGTATGAGCTCTTCTTCATGACCTGGTGCGGGTTCACGATGGACCCCGTCTACGGCGGCAACAAGGGGATGGTAGGCTGGACATACTCCGGGTTCAACGGCACGAACCAGGGCAACTTCTACGGCGAGGGATACACCACGAAACAGCTGATGGTGATGACCACGCCCGTGCGGCTGCAGCCTGCTAGCCTCGGCCAGTTCCAGAAGGGGTCTCCATAGGAGCTGATCGAGATGTCAACAGTAATTCAGGAACCTGCGGCAGACGTGGTGCTGATGGGACTGGGCGTGATGTCCGGGACCATCGCGGCCGAGCTCTCGATAGCCGGCTACAAGGTCGTGGGAGTCACGAGGGGCCCGTACTGGGACTATGTGACCGACTTCTCGACCACAAAGTACGACGAGTGGGGGATCGGGTACGGGCGGAAGTTCGACTTCCCGCAGCGACTGCAGACAACGACGATAAGGAACAGCAGCAGCCAGTACGCGCTCCCGACCAGGCGCTCGACCATGCCAATCCAGTATCACTCGCTGGGGTTCGGCGTGGGAGGAGCCGCCCAGCACTATGGTGCGCACATGGAACGGGCGGGTCCGTGGTACTACGAGGTCGCCTCTTCCACCGCGAGCAGGTACGGCTCCGGCTTCCTCGAGTCAGTGAATCCCAATGACGATACGGAAGACTGGCCCTTCACGTACACGGAATACGAACCATACTACGTGGCGTGGGAGCAGGCGTTCGGCCTCGTGGGCACCAACCAGGGACCTCTCGTCCCCATGAGCAAGAACTACCCGATGCCGCCGCACCCATCCACAGCTATAGCCTCCGCCTTCGAGGCGGCTACTGAAGCTCTTGGGTACCACCCCTACCCACACGTGAACGCCCTCGCGTCAGAACCCTACGTAAACACATACGGCGTCCAGGTGAACGCCTGCGTCTACGACGGCTGGTGCGGAGAGGCGTGTAACTACGTGTGCGAGACGGGTGCCAAGGCGAACTCGGCCAACAGGATGATCCCCGCCGCCCTCAAGACCGGCAACTTCACCATGGTCCTCAACAGCGAGATATTCAGGATGGATACGAACCCCGACGGCACCATCGCGGACATCCGATACTACGACTCTCAGGGGAACATCCACGTCCAGCCGGGCACGGTCTTCTTCAACGGCCTCTGGGGTTACAACCAGACAAGGTCCATGCTGACATCGGGCGTCGGAGTCCCGTACGACCCGACGACAGTTACCGGTACTGTCGGAAGAGGGCTCACCTACGGCTACGGGCAGTACCTCTCGACGCCAGGGCCGTCCGGGAAGATGGCGAACATCGGCGCGAACGCCTATCCGGCGGGGAACGCCTCTGGAGGAGGCATGGAGATCTATGACTTCATGGACGACAACTTCGACCACACCGGTCTCAACTTCGTCGGTGGTACATCGTTCTTCATGGGCACGTACGCCGGCGGAGGCCCGAATAACTTCGAGAAGCTCGGAGGAGGATACGTCGGGGCGGTGGGCGCGTTCCAGATGGGGAGTGCTTACAAGGCAACCTGGAAGGACATGTACCTCCCGACCAGTTCATTCGTCGGGCTGGGTGGAGTCGGACCGGACCTTCCCACCACCACAAACTACTGGGACCTGGACCCGAACTTCGTCGACGCGTGGGGAGACCCCTGCATCAGGATCACTCACGACTGGGTACCTAATGGGTACAACACGGCGACGTACTGGGCTAAGGGGGCGGCGAACGCAGAACTGGTGGCGATACTCCAGAAGATGGGGGCGACGGACATCAGCAACGGCGGGACGGTTGTCCCTCCCTATTCGGCGCACACGGATTGGTGGGGCCACCACTGGAGGGGCGGGAACAGGATAGGCAAGTCATCGGCGACCTCCACATTCAACGGCTGGCAGCAGTGCTGGACCGCGCCGAACCTCTTCGCCGCCGGCGAGGTCAACGACACTCTCGGCGACACCGTGATATCGGGCACCCACATAGCCGGGCCGCAGGTCCAGGTCGCATCCGAAGCGATCCAGATGTACCTCAAGAGCCCCGGGCTGCTGACCGGCTCGCTCGACGGCAAGACTGGACCCACGTAGGAGCTACTGGCGAGCAGTGAAGGTGCCTAGTCCAGGCACCTTCACCCCTGTTTTTACTATCAGCAATTTTTTATACATCAAAAGGACATCAGGCCAGATGCACACGTCTGACGAGGGATCTTCCGGAGTTTTAACGGGAGGCCCTCAAGCTCCGGTGGATCCCGCGCCTGGTCTACCCCCAAGAGAAGCAGACCCCTAGCTTTATCTACAGAACTTGCGGTCCCAACGAGCCAGCGGAAGAGGTCTTCGAGTGCACCCTCTGCCTCAGGAATTTCTGCGTCAGCCACGTCGACCCCACAATCCATCGTTGCTACCGTACAGAGTGGGCGATTTGGATCCTCAAAAGCCTGCGGTAGGTCTCGGGATTTACTGGTAGTGACAACAACGATCCTAATGGCCAGGGTTGGAACTGGCCAAAGTACGAGACGCAGCGATCCCCCTTAGCCACCCGGCAGCGCATAACATCGGAATCTGCTTAGAGGTCCCGGGCGGGTCGACAGAAGACCTAATATCACCGCAAGAAGTACCCTGACAAGTTTACGTTTGCTGAATGTACCAAAAGGGAATCCCGGACCAGCTGGCAAAGTGATACCTAGTAGAGTGCCGACCGCCGATGAGGTGGTAGCCCTGAGCCAGCCGCAGCTCAGATCTGCGATCAAAATCGGAGCGAGGTTACTGACTGGGACCGGGGAGAAGTGGGCCATCGGAGGCGACGCAGGGGAGATAATGATGGGCGTCAATGTCAAGGCGGATCGCCTCGAGATTCTCACGACTAAAAAGGGGGTCAAGGAAATCTGCGACGAGCTCGAGGAGTTCGTGACTCTTGCCCCCGCAGACGCTCAGAAGAAACTCGGAAGGGAAGCCGACATTGAAGGCAAGATGCTCCCAGTGTTCGCAAAGAGCTATTACGCGGAGCTTGTAGTGGACGGAGTGAAAGTGGAGATCTACGGTGACATGCAGCTCAAGGTCGGTGAATGGGAGTGGGGTGATCCACTAGACTTCAACCCTGAGTACACCTACACCTTCGCCGGAAGGCTGCCTCTCGTCCCGTTGTCGCTGAAGAGCGAGCTCGCTCTCGGACTTGGATGGCTCGACAGAGTGTCGCTGATCGCCGACGCCGTGCTCCAGAAGCACCATAGCCACTGAGTCCCTGGCGGGAACCCTCAACCCTGGCCAAACGTTTTTCTATCGAGAAGACTCGCCCGTGCTTTCATGTCTTCTCCCGCCAAACCAATGCTCATCACGGCCAACTATGTAGCCGGCTACAAGATCGACAAGGTCCTCGGACTGACCTACGGGATAACGGTTAGGTCGAGAGGTATAGGTGGCAACTTCATGGCCGGCTTACGCACTCTCAAGGGCGGCGAGATAAACGAGTACACCGAGATGGCTCAGCAGGCAAGGCAGCAGGCGCTCGACAGACTCAGCGAGCACGCGGGACAGCTAGGGGCCAACGCCGTCATCAGCGTGATGTTCGACTCGACCGAGATAGGACAGACGATGGACGAGATTATCGCCTTCGGAACAGCGGTAGTGGTCACTCCAGTCACGGACTCGCAGCAGAGCGTAAGGCTGACCTGACCGGTCGGGCCTGGGGCTCTCTTCCTCGCCAGCCCCCGCGCCTCAACAACTGTATCGGTATCAATATAGTTATATAGTTACTGACAGGGGCGCCCCGCTAACACAGATTCCCGAAGCGTGTCTGAGATGCAAGATCCCAATAACATAAAGCCGGTCAGTGCCGCACCCACTCAGCCGACGACGGTATTCACCCCAGAAATCCCCCGACGGTCCTTCATCCTCATCGTGGCGGGGCTCATGACCGGGCTTCTACTGGGTGCGCTCGACCAGACGATCGTTGCCACCGCAGGACCGACCATAATCTCCGACCTGGGGGGGCTCAGCCTCTACGCCTGAGTCTTCAGCGCCTACATCCTAACCCAGACGGTCGCTATGCCGATATTCGGCAAGCTCTCGGACCTCTACGGTAGGCGCAAGTTCTTCATCCTCGGCCTCGTGATATTCATGGCAGGTTCTGTCGCATCCGGTGCAGCTCAGAACATCGACGAACTGATAATCTTCAGAGCGGTGCAGGGGCTAGGCGGCGGAGCCTTCTTCCCCATCGCCCTCGGCATCGCAGGGGTCACCTTCAAGCCTGAACAGAGGGGAAGGATAACGGGAATCTTCTCGAGTGTCTTCGGCATCGCGTCCGTCCTCGGACCAACAGTCGGGACCTACATCGTCGACGTCATAAACTGGCGATGGGTCTTCTACATCAACCTGCCGCTCGGGGTCGCCTCGATCATCCTTCTGCTCGCGGGGCTGAACGAATCGAAGAGCCTCACCAAACCCAAGCTCGACTGGCTCGGCATACCCACCCTGACCGCGTGGATCGCCCTGCTCAACCTGGGCTTCCTGAACGGCGGAACGACTTATCCGTGGTACTCGTGGGAGGAGTACTCGTTCTTCATCGGTGCGGCCGTCTTCTTCGCGGCCTTCATCTTCATCGAGACCAAGGCTGCTGAACCGGTGCTGCCTCTCAGGCTCTTCAGGAGCCGGAACATTTCGTCTGCGTCGGCGGTCTCGTTCCTGAGAGGTCTGATGCTCCTCGCCGTCGTTTCATACATACCGCTCTTCATACAGGCGGGGCTGGGCCTGTCAATCAATGCTTCGAGCTGGATACTCGACGCCTTCCTGCTCCCGATGATCGTCGCCAGCGTTATCGGTGGGGTGATGGTGACCCGCACGAGCTACCGCATCCTAAGCGTGGCCGGTCTCGCCATCGCGACCGCGGGCGTCTACCTGCTCACTCTCTTCAGTGCGGCCGTGGGCTGGTTCCAGATGCTCGAGGCCGTCGCGATCACAGGCTTCGGGGTCGGGATGACGTTCTCGTCAACGTTCCTGGCCATCCAGAACTCCGCCTCGCGAGCCCAGATAGGTATAGCCTCGTCACTTCCTCAGTTCATGGGCAATCTCGGCGGCACGATAGGGCTTGCTATCATGGGCACCATCCAGGCCAACACGTTCGCCTCGAAGCTCTCGGGAGTCCTCGCCACGCTTCCCGCGCAGTACCAGACGACCGCCGCGCAGTACCTGGGCAACACGAACCTTGTGGGGCAGTTCCTCGCGTCACCGCAGGCGCTCGCGCAGTTCGAGACACAGTATCCGGCCTTCGCCAGCCTCGTACCGGAACTAAGGGTCGCCTTCATCCAGTCGATCACGCCGCTCTTCAGCATCGGCCTGGTCATCGCAGTCATCTCGGTCGCGGCCAGCTTCCTCTTCACCGGCTCGATGAAGCAGCAGATGCTGGCTAGAAGGATGTCGATGGATTCAGCACAGAAGGAAGGTGAGGACCTTCCCCCGGCTGCCGCACCGATGTAGGTTCACGACCGGACATCGAAAGAAACATATCTCTTCTCCCACCGGCAAGCGGGATGCAGTACAAGTGGGTCGCCCTATCGAACACCACTCTCGGGATCCTGATGGCGTCCCTGGACACGAACATCGTCCTGATCGCCCTTCCAACGATAGGTCACAACCTACCTGACACCTCCGGGTTCGACCTCATCTGGATACTCCTGGGGTACCAGCTGGTCACGGCGTCTGTCCTGGTGAACTTCGGGAGGCTGGCCGACATGTTCGGGAGGGTCAGGCTCTACACGTTCGGGTTCGCGATTTTCACGGCCGGGTCAGCCCTCTGCAGCATGTCTCAGTCCGGAGTCGAACTCGTCTTGTTCAGGATGGTGCAGGCGATAGGTGCTGCCTTTCTCTTCTCCAACAGCGCGGCGATACTCACTGATGCCTTCCCTGTCACGGAGCGGGGAAAGGCCCTCGGGGTGAACCAGGTCTCGATAGTCGTAGGGTCGGGGCTGGGACTGGTCCTGGGCGGGATACTCGCGCCCACGGTGGGATGGCAGTCGATCTTCTGGGTCAACATACCCATCGGCGTGTTCGCGACCCTCTGGTCGCACTACAAGCTGCGGGAGGTCTCGACGCTCAACACAGGACAGAGGCTGGACATAATCGGGAACGTGACCTTCGCGACAGGTCTCTCGTCGGTCCTCCTTGCCGTGACCATCCAGGTCCTCGGCGGCCGCGAGCCCATCCCCTTCTACGACCTCCTTGGCTTCGGGCTGGCGATGCTGCTTCTCTTCTTCTTCGCCGAGACTCGGGTCTCATCGCCGATGCTCAATCTCTCGCTTTTCAGGATAAGGCAGTTCGCGGCCGGGAATACGGCCATCCTTCTGAACTCGCTGGCGAGGGGCGCCGTCACCCTGGTGCTGGTCTTCTACCTCCAGGGGCCGTCTATGAAGCTGGACCCGTTCACCGCTGGGCTCTTCCTCATACCGAACTCGGCGTCTATCGCCTTTTTCGGGCCGATAAGCGGATGGCTCTCGGACCGCTACGGCGCACGGGCTCTGGCGACCTTGGGGCTGCTCGTGTCGTCTCTGGGGTTCTTGCTTCTCTCTTACATTGGAAGGACGGTGACCTTTCCTGAGCTGATCGCGCCTCTCGTCCTCGTGGGCAGCGGGATGGGACTCTTCGCGGCCCCGAACAGGGCCTCGATAATGAATTCGGTCCCCGCGGAGGAGAGGGGGATTGCTTCCGGCGTGAGCACGACCCTTGTCAACGTGGGAGCGACCCTCAGCCTCGTCGTTGCGGTCTCGATAATGGCGACCGTGACACCTGTAACGTCTCTCGTGCTGATATTCCTGGGGCAGGGTGGCTCTGTGGCAGGAAGCTCGGTCGACAGCTTCGTCTCATCGATCCATCTCGTCTACTTCGTCTCTACGGTGATGCTGCTCCTTGCGATCTTCCCCTCCCTGCTGAGGGGGGCTTCCAGGAAGAGCGCCAAACCCGGCGCTCCTGCCTAGATTTAAGTAAAGGAATCACATCTCCAGTCGCGAGATGCCCTCCATCGACGAGCCCGAGCCACAGAGGAGCCTGAAGAGGATAACCTGGCAGTACGAGAACTGTCTATCTTGTGTTTGGTTCAAGCCGAACGACCCTCTGAACGCCGACATCCTCGAGAGGGGGATGTGTGTTCACTCGAAGTTCAAGGAGTATCAGCTCGTCGTGTCGGGCCGAGACTGGTGCAACCTGTTCACCGAGGTCCGGCAGAGGCAGATAGACAAGCTCCAGGAAGGCGCTGCTGACTGACTAGTTTCTCGCCAGGCTTTCCCTGATCTTCTTTGCCGTCTCGGCCAGCTGCTCGGGAGTTAGCTTGAGGCGGTCCATCACCTTGCCCTTCTCGTGCATCGCGATAGGGATCACGTGTACGTGGACATGGGCCACCACCTGGTTCGCGGCTTCACCGTTGTTCTGGACGAACCTAAAGCCGTCCGCCCCTGTCGCCTCTACCACGGCCTTCGAGACCTCCGACGCCGTCATGAAGAGCTCTCCGATGTCGTGCTCGTCCATGTCCCAGATGGTCTCGCCGTGCGCCTTGGGAGACACGAGTGTGTGCCCGCGGGAGAACGGGTTGATGTCGAGGAACGCGATGTACCTGTCGTCCTCGTATACCTTCTCGGCCGGCAGCTCTCCTCTCACGATGCGGCAGAATACGCACTTGTCGGGAGCCACGCTGGCGGAGTTGTGCAGCCGCTTCGGAGTTCCTTTCAATTGTCTGACGATTGGAGCACGGGGCGAGTTCTAAACGTTTCCTTCTTACGCGCCCGTCCAGCGCGAGAATGCGGGGTGCCCCTCCCTCACCGCTACAAATGTCCCCGCCAGCGTGGCCGTGACCTCTCCGTCTGCTTCCAGGGTGGACTTCACCGCCGCCCTGTTACCGCTCAGCTCGACAGTCCTTGCCCTCAAGTGGAGGACCCTGCCCATGGGGGTGGGGTGCGCGAACTTCACAGCGAACTCTGCCGTCACGGTGGGAGGTGGAACCGGGAGATGGTCGCGTCGCATCATCGCGTGGACCGCGGCCCAGTTGCTGTGACAGTCGAGTATCGCCCCGATGATCCCGCCGTTGAGGACGTTCTCGAACGCCAGGTGCTGCGGTTCGGGTTTCCAGTCGCACACGACCTCGTCGCCCTCGACGCGGCTCTTTATCCGCAACCCCTTTTCGTTGGCCGGTCCGCACCCGAAGCAGACGCTGAGCGGGGCGTAAGTGTCCTGAAGGCTCTGAGGCACGCGGAGATTTCCTCTGGACGGCTATAAATTGGTTGGCGCGTTAGCCTTTGATCATCACGGTGGCAATCCAGCTAGCCTGTTGCTGGAGGCTGTCGGTGAGTATCACCGTGTATGTGCAGGTCTGACCTATCTGCTGACCCACGGGACCGAATGAGATGTAGTTCCTGTTGCTGCTCGAGTCGTAGGCGAACGTGACGTTGTTGTAGTTGTAGATGCCTCCGGTGTCATTGCGGCTGGCGTCGAGACAGAGCCTGCTCACCGTGACGGAGGCGGGCGTGGTCGTCGGGGCGAGGACATAGAAGACCGAAATGGTCGTCGCGTTCATCGTCTCGGTGTTCGTCGCGTCCCGAGTGAGCTGATACTGGCTGCTGGGGCCGCCCCAGTAGACCGTCCCTATCGTAGGGTTGGACAGGGCGCTGCTGGTTCCCAGGAAGTTGGCAAGGACGAGTACGGCTATGATTAGCGCCCCGAACTGACCCGCGAGGATCCCTACTTCCCCTTTCTCCAAAGTCCCGCTACCTTTTTCGCCCATGGCTTCTGTGCCCTCATAAGCGTAGCGCTTCCTTCAGCGGGTGGCTCTGTCTATCTCGTCCAGTAACCTGTCGTTCACTTCGGGGGTTCCGACCGTCGTCCGCAGGCACCCCTTCACCCCATCTACAGCGCTGAGGTTCCGCAGCACCAGACCTCTCCTTATCAGACTTGCGTGGACCCGGTCTGCATCCATATTCTTGACCCTGAAGAGGATGAAGTTGGTGACGCTCGGGAAGACCTCGATGCCCGATATCGACTTCATCCCTTCGTAGAGCCTCATCCGTTCCTTTACGGTCGCTCCGACGTGCCTCTTCATCTCGCCCAGCCTGGTGAGCGCGGTCTGCCCGAGCATCAGAGAGATCACCGTCAGACTGTTGGGTGGCCGCACCAGGTTGAGCTCGTCGACGGTCTCTCGCTTTGCGACCAGGTATCCGAGTCTCGCCCCTGCCAGCGAGAACGCCTTCGATAGCGTCCTGCATATGATGAGGTTGTCGAGCTTGTCCGTTACGTCTATCGCGCTTCTCCCGCAGTACTCGAAGTACGCCTCGTCTACGGCGACCGCGACGCCACTCTCCCTGGCGAGCCTCTCCACCTCCGCCTCCGGGCTGAAGTTCCCGGTTGGGTTGTTGGGGTTGCACAGGAAGATGACCTTCGTCCGTTTCCCGACGGCAGCGAGCATCCCATCGACATCCAGGCCGAAGTCGCCCCTCCTCGGCACAGCCCTAATCCTCGCTCCCATTATCTGCGAGACTATCCGGTACATCGGGTATGTTGGGGTGGGTATGATCACCTCATCTCCCGGGTCGAGAAGGACCTTGGTGATGATGTCGAGACCCTCGTCCGCGCCGTTCGTGACCACGAACCTGTCCTTGTCCTTCCCGGTGTACGCTGCGAGTGCGAGACGGAGCGCGTGATAGGAGGTGTCCGGATACTGGTTCACGTCAGCGTCCTTCAGCCTGCGTGCGAGGTCTGAGAGCGCGACCTCGGGCTTGAAGGGCGAAGTGTTGGTGTCGAGCCTGACTATCTTCTCTGGCGGGAGTCCCGTCTTCTCTGCTATCTCGTAGGTCGGGGTCTCCCAGCCATACGCCTCGAACCGCTCAAGCGCCTTACGGATCTTCATTTGCTTTCCTGAGTCCGGCCCGCTGGTCATTTAAGCGCGCCAGATGTCCTCCACGGAAACGCGGCGCTCAGAACCTCGAGCTCAGGTATCTGTTCCAGACCCGGGCCGCTACATATCCTCCCACGGCGCCGCTGACGATACCGAATACCAGTACCGAGGCGTCTAGGCCGACCTCGTTCGGAACGATGTTGGTCACCACTGCCGTGATGTAGTACGCCGAGAAGCCTACTATCCCCGTACTGACCGTCATAGCCGCCACTAGCCTCGCCGTCCTCGCCGTCGTGCCACTCTTGGCTCCGAGCGCAAGACCGGTCGCGTCTACGAGCACTCCGAAAAGGGCCGAGAACGCGAGGTCGTAGGGGAAGAAGGAGAGCTTCACGGTCGTTATCAAGAGCCCAGCCACGATGCCCACGTAGCTTGCTCCGCCCCTCCCTATGACGAGAAAACTGAGCGCGAGGAAGAACGCCTCGAAAACAATCAGGAAATCGGACGTCGGGGCGGGCATGAAGCCCATCGTGACGAGGATCAACACTCCGAAGAGGCTTGCCAGGGCAAGCCGTCTGCTCCTGTTAGAAGCCATGCGTGAGGCGCGCCCAGCGACGCACCCAAGATAAGCGTTTAACTAACGCTAGTTAGGGTAAAGACAGTGCAGAGATTCTGACCGTGGAAAGCGGTCACTGTACATCGCCGTTAACATACGGGATGAAGTCATAGCCAATAGTTAATTACCATAATTGGGCACGCGTCTGATAGTTTGTCAGACGCAATGACGTACTGGGCCGCCAACATACCATGGTCGTTCCGCGACCTGAAGGAAAAGCCCTCCTACGAGACCAGGAGAGAGATGCGTTACAATCTGCAGGATTACATGGCGTCTACAATCCCGTTCAAGGGCTACTCAGGCAAGAGTGTACTCGAGATCGGGTGTGGCGCTGGCTTGGACTCCGCCGAGTTTGCTCGGAACGGCGCACGGGTCACGGCGATCGACTTCACGGATACCGCGGTCAAGGAGACGCTCTCCACCTTCGGTGAAGCAAAGGTCTCGGGCACCGTCCTCCAGATGGACGCACGTGCGCTTGTTTTCGAGCCGAGGTCGTTCGACCTAGTCTATTCCTTCGGCGTCCTGCATCACATCCCCGAGTACAGGACTGCCCTGTCTGAAGTGCGCAGGGTGCTGAAGGACGATGGACACTTCATCGGGATGTTCTACAACAAGGACTCTCTGCTCTGGAGTTACTCCATCGAGCATCTCGGACTGAGCATAGAGAGGGTCCCCGGAGTCCCCTTCGCCGAACCCTACTCGAAGGCAGAACTTCAGTCTCTCCTTTCCGATTTCTTCCGTGAAGTTACAATCACGACTCACTTCAATGTGATTGATACTCCGACAGAAAGGAAGGTCAAGGTCGGAGTCGATGACAGGTTCGGGGTTGGCTGGCACCACATCGTCAATTGCAATAAATAAGCTGGCGATGGTTTAGCTCATTCGCGAGCCGCTTTTCGTCCTTGTCGTCGCAGAACCTCTTCGCGGTCAGGAACCTGCCCTCTTCCTTGAACCTTGCCATGCGTCCCTGGAAGGAAAAAGTGCATGAGCACCCTCTTGCTTGAGGGACGGTACCGCCTGGCGAAGTGGAAGGAGATGAAGCCGAATCCATTCACCTCGCCTGCTATCCTCAGCTTCCCGGTGCTGAGTCTCAGGCCGAGCCCCGACAAAAGGCCCTCGAAGACATCCATGATGAGTTGGGTCCCTACGGCAGTCTGTGAGTAGACCACGCCACCCGACGTTTCAGTCCGCCATGCGTCGAGCCCGTGCGTGGAGGCGTTAGCTAGCAGCAGCGAGGAGGGGGTCTTTCGACCCCTCACCTACCGCGCAAGGACCACGTCTACTAACCACGCGACCGGTCTGCAGCGCCACCCCATATCGATCTGCCTCTACGACGTCAGAAGATCCGCCAATGGGCAAGGTAATTAATCGCCACATCTCCTCATCCGTGCGTTGAAGGCAAAACTTGGCTCGGCGGCAATTCTCGAGGTCGCTGGTAAGCTGTTCGCTGAGAAGGGGTACGCCAACGTCTCGATCAGGGATGTATGCAGAGAGGCGAAGACCACGCCCCCGATGATCTACTACTACTTCAAGGACAAGCGCCGGCTGTTCGAGGCCGCCGTCAACCACCGGGTAACTATGCAGGAGTTCATCAGGCTCCTTCGTGACAGGACAACGACGAACAGCGTCAAGGAGAACGTCGAGCGGTTCGTCGACATCTATCTCTCATCATTCCCCACCGAGGCGTTCCAACCCGGGCTGTACATGGTAGAGACGGCAGAGCTTGACCGCACCAGCGCCGAGAAGATCAGCGAAGAGCTCGACGAGGTGAGGAAGGTCGCCATCTCGCTCGTCAAGAGAGGCATCGCGAGGGGCGCGTTCAGGAAGACCGACCCGAAGAGCGCAGCCGACTGTCTCATAGGGATGCTGAACCACGTGGTCTTCCAGCGGTTCCACTTCTCGCGGACGGGGGACTTGGACAAGTCGAAGGACGCTATAGTCGACTTTTTCCTCCGGGCCATGGTGGTCTGAAGGGGACCCTGACGCTGGTTGCTGGGTTCTACCAGAACGGCCGCGTCTCGATGAATTTGAGCTTCGCTTCCAGCAGCTCCTTGTAGAAGCTCTCCTCGTCCTCCTCCATCCTCGCCAGTATCCTCGCCGCCGTCTGCGGCCCGATGCCGTAGACCGCCTGCGCGATGATGGCGCGCCTGCCGTATGAGAGCACGAGGTCAGCGGACCTCCTGGCCTTTGCGAGCTCCGACACTTCGTCCTCCGTGAGTTCTTCCTTCGCCAGCTTGCGCTTGGCCAGCTTGGAGACCTGGGTCGAAGTCCAGAAGCTGGGAGCGAGCAAACCCGAGGCGCAGGCCGAGCAGCGGGGCTCCTCGGCCATCTCCCCTATCGTCCTGAAACCCTGCGGCTGTCCGCACTTCATGCACACGAGCTCCACCGAAGCGCCATAGATGCTTAGCTTCATCTTCTCGATCGTTGTCTTGGCCAGCGAGTCCGGGGCAATCAGCTCCGGCACGTCGAGGTACTTGTAGAGTATGTGGTACGCTATGGGAGTCGGCTTCTCCTCGGCCAGGAAGGTCTCGACCCTCACGCCCCCCGAAGCGACGGCGAGGAGCAGTTCCTTCGCCCTCCGCATGTCCAGCAGGTCCCTCCCGGTCTCCTGGAGCGCCTCCTCGAAGACCGGGGTGTTCTCGAACCTGGTCGGGAGGGAGCAAAGGTTCGGATGGGCGATGTACTGGCCCCTCTTCAGGGCACCGAACCGCTCGGCTATCTGCTTCACCCTGCCCGGGAACGGGAAGTTCCTCTGCGCTGCGACCGCGTAGGTCCTCTCGAACTCCTCCGGCGTCATGCTGAAGAGCTCCCTCGCGAGCCCCTTCAAGTCGATGTCGGCCGAGTCCGTCGTCAGCTCGACCATTATCCTGTAGCCGTCAAGATACCAAAGCCTGATCAGGCCCTTCCTTGAGAGGACTTCCTCGAACGCGTAGATCAGGGTCCTGTTCACGTTCTCCCCGAAGCAGCTGTGGATTATCATGTACTTCTGCCATCCCTCCACGAGGATGGTGTCGTCGGTGGGCAGGGGAGCGGACCGCCTCAGGTGCTCGAGGACCTCGTCGACCACCATCTTCATCCCCTCTATCGCGACGGGCATGCGCTGCGCCAGGGATGTGGCAGCCTCGTCCGGTTCCTTCCCCTCTAGCTCCGCAGCGACCAGCTTCCTCAGCCTCCCGGTCTTCTGGGCGAGCGCGAACGGTATGGGGAGCATCTCACCATCCCAGCCTGGCACAGCCGCGAGGGGGTCATCGACTGATGTCACGTAGATCTTCCTGTCATTGGCTA